>CAYZQM010000110.1:18329-20066 GCA_964480175.1 uncultured Sandaracinaceae bacterium
ATGGTCGGCTTCGTCGGCCCGTTCTCGTGCGGTGCGGCGGTCGTGCATCAGCGCACCCTGCGCTCGGAGTTCTTGCTCCCGACGATGAAGAGCGAGCGCGTCACCCACATGGCGCTCGTGCCTTCGTTGCTCGCGGGGATGGTCCGCTCGATCGAGGAGCGCATCGAGGTGCGCCCCCGATGGCAGGCGAGCGCCGTGAAGCTCCTCGGCACGGTGAACGAGATCCTGACGCGCGACGCCCCCAACGCGGAGGTCTCGCGGCGCCTGATGCCCGCGATCCACGACGCGCTCGGGGGGCACCTCGAGCTGCTCTTCTGCGGAGGCGCGTTCGTCGATCGAGACGTCGCCGAGAAGCTCTACCGCTGGGGCCTGCCGGTCGCGATCGGCTACGGCCTCACCGAGTGCTGCACGGTCGCGACCGTCAACGACATGCGCCCCTTCCGCGCCGACTCGGTGGGTCACGCGGTCGACGGCGTCGAGCTCAGGATCGATCGACCGAGCGACGGCGGCGTCGGCGAGGTGTGGATCCGGGGCGCGACGCTGATGCTCGGCTACCTCGACGACCCGGAGCGCACGGCCGAGGTGCTCGACGCGGACGGGTGGCTCCACACCGGCGACGTCGGACACATCGACGCGAGCGGGCACCTTCACCTGGTCGGTCGCAAGAAGAACATGATCGTCACGGCGGGCGGTAAGAACGTCTATCCCGAGGACGTCGAGAGCGCGTTCGAGGGAATCCATGCGGACGACTTCGTGGTCTTCGCGTCGGGCTACCTGTGGCCAGGCGCGCAGAAGCTCACCGAGGAGCTCTTGATCGCCGTCGTCCGACCGACCAAGGGCACGGAGAGCGCCGCGCTCATCGAGCAGATCCGGCAGCGCAATCGCCGCCTGCCCGAGCACAAGCGCCTCGGCGGCGTGCTGATCACCAAGGCGGAGTTCCCGCGCACGGCATCGCTCAAGGTGAAGCGCCACGAGCTCCGCGAGCAGCTCGCGAGCACGAGCCCGAGTGATCTCTTTGGCTTCGAACGTTCCAGCACCGTCGAGGCGATGGGATGAGCGGCTACGTCGCCATCATCAACCCCGCAGCAGGCGGTGGACGCTCGGGCAGGGAAGGGCCGAGCGCGCTCCGCACCCTGCGCGAAGCGAAGGTCGAGCTCGACGACATCCGCTACACCCGCGCTGCAGGCGACGCGACGCGCATCGCCCGCGAGGCCTGGCAACAGGGCGCGCGGCGCTTCTTGGTGGTCGGCGGCGACGGCACCACCCACGAGGTGATCAACGGCTGCGTGCCCGAGGCGCTCTTGGGCGACGAGCGCCCCACCATCGGGATGCTCCCGCTCGGCACCGGCAACTCGTTCCTGCGCGACTTCGGCATCTTCGACAGCAAGGGCGCGCTCGCCGCGATCACCAAGGGCAGCGGACACAAGAGCGACGTCGTCCGGCTCGAGCACCACGACGGCGCGCTGCTCTCGTTCAACATCGTGGGCTTCGGCTTCTCGGCGACCGTCGGCGCGCGGACCAACGCCAAGTACAAGCGCTTCGGGGTCGCGGGCTACGTCGTCGCCGTCTTCGAGACGGCGATCAACCTCGAGGCCCCGACGTTCCCCCTCCGCGTGGATGGCGGCGAGCTCGACCAGCGCCCCGTCACGTTGCTCTCGTTCTCCAACAGCCGCTTCACGGGCGGCGCGATGGAGATGGCGCCGCGCGCCAAGACCGACGACGGAGAGCTCGACGTGA
>CAYZQM010000111.1:0-2419 GCA_964480175.1 uncultured Sandaracinaceae bacterium
CGCGATGCGCTGGATCAACGTCTGCGCTTCGAGCACGTGGCTCGAGGACTCGGTGACTGCGCGGTAGATGCTCGCGCCGTCGCGGACCGAGAGGTTGTAGGTGATGTTGCGCTCGTTGACGCTCATGAAGCCGCCGCCGACCGTGGCGCCGAGGACGGCGCACAGGCTCCCGACGATCAGCATCCGGCCGCGGCTCTGACGGCCGACCTCCGCGTCGTCGACCGGCTTCTCGTCGATGACGAGCCGGACCTCTTGAGGCCCGGCCGCCGCGGGGCCCGCAGCGAACGGATCGCTCGGCTGCTTCGGCTTGGGCGGCTCGGCGGCCTTGGGCTGCGCGAAGGGCGGCGGCGCGATGTCCGGCCCGCCGAACGGGAGCGAGGGCGCCGCGATCGCGGGCGCCGCAATGGCGGGCGCTGCGATCGCAGGCGGCGGCGTCACCGCGGGAGCGCCCGCAGCGGGCGCGGCGGCGGCGCCGACGGCGGGCGGCGTGATGGCCGGTGCTCCGGGCGTGTTCGGAGCGATGGTGCGCCCTAGGCGCGCGCGGAGATCCTTCTTCGGCTTGGTGTCGGACATCGTGGGATCGGTCCTCGATAGGCGCGTGAAAGCGACGGAAAGTGCCTGCGCCGAGGGCGGGACGATAGAGGCGAGGCCGGCGGACTGTCAAGCGTCCACTGCCGCCTCGTCGCATGCGTCGACGGCGCCGCGAAGAGGACCCCGACGAGGGCTCAGGGCGTGGCGGCTCAGGGGCTCAGGGCGTGGCGGCTCAGGGCGTGGCGGAACAGCTGCGCGGCTCGCGCACCGAGCAGTTCGTCGCGCTCGGGTTGGTGATGCAGCTCGGCGCGCACTCGGCGCCCTCGGGGTGCGCGACGCAGCGACGGTCCACGCACTCCTCGAAGCGCGCGTAGTAGCCGCGGCAGGGACGCGGGCGACAGGTCGTCGCGTTGACCTCGGTGCACGCGTTCTCTTCCGCGCAGTCGATCGCGGCGGCGAGCGACTCGTCGCAGTCGGTCGCGCGGGCGATGCGGCGATCCTCTTCGCACAGCGCCACGCAGTTGGGCACGCATCCACCGGCTGCAGTCGCGCCGCAGTAGGTCTCGCAACTCGAGGGGGTGTAGCAACCGCTCAGCGCGCCGAGGCAGAGCGCGAGCATCGAAATCAGAGAGAGGCGGGAAGTCATCGTCGTGGCTCCGTCAGCTCGAAAGGGGAGGCTCAGAAGAGGAAGGCGATGCGGGTCTGGAGGGTCCAGATGAGCGGATCGGTGAGCCGACCCCAGTTCGGGTTGGTCGGATCGATCGCGCCGAGCGCGTCGCCCACGCCCATGAGACCGAACTCGTTGCTCCAGCGCATCTCGTCGTGCGGGCCCCAGCTGACCTTGAGCGCGAGATCGAGCTCCCAGCCGAGCAAGCACTGCGGGCTCACGGTCTCGGCGCAGCCGCCGGGCGCCGCGAGGTTGTTGAGCACGGCCGGGTTCAGCTGATCGGCGAAGCCGAGGAGGAACTGGCCGATGATCTCGAGGCCGCCGTTGTAGCCGAGCGGGCGGTAGCGGACCTGCGGGAGGAAGTAGACCGAGTTGGTCACGCCGCCGGCCGACCACAGCGCGGGCGACGGGTACGAGTTCGCGGTCCGCATCGCCATCACGATCGGGTACATCAAGAGACCGACCTGGTAGTTGGCGTTGTTCGGGCGCTGGGTCAGCGCGCTGGTCATCAGGATGTTGTCGCCCTGACCGGTGCTGAACCCAGACTCGAGGGTGAGCGCGAAGTTCGGGTGATCGATGCCGAGGCGGATCGCGCCGCCCCAGATGTTGGCGCCGATGCGCGAGGCCGTGGTGCCGTAGGGCACCGCGACGTTGGTGCCGTCGGGCAGGGTGTTGTTGCAGTAGCCCGACGCGCCGGGCTCGTTGCAGAAGTCACCGGTCAGCGCGACCGCGTTGCTGGTGCCCTGGATCGTGTACAGCTCGCCTTCGCTGTAGATCTGGAAGAGGCGCCGAACGGGCGTGTAGCGCAGGCGGTAGAAGACGTCGCCGATCCACACGTCGCTGCGCGTGTACGCCTGACCGCGGTGCACCATGACGAGGCCGGCGGTGAGATCGTCGCGCGCGTTCATCGATGCGTTGAACTCGGGATCGAGCCACGCGAGGATCAGCGTGGTCTGCCAGACGTCGTCCTCGCCGGCGCGGTAGCCATAGCGATCACCGAGCGACGTCGGACCCCCGAGGAACGCGTAGGGGATGCGGCTCCGATCGCGGATGATGCCGGCCGAGTAGTCCGCCTCCGCCAGGGGGCCGGTGCCCGAGGGCCGGCCGTAGCTGCCGACGTCCTCCGCGAGCCAGTCGTAGGCGAGGCCGAGCACCATCGGGGTGGTGAGCTGGCCGTCGGGACCGCGGCGGCTCGTCGACAGGTAGAGGTTGCCGAGGTCG
>CAYZQM010000111.1:2429-18275 GCA_964480175.1 uncultured Sandaracinaceae bacterium
GACCGCGGTACTCCGCGATGTGGGTGCGTCCCAGCGTGTTCACGATCGACAGGGGGCGGGTCAGGAACATCACCCGGTCGAACGTGGTGCCGGTGTTCATGTCGCCGAAGTCGGTGCGGAACGACGTGTCCGTCGAGCCAGCGAACGACGTCGTGCCGCCGTCGTTGAAGAGCAGACCGAGACCACCGAACGAGCCCATGCGGCCGATCCGGATCTGGCCGATCGGGGTCATGAACTCGAGCCAGATGCGCCGCAGCAGGATCGGCGGCGACTCGGTGCCGAAGATGTTCGTGGTGCTGGGATCGTTGGTGAAGAGCGGTGTCGCGTTGAGGCGCGAGTTGTCGCCGAACACCACGTTGTCGAGCATGTCGATCTGGGTGCGCAGCGCGGCGACCGGCATGTACGGGTTGCTGCCGAACACCACCGAAGGCTCGAGGCGCAGGCGCATGTAGCCGAAGGCGACGTCCGTCGATCCGTCGCGCGAGCCGCCGATCACGAAGTCCGGGTTCGGCATCGGCATCGCGTCGAACACGCCGATGCGTGCGCGGTAGTAGCCGTGCAGGTTGACCGTGATCGGGATCTCGTTGGTGCTGGTGCTCGGCGAGTCACCGCCCGAGCTACCGCCCGCGGGCGGCGGCGGAGGAGGGGGCGGAGGAGGCGGAGGGGGTGGTGGCGGAGGCGGCGGAGGCGGGGGCGGCGGAGGCGGGGTGTCCGCGCCTGCATCGGTGTCGGCCTCCTCCGCGAGATCGGTCGGCGCCGTGTCCGGGACTGCTTCCGCGCCGGCGCCCTCGGGCGTCGTCTCCGCATCGGTCGCGCCTTCGGTGGGGGGCTGGGCCTCGGAGGACCGCGGAGGCACGCAGACCGCCGCGAGGGAGAGCACGATCGAGATCAGGACACGCTTCATCGTCCACCCGGAGAGAGGGAGAGCTGACAGAGAGTTCGTCGAGACGCGGAGCCACCGGCGCATCGAGCGGGCCGACTCCACCACAACGGCGCCTCGATGAAAAGAGCGAAAGGATGACGCCGTGCGGCGCGGCGACGGCCTCGGGGGAGGTTCGCGGCCGTGTGCGCGTAGCTGGACCAACCTTCCCCCGCCCTGCGCGGTCTGGTACACGGACCACTCGATGCGAAGCACCACCACCACCCACGCGATCGCCGTCGCCTTCTCGCTCGCGCTCGCCGCCTGCAGCGGCGGTGAGGCTCCCCCCGCGACGCCCCCCCCGACGCCTCCTGCGACGCCGACCCCGCCCGCGGTGCCCGAAGGCATGGTGATGGTGACCGTCTCCGCGGCGAGCACGCCTGCCGGTGCGACCGTGACGGGGGGCGGCTCGCTGCTCGGTACGACGCCCTTCGTGACCCAGGTGCCCGTACCCGCGCCGACCGCTGGCGTGACCCAGACCTTCGAGTTCACGTTCCTCTTGCCGGGCTACACCGCGACGACCGTGACCGCGAGTCCGGTGAACAGCACGATCAACCTGAACGCGGTGATGGCGCCGATCGTCGCTGCCGCGCCGCCCGGGCTCGGCGTCACGCCGCCCGGCACCACGCCGACGGGCACCGTCCCTCCCGGCACGGGTCTGCCGCCGGGTGTCGGCGGACCGCCGCCGGGGACCCACTTCACGGTGCGAGGCCGTGGGGGCGGCCGCATCTTCGACAACCACACCACCACCGCGACGGCGGACGTCGGGGGCTCGTGTCGGATCGGCGCGCTGCGCGTCGACATCGACGGCAACCACACTTACCACAGCGATCTGATCGTTCGTCTCACCTCGCCGTCCGGCGAGACGTTCACGCTGCAGAACCACGCGCGTCGGAACCCGTTCCGCAGTCACACGGTCACGCGCGCGCGCGGCTCGATGACGAACGGACGCTGGACGCTGTCGATCGAGGACAACGTCGGCGCGGACAGCGGGAACCTCGCGGGCTTCACGCTCGACATCACCTGCGCGTAGGTCACGGCGTCGGGCGAGCTCGCACCGACGTCCCGCGACGGCACCAGCGACGCGCATCCAGCGAGGCGCGCGAGGGCTAGCGATCTCCGGCGCGGGCGAGCGGGACGAGCACGCTGTTCTCCGGCAGGCCGAGCGCGCCCAACTCTTCGGGCTCACCGCGGACGCGCTCGTCGACGGTCTCGAGGCGGCGGACCACCAGGGTGCGATCGACCTGCACCAGCACGGTCTCGCTGGTGCGGCCTGCCCACCAGCAGCTCACGCGCGCGACAGCCGAGCCCGCGCTCGCGGCGGTGCAGATGCCGCGCTCGTCGCCGGTGACCAAGCGGCTCGAGCCGGAGCGCTCGCAGTGGCGCACCGCGGTGATCCTCGCGAAGGGGATCGCGACGTCCTCGCCGGGCTCGGTCCGCTCGTCGAGGGGCTCGATGCGGAGCGTGGCCGTGCACTGCTCGGCAGGCGGCGTGTCCTCACCACTCGAGCCTGCCGCGCGCGTCGACGTCGCGGTCGCGCCGCAGCCCATCAGCCCAAGCACGATCGGGAACGCCATCGCCGCCATGCGCATCGTCGAGCTGTAGCAGGCCGCCCGCACCGCGTTGAGGCGGCTGCGCGTCGATGTCGCCCGCGCGGCACCGCCTCGACGCACCCCGCGCTTGCTCCGGTGGCCGACTCTCGCCATGAAGCCCTCGTGCCCGACGTACCTCGCTGGAGCAGACGCACCTGGCTCGGTGGAGCCGGGCTGGTGCTCGGCGCGGGCGCGGTGGGGCTCGCGGGGCCGAGCCTCTACGCGCGTCTCGAGGAGCGCATGGCGCCGTGGCGCCCCGGACCCTTCGGCGCGATGCGCCCCGACCCCGCCGGGATCCTCGATCTCCCCGAGGGCTTCTCGTACCGCGTGATCGATCGCGTGGGCGCGCCGATGGACGACGGGCTCGTCGTGCCCGCGCGCCCCGACGGCATGGCCTGCTTTCAGCTCGACGACGGACGCTGGGCGCTGATGCGCAACCACGAGAACCCGCTGGGCACGCCGAACCTCGGCCCCTCGCCGAGCGGGCGCATGCCCACCGAGGCCTACGACCCGCGAGGCTCCGGCGGCGTGACGCGGGTGATCGTGGATCCGCGCACCGCCGAGCGCGTGAGCACGAACCTCGTGCTCGCGGGCACGACGGTGAACTGCGCGGGCGGCACGTCGCCCTGGGGTTGGCTGAGCTGCGAGGAGTCCGTCGAGCCGAATCACGGGTTCGTGTTCGTGTGTGATCCGGACGCGATGTCGGTCGCGCCACCGCGTGTCGTGCGCGGCTATGGCCGCTTCCGGCACGAGGCCGCCGTCGTCGATCCCGCGACGAACATCGCGTACCTCACCGAGGATCGGGAGGATGGGTGTCTGTACCGCTTCGTGCCGCATCAGATGAGCACGCCATTCGAGGGCGAGCTGCAGGCGCTGCGGGTGCGCGGTCGCCCCGCGATGGACACGGGCATCGAGCTCGACCATCGCGTGGAGATCGACTGGGTCCCGGTGCGCGAGCCGACGCCCGACGACGACGTGGTGCGCGCTCGGGCCCAGGCCGATGGCGCTGCGCGGATCGCGCGCGGGGAGGGTATCTGTCTTCGCCGCGATGGCGAGCGGGTGTCGCTCGTGGTGTGCGCCTCGATCGGAGGTGAGAACCTCCTCGGGCAGGTGCTCGAGCTGACGCCCGACGGCGACGGAGGCGAGCTCTCGGTGCTCGCGAGCTCGCGCGGCGTCGCCGATCTCGAGATGCCCGACAACGTGACCGTGGGTCCGGGCGGCCGCCTCTACTTCTGCGAAGACGGCGGCGGCCGCGATCACCTGCGCGGGCTCGATCCCGTCACCGGCGAGATCTTCGACTTCGCGCGCAACGCGCTCTCCGAGAGCGAGCTCGCAGGCGTGTGCTTCTCCCCCGACGGCACGGCGATGTTCGTGAACCTCCAGGTCGACGGTCTCACCCTGGCGATCACCGGCCCGTTCGTCTAACCGCCGCCGCGTGAGGCGCGGTGAGCGCAGCGCACGCTGGGAAGGCACCGTGCAGCGCACGCTGGGAAGGCACCGTGCAGCGCAGTGCACGTGCGCGTGTGCAGTGCGCTGCGCACGAGCCTCGCGCTGCGTGCGATCCGCGGGGACATCGCGCTGGCCTGGCGGTTGCGCTGGTGCGCTCCCACCCACCGAGGAGAAGACCATGCTCATCCGTACGCTCGTCACCTGCACGCTCACTTGTGGGCTCGCCTTCGCGAGCACCGCCTCACCCGCCGCGGCGCAGACCACCGCGCTATCTGCCCCCGCAACATCGACTCCCACACCATCGACCCCCGCCGCGACGTACGTCCCGCCCGGCTACGCCGAGACGTCGTCGGGCGCCGTGGTCCCCATGCACGATCGGCGCGGCCGCACGCTCGTCGGCACCCGACGCGAGGTGCAGTCCGACCGAGGGCTGTGGGGCCTCGGCCTCGGCCTGTTTCTCGCGGGCTGGGCGCTCGACATCGCAGGCACCGCGATCTTCAACGCGGTCTCCCACGACCGAGACGGTTCCCTCGAGGAGGACGCGATGGCGTGGTCCATTCTCCCGATCGTCGGCCCCTTCGTGCAGCTCGGGCTCCAAGCGCCGCACCCCGCGCTCCCCATCACGTCCGGGCTCCTGCAGATCTCGGGGCTCGTGCTCTTCATCGTCGGCATGACCTCCCAGCACGAGGCGGAGATCCCGATCTATGCGTGGGGCGATCCGGCAGACGCCGGCACGGCCCGCCTCGGACTCGATCTCGCGCCGACTCCCGGCGGCGCTTACGCGACCCTCACGCTTCACGCGATGTGACGCGCGAAATGGAGGCTCAGCGCGAAGGCGCGCCGCTGCGACCGTAGAGGGTCCAGCGGTAGCCTTCGTAGAGGGCTTCGGGCGGCGTGCCGTTGCGGAAGATGGTGCGGGGCGCGCCGCGATCGGGGTGACGGATCAACCAGTAGTCGAACGCGTCTTGGTAGCGCGCATGATCGTAGCGCTCGGGCGTCCACTCGAATCGGGGAGGGAAGGTGGGCGGCTCGGCGCCCGGGCGGTACTGGATGGGCGAGATCGGGAACTCGACGAACCCGAAGCAAGACAGACCCCCCACCTCGGCTTGGTAGTACTGGTGCGCGTGCAGGTAGATGGGGAGGCTCGCGACGTGGCTCTCGCGATCGAAGATCAACCCGAGCACGCGCGCGCCTGGCTCGGTGTGCGAGAGCGCCTGATCGAGATCCGCCATCTCCGCGTCGGTCGCCGCGAAGTGCTCGCGGTGGATCTGCGCGGCGAAGAACGTCAGCGACACGACGACGACGGCGACGGTGCGCCGCGTCCAGGTCCCGAGCGCAGCGCGCGGCCCGAGCGCGGGCAAGAGCGCGAGCGTGAGCGGCAGAAAGCGAAGGTTGATGGGCTCGATGTTGCGGTAGCTCTGGGGCGCGAAGAAGTAGAGCGCCGCCGCGAGCAAGAGGACGAGCTCCGGCGCGATCGAGGGGATCGGCGGCATCCGCGGCGCGCGCGACCGAATGCTCGCTGCGAACGACATCAGGATCGGTCCCTGGGCCGGACCCCGGCGGCTCAGGCCACGCGCGATCACGATCACCAACGTCGCTGCTGCGAACGCGATCGCGAGGTGCATGCCGCTGCTGTCGCGCCACAGACCGAACGAGTGGCTCTGCCAGCCCGCGAGCGTCTCTGCAGCGGGCGCGAAGCCGGGCGGCGCGTCGGCCAGCGCGGCGGCGCTGCCGTTGCGGGTGCCGGCCACGCCGCGCTCGATGACGCCGGAGTTGCGCAGCCAGAGCGCGACGCCGAGCACGCTGGGGATCGCGGCGGCCAGCGCGTAGCCGAGCGCGCGTCGCATGCGTGGCCAGCCTGCGCCCGGCAAGAGCGCGCCCATCGTGACGATCGCGGCGAGCCCGAAGAACGCGAACGTCTGGGCGTGCGCGTAGAACGCAGCGAGGGCCGCGAGCGCGAGCCACGTCGCGCTGATCGCGTCGGGGCGACGCACCACGCGCGTCAGCGCGGCGAGCGCGACGATCGCGAGCGACATCCCCATCGCGTAGTTCAAGAAGCCCCACAGCACGTAGACGTGGATCGCGACGCCGCCGGCCAGCGCGCCGAGGATCATCGGGCGGCCGTGCTCGCGCAGCCAGATGGCGACGGCGAGCGGCAGGCTCGCGACGCTCAGGATCACCGTCGCGCGCCCGGCGCCGTCGATGCCGAGCGGGTACGCGAGCAGGTCGCCCAGGAGATAGAAGAGCAGGTACTGGGTGCGGGGATAGTCGACGACGAAGTACGGCGAGAACCGCGGATCGCTGCCCGCGCCGTGCAGCGCCGCGATGGTGCCGAGGTGCTCGGGGTAGTCGACCAGCGGCAGCCACTGCGCGGCCACGAACGGCCACGCCAAGAGCGCGCTCACCGCGACCAGCACGACGAGCTCGAGCCGCGTCCCCGCGGGGAGCGATCGCAGCTGCGCCCAGAAGGCCGACAGACGCGCGTTCACGCAGGCTCAGCTGCGGTAGCGGCGACCGCCGCTCAGCTGATCGGCGAGCGCGACCATGTCCTGCTCCTTCTTCAGCAGCGTGCCGAGGAAGGGGATCTTGCTCGAGAGCTCGACCGTCCCGATGCCGTGCGCGCGGAGCACCGCGATCCAGTCGACCAGCTCGCTCGTCGAGGGCCGCTTGCGAAGCCGCGCCATCGAGCGGAGCTCGTAGAAGACGGAGAGCGCCTGCTCGAGCAGCGCGCGTTCGAGCTCGGGGTGGTGCACCTCGACGATGCGCTTCATCAGCTCCTGATCGGGGAAGTCGATGAAGTGGAACACGCAGCGACGGAGGAACGCGTCGGGCAGCTCCTTCTCGTTGTTGCTGGTGATGATGACGACCGGGCGCTCGGTGGCGACGACGTCCTCTTCGACCTCCTGGATGCGGAAGCGCATCTTGTCGATCTCGTGCAGCAGGTCGTTGGGGAACTCGATGTCGGCCTTGTCGACCTCGTCGATCAAGAGCACGACGCGCTTCTTCTCCGCGAACGCGCGCCCCAGCGGGCCGAGCTTGATGTAGCGGCGCACGTCCTTCACGTCACCGTCGCCGAAGCGCGAGTCGTAGAGGCGCTGCACCGTGTCGTAGAGGTAGAGGCCGTCTTGTGCGCGGGTGGTGCTCTTGACGTGCCACGTCAGCAGCGGGAGCCCCATCGCCTCGGACACGGCCTCCGCGAGCAGCGTCTTGCCGGTGCCCGGCTCCCCTCGCACCAAGAGCGGCTTCTGCAGCACGAGCGCGCAGTTGACGGCGGCCTCCAGCGCCTCGTTGGTGAGATAGCGGTCGGTGCCCTTGAAACGAACGAGCTCGGTCATCAGGGCGCGCATCATACGGAAGTCGGGCGCGACCGCACGCCGCTTCCGGCGGACGGGCCCTGCGGGGACGCGCGGAAGGCGCTCAGCGCCGACGACGCAGCGCGAGCAGCGCGAGCGCGCACGCGGCCAGCAGCGAAGGGGCGCTCGATCCTCGCTGCGCGCGGCATCCGCATCCGGTCGCGGGCTCCGCCTCGGCGCCGACGTCCATCGTGGAGGTCCCGGCGTCGAAGGGGCCGGCGTCGCAAGTGCCCGCGGCGAAGGGCGGCCCTTCGTCGGGCAGGCCGAGATCGAAGACCACGTCGGCCCAGAACGCCGGGCAGATCCCGCCGACGCCGCTGCATGCGGGGCAGCCCGTGTCGACGCGCACGTCCAAGAGACCCCAGAGCGGCTCGATGCTGGAGCCGCCGTCGACCGAGCGACCGAGCGCGTAGTCGTAGATCAGATCGTCGACGCACACCCAGAGCTCGCCGTCGCCCGGCGTCTCGCCGGGGCGGTAGCTCAGGCAGCGCACCCGCAGCTCCTCTTGTCCGGCGACCGGCACGAACGTGCCCGCCGCACCGCCTGCGTCCGACCGCAAGAACGCGCCGTCCCAGCCGCCGACCCAGACCTGGCTGCCATCGTCCGAGAACGTGAGCCCGGTGATCTCGAGCAGGCTCGCGGCGGTCTCCCAGCTCTCGCCACCGTCCTCGCTGATCAAGAGGCGCTCGGGGACGAGATCGGTGACGAGGCGAACCACCCGAACGAGCACCCGATCGGGATCGGTGGGATCCACGGCGAGCACGTGGACGTTGCGCTCCTCGCCCTCGAGCGCGATCTGCGACTCGGTGTAGGTCTCGCCGCCGTCGTCGCTCCGGTAGAAGAGCGCGCGCCGCGGCATGCCGCCGCGCGCGGGGATCGCGCCGCTCACGTAGATGCGCGACGGATCGCTCGGCGCGACCCGCACCCGCTCGAGCAGCACCTCGGTGTTGGGCACCCCGAGGACGGTCCAGCTCGTGCCGTCGTCCCCGCTGCGAACGACCGTGTTCGGCTGATCTCCAGGCGAGGTCACGCCGTAGCTGACCGTCGGACCCTCGGGCCCGTCGATCAGATCGATCAGATAGAGGTTGTCGACGTCCGCGTCCGGGTTCGGGATGAAGTTGCAGCCGTCGGTGTCGCTCCGCACCAAGCCGTCGAAGATGCCGACCATGGTCGTGCCGTCGCTCGCGATCACGACGGGCGGATCTTCGGTCGTCCGCTCGAAGCCGACCGCGACCGCGCAGCGCCAGAACCAGCTCGCGCCGCCGTCGTGGCTCTCGAGCAGGGTCCACGTGGTGCGCATGACGATGTGAT
Source organism: uncultured Sandaracinaceae bacterium (assembly GCA_964480175.1). Taxonomy (GTDB): domain Bacteria; phylum Myxococcota_A; class Polyangia; order Polyangiales; family Sandaracinaceae; genus CAYZQM01. Next base: position 11,054 of record CAYZQM010000111.1, read on the forward strand.
CGCGATCGCTGCGATCGAACGTGACGAGCCCCACCGACGGCTCCCGCCCGTGCGCGAGCGCGACGCTCGGCACCAGCGCGAGCGCGAGCAGCAGGGCGAGCGAGCGCATCACTCGAGCCGGGCTCCCCGGACGACGACCAGGTCGATGTACCAGTAGCCGCCCTCCTCGGTGAGCTCGAACGCGATGGGCGTCTCGCCGCCGCCGCCGTAGAGCGATCCCTCGACGCGCGCGCGGTGCTCGTCGACCGACTCCGCCGAGGTGAGGAACGCGAGGCTGTGTCCGTCGAGCGCGCCGATCTCCCCGACGTGCGACGCCAGATCGCTGGAGGTGTGGTGGCTCTGGTAGTCGCGGCTGGTGCGCGCGAGCGCGCTCTCCCAGTCGTCGCGCCGAACGTCCGCCAGAAAGCCGCTCGCGGCGTCCGTCTCCGGCGAGAAGACCGCGAGGATCGCCGAGAGCGAGAGCCCCGCGCCGCAGAACGTCGCGAAGGCCAAGAAGCCGCAGCCGATGCCGAGGATGCGCGTCACGGGAGCGGGTGCTTACCTCAGCGCCAAGGATCCAGCACTTCGGGATGCGACGCGGCGCGCACCGAGGCGCCCACGGCGGCGAACGGATCGAGCAGCTCGCTGCTGGCGAAGACGACCACGCGCGCGACGGGCATCCCCTCGAAGGGATCGAGGATCTCGCTCGCGGCGGCGAGGCGGGGATCGCCCCAAGGCTCGGCGACCACGCTTCGCCGCGGCGTCGCGGCGTCCGGGCTCGCGCCACCGGACGCGCTCGCGACCGCTGGCTCGCCCGCTGCGGCTCCGCGTCGCACCAGATCGACGGCGACCCCGACGAGCGTCTCGAGCGCCGGGCCCCGCACCTCGATCGTGCGCACCGCGTGGGTGGTGCCGGCGTCGAGGCGCAGGATCCACGTGCGGGGTCCGCTGAACGCGATGTGCAGCGTGCCCGTCGCGTCGCACGCGCCCGCGTCCGTCATGCGCAGGATCGGTCGGCCGAGCACGGTGCCGAGCGCGCGACGAAGCCGGGTCACGCTCAGGCGCGCACCTGCACCCTCGACCGAGAGCACGAGCGGCGCCTCGGTGCTCTCCTGCGCGTGTCCGATCGTCGGGCCGACGAGCGCAGCGAACGCGAGCGTGGCGCTCAGGACCCAGCGAGACAGCGTGCGCATCGAAGCAGAGCGTACCGTCTGGGTCGCGCGCCGCCAAGCGCGCTCCCGAGGCGAGGCCGCCCACCCCGCTCCCTCCGCGTGAGGCGGCGACCGGGGTCAGTACGTCGGCTCGGCGCTCGCGCGATCACCGGCGAGCTCGCGCTCCGCGGCCTCGAGGCGAACCAGCTCGCGACGCGCGGCGGCGGCGCTCGACGGGATCGCGGCCGCGCGCTCCAGCCAAGTCCGCGCCTGGCTCAGCGCGCCGGTGCGCCGATAGAGCTCGGCCAGCTCGAGCATCGCGGCCGGCGCGTTCGACGAGGTGCGGTAGCGAGAGAGGAACGTCACGTAGCGTCCGATCGCGTCGCGATCGCGACCGCCGCGCGCCAGCTCGCGCGCCTGGTTCAGGAGCGCAGCCGCCATCATCACGTCGCCCTCGGGCGACGGGGCCTCCACCTCGTCGAGCGATCGCGTCGCGGCAGCGGTGGCGTGTCCTGCGCTCGCCATGGGCGCGGTGCTGGGGGTCGAGTCGGGAGACGGCGCCTCGGACGGCATCGCGCCCGAGGGCGTGGTCGGCGCGGTGCTCGATGGGATCGCCGCGGAGCGCTCGGTGCCGTCCATGTCCGCCGCGATGCCCAGCGAGTCGGTGGACCCGCTGGTGCTGGGGAGCACTCCGTCGACGACCACGCCCGCAGCGTGCTCGTCCTCGAGGTGAAGCGTCGCGGCGGCGGCCGCCGCGCTCGGGGAGTCGTCGGACTCGACCGGCCCGCGAGGACCAGGGCGGATGCCGCGGCGATCGGAGGACGCCACCCGCGCGCCTTCGTCGGCGTCGTCCGTGTGCGTCGCGAGGCGTCCCGTACGCGGATCGACGTCGAAGTGGATCGGGTCGGCGGGGGTGAGCGCTTCGGGGCCGCTCGCGAGCTCGCTCGGCTCCGAGAGCAGCGGCGCGCCCGAGCTCGACGAGCTGCCGCCGCCGCCGGGGAACCACCACAAGCCGACGCCCACGGTGAGCAAGAGGAGCGTGGCCATCGCGAACTGCGGGGCCATCACGATCGAGAGCACCGTCGTCCACCAGTCGCCCGCCTCGGGCTCGCGCGCGGGCTCCTGCTTGAGCTGCGCTGCGGTCGCGGTGGCGCTCGCGCGCGCGGTCTCGATCTCGAGCGCCTTGTCGCGCGCCGCGCGCAGGACGACCTGCATCGCGTCGGCGGGCGCGTCCTCTCGAGGCAGGTGCCGCGCGAGCGCTCGACCGCGCTCGAGCTTCTCGAGCGAGCGGCGGCAGTGCTCACAGCCGTCGAGGTGGGCCCGCACCTCGCGCTCGCCGTCCTCTTCGATCTCCCCGTACGCGAGGTCGAGCAGGCGGTTCTCCCAGCGTTCGCAGTCGGCGGCGCTCATCGCGACAGCTCCTTCGCGTAGTCCTCGTACTCGGCGAGCGCGCGCTGCAGCCGCTCGAGGGCGTAGCGCATGCGGCTCTTCACCGTGTTCTCGGGCACGCCGACGATGTCGGCGATCTCCTTGAAGGCCAGGTTCTGGAGCTCGCGCAGCAAGAACACCTCGCGCTGTTCTTCGGGCAGCTCGTCCACCGCTGCCAAGAGGCGGGTCTTGATGTCGGCGCCGATCAGCTCGCGATCGGCCCCCGCGCCGGCATCCGCGACGGTGTCCAGCATGCTGCGGCCCTCTCCGTCTTCGCCGCCCATCTTCGCGTCGAGCGACTTGTGCCGCCGAAAGACCATCTTGCGGCTGTTGTCGATGCAGAGGTTGCGCGCGATCGTGTACATCCAGGTGCTGACCTTGGAGCCGCCGAGGAAGTCGCCCGAGCGCTGCACGACCCTGAGGAACGTCTCCTGACACAGCTCGGCCGCCTGCTCGGGATCACGCGCCGAGCGGAGGATGAAGTTGTAGATGGGTCGTTGGTAGCGGCGCATGAGCTCCTCGAACGCGCGTGCGTCGCCTTCACCGAAGCGCCGCAGCAGCTCTTCGTCGCTCGTTCCGTCCCAGCTGGGCTTCACCACCGGCCGGCTCCGCGCGACGGCAGGCACAGACGCGCGAGGGCGTCGTGCGGTCTACTCAGGGGCCAGCACATCGGGGCGCATTGTAGCGAGCTTGGAACGGATGCCACTCCATGTATGCAACCCGCGCCTGTGAACGGCGGGCCACGCTCGCCCAGCCGTCGTTGACCCCTTCAGAACCCGATGGTACAAGCCCGAGGCTTTCGTGGCAGTCCGTGCCCGCATCCATGCCTCCGGCTTCTTGCGAGTCCTGGGAGGGGTGGCCACGAGAACATCGCTGATAGAACTTGGCCCGCCCCCTGGGGGGTCTCGCGTAGAGGAGTAGAGGATGCGCAGGGTGATGGCACTCTGGTCGTGGGTTGCGGTAGCGACGCTGCTCGCAGGTATCGCGGTCGCACAGGACGCTGCCCCGACGGGCACCGAGACGACGACCACCACGGCCGAGACCACGGCCACCACCACGGCCGCGACCACTACGGAAGACGAGTCCGCGGTGCCCGCCCCGGCCACCGGAGCCTTGCCCGAGATGGACGCGGGCACCTACGCGGTGCGCCTCCGTGATCTCGAGACGCGTATCAACGCGCTCAAGGAGCAGATCTTCCGCAGCAAGGCGCGTCTGTCGCTGCTCGCGGAGACCGTGCTCGGCATCGTGACCGCCGGCGCCCAGGCCGTGATCGTCCACGAGAACCGCATGTCCTCTTCCTACCGGCTGGTGAAGGCCGCGTACGCCCTCGACGGCGCGCGCATCTTCAACAAGGCCGACGAGGAGGGCACCCTCGGCGACCAGACCGAGTTCGACGTGTTCAACGGCTCGATCGTCCCGGGTGACCACAGCCTCACGACCAACCTCGAGTACCGAGGCAACGGCTACGGCATCTTCTCCTACCTCAAGGGCTACCGCTTCCGCGTGCGCTCCAGCCACACCTTCAGCGCGCCCGAGGGGCGCCGCGTGAGCGTGCGGGTCGTCGCGTACGAGAAGGGTGGACCGACCGCGCCGCTCGAGGAGCGCCCCGCGGTGCGCTACGTCGTCGAGGACGAGGAGCTCGGGGATCGCGGGCGAAGCGGCGCGAGCGCTGGCGACGCGGCCACGCCGGCCGCAGAGGAGTGAGCCCCATGGCAGGCCGGAAGCTGGCCAGGTGGGTCCGCGCTGCGCATGGCGCGATCGCGATCTCGATCGCGGCCGCCGCGCCCAGCGCGCACGCGCAGGACCTCGACTCGATCACCCGCGAGATCACCTCCATCGAGGGGATGGCCGACGCGCTGGTGCACGAGCCGCTCGAGGTGAACCAGCGTCGCAGCCCGACCTACGTGGAGGAGCGGCTCACCGACGGCCAGCTCTTCTACCAGCTGCAGGACTACATCCACGCCGCGATCATCTTCACCGACCTGGTGGAGAACTACCCCGACCACGCGGCGTATCCGGACGCTCAGTTCCTCCTGGCGGACTCGCTCTTTCGCGCGGGCGACTACTTCGGTGCGCGCAGCCAGTTCCGCGTCGTCATCGACCACGCCAGCGAGAGCCGCTTCCGCCCCTACACCCAGCGCGCGCTGGGTCGCCTGATCGAGATCGCGATCCACACCCGCGACTTCGACGGCATCGAGGACGTGTTCAACGCGCTCTCTCGCCTGCCTCCGGCGGAGATCGAGGCGACGACCACCTACTTCCGCGCGAAGTACCTCTACAGCCGCGCGGTGCCCACCGAAGAGATCCTGCGGATCGATCCGGGCACGACGGTCGGCTCGACGTCCGGCATCGGTGGCGGCGCGATCGGCGCGAGCGGTGAGGCGGCGCCCCGCCCCGTGATCGACGTCGAGCTGCTCGAGCAGGCACGTCAGGGCTTCGCGGCGGTCGCCGAGGGCAGCCCCTACTACCCGCAGGCGCTCTACTTCATCGGCGTGATCTACACGGTCCGCGAGCAGTACCCCCAGGCGATCGAGGCGTTCGCCCGCGTGCTGCGCACCGAGGCGACGACCGATGAGCACCGCGCGGTCGCCGAGCTGGCGCACCTCGCGCTCGGCCGCCTCTACTACGAGACCGATCAGCTCGAGCAGGCCATCGAGGCCTACCAGGCGATCCCGCGCACGTCGTCGCGCTTCGACATCGCGCTCTACGAGATCGCGTGGGTGTACATCCGCCTGGGCGACTCGGTGCGCGCGGAGCGTGCGCTCGAGGTGCTCACCGTGGCGGCGCCCGACTCGCGCTACATCCCGGACGGCAAGCTCCTGCGCGCCAACCTCCTGCTCCGCAACGGTCGCTTGGACGAGGCGTACGCGGTCTTTCGTGAGGTCGCTGCGGAGTTCGGTCCGGTGCGCGTCGAGCTCGATCAGATGATCGCCGATCACTCCGCCGACCCCGTCGGCTACTTCCGGCAGCTCGTCCGCGACAACATGGAGACCTTCGACGTCGGCGCGTTCTTGCCGCCGCTCGCCCAGCGCTGGGCCGAGATCGAGGGCGACATGGGCCGCGCGATGTCGGTGCTCGAGGATCTCGCCGAGGCCCGCCGCATGGTGCGCGACACCGCGAACCTGGTGGCGCGCCTCGAGGCGGCGCTCGCGACCCCGAACATCGTCGTCATCTTCAGCGATCTGCGGGACTACAGCGAGCGCAACGTGGCGCTCCGCAACCGCGTCGCGCGGCTGCGCGCGCAGCTGATCGCCATCGAGTCGCGCAGCGGGCGCGGCGGCGCCGAGCTCGAGGAGGTGCGCACCCGCCGTCGAGAGATCGAGCGCGAGCTCTCCACGATGCCGACCAGCGAGGACGACTTCATCGCGATGGACGAGGAGGTCCTCGGCCGCATCCGCCGCTTGGAGCGCGAGATCGCCCGGATGGAGACCGAGCTCTACGGCATGGAGGCGGTCATCACCGCCACCGAGCACTACATCGAGACCCGCCCCGAGGGGGAGGGCGAGCCGTCGGGCTTGGCCGCCGTGCGCGAGGAGCTCGCCCGGCAGCGGGAGCAGCTCACCGTGTACCGCGCGGACATCGAGAGCCTGCGCATCGAGGTGTCGACCGCGCGCCTGCAGGTCGGTGTCGGCGACGACCGCTACACCCACCACGAGGCGCTCCGCACCGAGTACAACCGGCTCGTCGATCGCGAGCATGCGCTCGGCGGCGGCGACAGCCGCTCCGATCAGCTCTTCACCCGCATCGTGACGGTGGAGCGCATGCTCGACAGCCACGACGGCCGCCTCGAGGAGACCGCCCGCGCGCGGGCGAACGAGACGCTCGCCGAGGTCCGCGAAGAGGGCGTGCTGGTCGAGGGCTACCGCACCTCGCTCGCCGAGCTCGAGGCCGAGGCCGAAGAGGTCGTCGGCGCGGTCGCGTACATGAACTTCCGCAACGTGCAGCGGCGCTTCTACGACCTCGTGCTGCGCGCCGACGTCGGCCGGGTCGACGTCGCGTGGGCCCGCCGCGAGGAGCACCGGATGCGGGTGGAGATGCTGACGCGGGATCGTTCCCGCGAGATCCAGGCGCTCGACGACGAGTTCGCCGAGATCATGGACGAGACGTCGGGCGCCGACGAGGGCACGTCGCGAGGTCCGGAATGACGATGCGCAAACTCGAAACGCTCTCCTGCGTCGCGGGGATCGGCGCGCTGGTCGTGGGCCTCTCCGCCTCCTCCGTCGCGGCGCAGGACGCCGATGCCGGCACGTCGGCTGCGACGACCACGACGACCACGACGACGACCACCACCACGACGGATCCCACGGCGCCGCCTCCCTGGGCCGGTACCACGGACGTGCCGCCGCCGTCCTTCCTGGACACGACCGATCGGCGCATCGTCGACGAGCGCCCGCCGCCCACGCCGGAGCAGATCCAAGCGCTGCTCGAGCTCGAGGCCGAGGTCGACCGCTTCACCCGCTCGGGGACCGGCTACCGCAACGCGATCGTCTCGATCCTGCGGCGCGACTACCTGCGCCAGCGGCGCGAGCGCGAGACCGGCTACGCCCGTCAGATCGCGGAGGAAGAGCGCCTCACGCGCGAGGCGATGGAGGACGCGATCGTCCACCTCGAGCGCTTCATCCGCCGCTATCCCAACGACGAGCGCTACACGCCCGACGCGATGT
>CAYZQM010000111.1:18285-20028 GCA_964480175.1 uncultured Sandaracinaceae bacterium
GAGCTCTACTACGAGCGCGCCGCGCTCGCGTTCGAGGCCGACACGTCGGTGGGCACGGGGCACCCCGATTTCGCGCCGGTGATCGAGCTCTACCGCGACTTGCTCGCGCGCTTCCCCGCCTACCGGCACATCGACGGTGTCTACTACCTCATCGGCTACTGCCTCAACGAGATGGGTGAGCTGGAGGAGGCCATCGCCGCGTGGCGCGCGCTCGTCTGCGCCAACCACTTCACGTACACCGGTCCGCCGCCCGCCGAGCCCGTGAGCGAAGAGCTGACGCCGGAAGAAGAGGAAGCCGCGCGCCTCGCCGCGCATCCCTCGCTCGGCCTCACGCCCAGCGCGCCCGAGGAAGAGGTCCCCACCGAGTTCGTCGATCCCTACGTCGGCTGCACGCCGGTCCGCGAGGGCGCCGAGTTCGCGATGGAGACGTGGCTGCGCATCGGCGAGTACCACTTCGACTTCGACCCCGAGCCCTTCTTCCTCGAGCGCGCCATCGCGGCGTACCAGTACGTGCTCGCGGATCCCACGGACGCCCACTACAACCTCGCGCTCTACAAGGTCGCCTGGGCGTACTACCGCGGCAGCCGCTACCCGCAGGCGCTGCAGGCGTTCGCGAACCTGATCGAGTGGTCGGACGCCGAAGAGGCGCGGACCGGTCGCGCGGGCTCCGAGCTGCGCGGTGAGGCCGTGCAGTACATGGCGCTCACGTTCGCGTACGACGACTGGGAAGAGGACGGCATCCCCGACTCGGTCTCCCCGGTCACCCGGGTGCAGGACACCAGCCTGATGCCCCAAGACCGGCCGTGGACGCCGGAGATCTACTTCGCGCTCGGTGACGCGCTCTTCGAGGCCGCGCGCTACGAGCTCGCGATCGAGGTCTGGGAGCTCGCGCTGCGCCGCTGGCCGCTCGATCGCCGGGTGCCCGACGTCACGCACAACGTGTCCCGCGCGTACGCTCGCCTCGAGCAGCGGCAGCGGGAGCAGGAGTGGATCGAGGCGCTCGGTGGCCTGGGCCCGGGCAGCGAGTGGTACAACGCCAACCTCGACAACCCTGCGGACCTCGAGCACGTCGCCGAGCTCGCGGAGGCCGCGCTCATCCAGAGCGCGATCCACCACCACCAGCTGGCGACGACCTGCCGCCGCGAGGCGGTCATGGCCGCGGGCGAGCGCGACTTCGAGATCGCCAACGCGCGTCTTCAGTGCGCCATGGACGAGTACCGGTTGGCCGCCGACGGCTACCGCTCGTACCTCGAGGCGTATCCCAACAGCGAGAACTCGTACGACATCCAGTACAACCTCGCGGACGCGCTGTACTGGTCGGAGCAGTACGAGCCCGCCGCCGAGGCGTACGCCGCGGTGCGGGACTCGAACCTCAACGACGAGTACCTCTCGGAGTCGGCGCGCCGCGTCGTCGAGTCGCTCACCCGCCTGATGGAGGCAGCGGTCAGCCGCGGTGAGCTCGAGGTGCGGAGCGAGCCGCCGGACGCGAGCGGGGATCCGCCGCGGGTGACCGTGATCGAGATGCCGGAGCTGGTGCAGCGGGTGGCCCAGGGCCGCGAGGTGTACCTCGCGCGGGTCGACGCCCGGCACGACTCCGAGGGCGTGCGCGCCGCGTACGACTACAACAACGCGCTGCTCCTCTACTGGTACGGCTACTTCGATCTCGCCCGCGCGCGGATGTGGCGGATCTACCTGGAGCGCTGCACCGGCCCGAACGCCTCGGAAGAGGGCGAGATCGCCTGG
>CAYZQM010000112.1:0-19962 GCA_964480175.1 uncultured Sandaracinaceae bacterium
CCGAGATCCAGAAATCGCTGACGATCCCACCGGGGGCATCCAAGCCTGAGGACTTTCGCTGCGTTCAAACCGGTGATTCCTGGCTGATTGCGATGTCAGCGCGGCACTTCCGTCATCCACTACCGACGTGGCTTATCGTCGACAAACCGGAAGACGCCTCGTCACCACATTGAGTCTTTCCCAACGAACACGCGCTCGGTGCTACATCGCAACACGAATGGGGTCACTCCACGAATGGGTCAGATCTTGCCTTTTGCCTCCAGTCATGTGATCAGTCCTTTCGCACCGAGCGACGGACTCGCTCGACGATCAAAGGCGCGCGACCCTGCGGTACCGGAAAAGCGGCCACAGCCTGAGTACCATCTCGACATCTCGCCACAGGCGAGACACCGGAGCGCACTCTCCAGCAGTACCTCGCTGGTTAGAGCCAAGCTAAGATCACGTACCAGCCTGGCGTACTCGGGGCACTGATCTCCGCTCCCCCTTCCGTTTGCGGGATAACCGCCTCAACTGGCAGAATTGCACCAATCGTATCAATTGAGGTAACAACCATGATCCGCGAAGCCCCCGCCATGACCGTCCGCCAGAACCTTGGCGATTTGCTGAGTGAGGTTCAGTACCGGAAGGGGAAAGTGATCATCACCAAGGCGGGAAAACCGGTGGCCGCCCTCGTCGACATCGCTCTGTTCGAGCGCCTCCGAAAGCTGGATGAAGAGTTCGATCAGATGCGCGAAGAGCTCGCCCGGGCTTTTGCGGACATGACCGAGGAGCAGGTTGCAGCCCTGGTTGAGGAGGCCGTAGGGGAAGCGCGCACCCGTCGCCGCAAGAGGTGAAGGTCGTTCTCGATACGAACGTGCTGCTCTCGGGTTTGCTGGCCCCCGACGGCACGCCGGGCCGTATTCTGGGCGCATGGCTTGAGGCCCGATTCGATGTGGCGATGTCGATCGAGCAGCTCGCCGAAATCGGCCGGGTGCTCGGCTACTCCAAGATCCAACGAAAGTTGCAATGGGACGAACAACGGATCGAGCAATTCATCTGGCAGCTCTACATCCGGACCGACGTCGTCAATCTGCACGCGCTGTCGGTGCAAGTCCCGCGCGATCCTAAGGACATGCCGATTCTCGCGACACTCGTCGCTTCGGACGCCGATATCCTCGTGACGAGAGATCGCGACCTGCTCGACTTGCGTGGCAAATATCCGATTCAGACACCCGCGGAATTTGTCCGGCGGTTGTAACGTCACCTTCTTCACCGCGGCGTACGGCCCGATGTGCTCGTCGGCCATCTTGGCGTGCACCGCCTCGACCACGACGATCGCGTCGTCCACCACGATGCCGATCGCCAGCACCAACGCGAAGAGCGTGATGAGGTTGATCGTCAGGTCGAACGCCTGCATGAAGACGAACGCGCCGATGAGCGAGACGGGGACGGCGAGCGTGGGGATGAGGGTCGAGCGCCAGTCGCCCAGGAAGAGGAAGACGACGAGCGCGACGAGGATGAAGGCCTCACCGAGCGTGTGCATGACCTGCTCGATCGAGGCGTCGAGGAACGTCGAGACGTCGTAGTTGATCGAGTAGTGCATCCCCGGGGGGAAGGTCGTCTCCTCGAGCTCGTCGAGCATCGCCTTCACCTCGTCGATCACCTCGCTCGCGTTGCTGCCGTAGTTCTGCTTGAGGACGATCGCGGCCGAAGGGTGACCGTCGAGGTTCGAGTAGATGCTCTGGAACTCGCTCCCGAGCTCGACCTCGGCGATGTCCCTCAGGTGCAGGATCTCGCCGTCGGAGGTCGCCCGGACGATGATGTTTCCGTACTCCTCGGGCTCGCTGTAGCGCCCGGAGTACGTGAGCACGTACTCGATCGACTGCGCGGTTCTCCCCGAGGCCTGGCCCGTTCTTCCCGGGCGTCCGATGATGCTCTGCTCCGCGATCGCCTCCATGACGTCGTCGATCGAGACGTCGTAGGCGCGCATGCGATCGGGCCGCAGCCAGATGCGCATCGCGTACTGCCGGTTGCCGAGGATCGTGACTCGACCGAGGCCGTGGATGCGCTGCAGCTCCGCGACCAAGTGCACGTTCGCGAAGTTGTAGAGGAACGTCTCGTCCGCGTTCGGATCGGTCGAGTAGAGGTTGACGTACATCAACATGCTCGGCTGGACCGGGGTCACGACGACGCCCTCGAGGCGCACCAGCTCGGGCAGGAGCGCCATCACCGGATCCACCCGGTTCTTCACGTTGACGACCGCGAGATCGGGATCGCTGCCGGGCTCGAAGATCACCTGGATCGTCGCCTCGCCCGCGCTCGTGGCGTCCGAGGTCATGTAGCGCATGCCGGGGACGCCGTTGATCGAGCGTTCGATCGGGATGAGCGCGGCCTCGACCAGCACTTGCGCACTCGCGCCCGGGTAGCTGATGGTGACCGACACCACCGGGGGAGCGATCTGGGGAAACTGCGAGATGGGCCGGCTCTGGATTGCGAGGACGCCGAGGAAGACGATCACGATCGAGATCACGATCGCGAGCACGGGCCGCTGGATGAACTTCTGGAGCATGGGACTCGGTGCGGTCTCGGACGGAAGGGCCCCCGCGGCGCGGCCCGTGGATCGGGTCGCCTCCTCGGTGACGTCGCGCGCGGCGTCGCTCGCGACGAGCGCCTCGCGCGCCACGTTCGGCCGCGTCGGTGCTCGACGGTGCGTCGCGCTCGAAGCGCTGCGGTCGCTCAGGCCGCGGTGTCGATGACCATGGCGTCGCGCAGTGCAGCCGACGTGCCATCCCCGGAATGCCCCGATCGAGGCCTCACGACGCCGCGCGCGCTACGCGCTCGGGTCGAGCCGCCCCGTCTCGAGTCGAAACGACCCGCCCCGACTCGACCCGCGCGTCACCAGCGGCCCGGCGCGCTCTGGATCGGGCAGTTCACGTGCGGGCCGGGGAACGAGAAGTCGACGACGCGCCCCTCGATGGGCTCGATGCTGTAGTCGGGAGCGATGGTGAAGAGATCGGTGGCGGACATCGCGTCGGCGACGTTCTGATCCATCGACGTGTCGATCGACGCGTAGTCGGAGGGCACGGTCACCAGCACCATCGCCCACAGCGGGGTGTAGTCGACGTCCTCGAGGCGCGCGCCGAGGATGCTGTTGGCGTCGCTCAGATCGCCGTCGCCGGTGAGATCCTCGCCCCGCATTCGCTCGTTCAGCGGCATCGCCTCACCCTGACGGGTGAGGATGTAGACGTTGCGCAAGAGCACCGCGCCCGTGCTGGGGTTGTCCAGACGCAGGCGCCGGTGGGTGACGGAGAAGTCGACCGCGCTCGCCGCGAAGCCATGCGCATACACCGTCGCGTTCGGCGCGGCCCAGTCGTCGGGGCCGAGCTCGATCATCGTGGCGGCGTCCACCACGGCGAGCTCGATGTAGAACAGGGTCGGCTCGGGCTCGACCACCAGGCCCAAAGACACGGCGTCGGCGATCGCCTCGACCGAGGTGATCACCTCGCCGGCGTACGCGTCGGTGACGGCGACCTCGTGCACCCAGCCGAACGGGGAGTAGCCAGGCTCTCCCGGGAGCGCCGTCACGATGCGCGGGTGCTCCTCGACGGCCGTGCAGCTCGATCCGCTCGGGCGACAGAGCACGTACACCGGCATCGCCTCGTCGCGCTCGACGGGCCCGAAGTCCCAGTACGCGACGGGCTCGCCCCCGCCGAAGCCGTGGGTCAGCCAGACCCGCTCGCCGACTCCGTCGCTGGCGCGCACCTGCTCGAGCAGCGTGCCCTCGAGCGAGGGGACGTCGCTCCCGGGCGGCAACACGGCGCTGGTGCCGCAGGCGGCGAGCGAAGACGCGAGGAGGAGCGAGAGAGAGGCGCGCATGAGGGCGAGGTTCGCACCGTCCCGGCGGAACGCTACGCGATGTGGGCTGGCGGCGTTCCGCTGCGCGCGGATCGAGCCGCGGGTTACCCTCGGAGCCCGCGTGCGCCTCGTTCGTTCCCATCGGATGGAGTCCCTCTTCGACGCGCTGAGCGACGAGCTCGGCGCTCGGCAGGACGTGCTGGAAGCGGCGCACGTCGCGGTGCCGAACCGCGCGATGGAGCGCGCGGTCGAGGTGCACGTCGCGCGGCGCCGAGGCATCGCCGAGAACCTCCGCTTCTCTCGGATCGACGGCTGGTTGCGCGCGCTGGTCCGCGACGCGGATCCGAGCGCCACGGCCCCGACGGAAGGCGCGCAGTGGCAGGCGCTCTTGCTCGCGACGCTCGCGTCGCTCGGTGCAGCGAGCGCGCCCGACGACGAGTCGCTCGCGATGGTGCGCCGCTGGCTCGTGCCGAGCGAGCTCGAGGACGACGCGGCTGCGCGCGATCGGCGGGTGGTCTCGCTCGCGAGCAAGGTCGCCGCGCTCTTCGTCGCGTACGACCAGCGCCGCCCGGAGCTGGTGCGCGCGTGGCTCGGCGACGCGCCGGTCCCCGAGGCGCTGGGCGTCGATCGCGGCGCCCTCGCCTACCACGAGCGCTGGCAGCGCGCGCTGGTGCGCGCGATCCGCGCGAAGCACGCGGCGCCGTTCGCCACCGAGGTGCTCGACGCCCTCGAGCGGACGCCGAGCCCCGCGGCCGACGCGCCGCCGCTGCACGTGATCGGGCTCTCGCACGCGACGCAGACGACGCTGCGCACGCTCGCCGCGCTGAGCGCACGCCGCCCCGTGATCGTGTACGCGCTCGATCCGTGTCGCGAGTTCTGGGAGGACGCCGAGAGCGCGAGCGAAGAAGCCCGGCGCAGGCGCAAGAGCTCGTCGGGTCAGGTGCCCGCGGTCGCGCTCGACGACGCGCCGGCTGAGAGCCCGCTCCTGGCCGCGTGGGGACGCGCGGGCCGAGAGCACCTCGGCGCGCTGCACGAGCTCGCCGACTGGAGCGCGGAGGAGCGCTTCGAGACGCCGGGGCAGCGCACGGACGAAGCTGCGCGCTCGTCGCTGCGCGAAGTGCAGCGCTCGATCCTCGACCGTCGTGCCGTGCACGCCGCGAGCGGCCCGCCGGATGGCAGCCTCACGCTGCTCGCGTGCCCTTCGGTGCGCCGCGAGCTCGAGGTGCTCGCCTCGGAGATCTGGCGCCGGGTCGATCGGGGCGCGCGCTTCTCGGACATCGCCGTGCTGCTGCACGAGGGCGAGCGCGAGCGCTACCTGCCGCTCTTGCCGTCGGTGTTCGCGGAGGCGCGCGGTCTGCCCTGGAGCGCGCTCGACGTGCCGCTGGTGTGGCGGAGCCCCACCGCCGCGGGGGCCCAGCGCCTGATCGCGCTGGTGACCGAGGAGCTCACCCGAAGCCGCCTGCTCGATCTCCTCTCGCATCCGGCGGTGCATCGGCTCGCTCGCGACGCGCGCGCCCGCGGCTGGGGCGGCCTCCTCGATCGACTGGGCTTCTTCCGCGGGCTGGACCGGCGCCCCGGCGCGCTCTCCGAGGCGCTCGAGCGCATGGCGATCGGCGCGGTCAGCGCGGGCGAGCGCAGCGGCGTCACCACCCCGATCGACGGGCGCTACCCCGAAGAGATCGAGCTCGCGAGCGACGAGGGCGGCGGGCTCTACCGGATCCTCCGCTCGCTCCTCGCCGACCTCGAGTTCGCGCGCGGCGCGCGGCTCTCCCTCGAGGACTGGGCCCGCTTCTTCGACGCCATGCTGAGCACCTACCTCGTCGTGGAGAGCCCCCGGGAGCGCGCCGACTTGCTCCGGGTCCGCGCCGCATCGCGCGGGGTGGCGCGGCGACACGTCGAGGGCGTCCTGCACAGCGCGACGGTGGCGCACGCGCTCTTCGGCGACGAGCTCTCACGCCTGCGCACCGAGGTCGGCGCGCCGACCATCAGCGGCGTGACGATCTCGACGCTCGTGCCGATGCGCGCGATCCCGTTCGAGCACGTGTTCGTGCTCGGCCTCGGTGAGGGACGCTTCGCGGGCGGCGCGATCGAGCGCGGGATCGATCTCACCCGGGGCGCGCGGCTGCGCGGCGACGTCGAGGAGAGCGAGCGCGATCGCTACACGTTCCTCGAGACGCTGCTCTCGGCGCGTGAGAGCCTGACGATCTCCTGGGTCGCGCGAGACGAAGCGACTGGCGAGCCGCTCGAGCCGGCGTCGGTGATCACGCAGCTCGACGAGGCCGCGCCCGCGCACCTCACGAAGATCACCCCGCCGCTGCGCCGGCACGAGGACGTGCAGCGCGGAGCGATCGCGGCCAGCGCGCTCGCCGACGCGGACGACGAGCGCCGGGCCCGACGCCTGGGCGATCACGAGCGCGCCGAGCTCGACGGCGGCGGCGCGCTCGGTGCGAGCATGGTGCTCTCGACGTTCCGCACGCTGGTCGCGCCGGGCGATCCGCGCAGGTCCCTGCTCACCTGGGATGCGCTGGGTCCCGCGAGCCCCGCCACAAGCGCGGGCGAGGCGACGCCCTCCCCGCGTGCGCCCGCGCGCCTCGCGCCCGCGCGGCTCTCCGCGCTGCGTCCCGTCGCGCCGTCGCACCCCGTCGCCGCTGCGCCGATCGAGAGCGCGCCGAAGCCGGGCGCCCCGCTCGAGCTGGTGTTGCGGCTCGGTCAGCTCCGCGACTTTCTCGAGCGCCCGATGCAGGCCGCGGCCGAGCACGCGCTCGGGCAGCGCGGCGGTCCGAGCCGCGATCGGGTGGACGAGCCGCCGACGCAGCTGCCCCGGGCGCTCGAGGCCCGCATCCACCACGACGTGGTGCAGCAAGCGCTCGCGCCGAACGCCCCCTCGATCGAGGCGCTGCTGGTCACGCGCGCGGCGCGCGAGCGCGCCCGCGGGCGCATGCCCCACGGCGCGCTCGGGGATCGGGTGATCGCGGATCTGAGCTCGCGCGCCAGCGAGCTCGTCGCGGTCGCGCGCGCGCTCGTCGGCGATCGCGGCGTCGACGGGCTCCGCTTCGGGCCGGGGCGACGCGCGACGGAGCAGCGTCAGCTCGCGCTGCCTCGCCTCGAGCTCGGGATCGGCGCGCGCGGGCGGCGCGTGGTCTTGCTCGGCGAGGGGCACGCGTGGATCGCGGACGAGGGGCGCACGCTCGTGGTGCTCGATCCGTTCGGCGATGCGACCGCGACCGATCGCCGGTCCCGCGCGCGCCTCGATGGGCAGCTCGTCCGCGCGTTCGTCGACCACGCCGCGCTCGCGTGCTCGCACGGCGCGATCGGCGCGCTCACCCGAGCGGTTCACGTGGTGAGCCCCCGGGGCAGCGCGAGCGCGCAGCTCGCGGCGTACGAAGAGCAAGCCGCGCGCGCTTGGCTCCGCGCGCTCGCAGACGAGCTCGCGCTCGGCGAGGCGTCGTTCCTGCCGGGCGAGATCGTGCTCGGCGAAGGACAGCGCATCCGGGCCCACGACCGCGCGCTGTTGGACGCGCTGGTCCGCGCGCTGGAGCGCGCCCGGCTCAAGGAGGATCGCCTCGGCGAGCTGCGCGGCCCGGTGCGCGATCCCAAAGAGCGCCCTGCGCCCGATGATCTGCTGCGCGTCGTGGGTCGTCGCTTCGGTCCCTTCTTCGAGCACACCCAGCTGCGCGGAGGGCGCGCGTGAGCACGCCGGTGCATCGCTCCGTCCGCCGCGGCGTGCCCACGTGGATCGAGGCGTCCGCGGGCACGGGCAAGACCTGGACGCTCGAGCGGATCGTCCTCGATCGGGTGCGCGAGGGCGCGAGCATCGAGTCGATCTTGGTCGTGACGTTCACCGACAAGGCGACGCGCGAGATGCGGGCGCGGGTGCGCGCGACGCTGGAGCGAGAGCGCGCCCAGGCGGGCGATCCCATCGAGCGCGAGCGCCTCGAGACCGCGCTCCTCGGGTTCGATCGCGCGACCATCTCGACGCTGCACGGCTTCTGTCGGCGCACCCTCCGCGAGCACGCGTTCTTGAGCGGGCGCGCCCTCGACGAGCAGCACGAAGGGAGCCGCGCGCTCTTCGGCGTGGTGTTCCGCCGCTTCATCGACGCGGAGCTGACGCAGCGCGGACCGCTCTCGGGGCTCTTGCACGCGTGCCTGGACTGGCTGGAGGTGGACGGCCTGCTCTCGCTGTGCACCCGCCTCTCGAGCGAGCACACCCCCCTCGAGCCGACCTTCGATCCCGAGGCGCTCGAGCGAGCCCTCGCGCGCATCCCCTCGGGCGCCGCCCTCGACGCGGTGCTGCCAGACCTCGAGGACGTCGTGGGCAAGCACCCGGCGGCGCGGGTGCGCCTCGGCGTGGTGCTGCGCGCGCTCGACGCCGCGCGCGCCGTGCCGACCGATCGAGGAGAGCGCCTCCGCGCCTTGCTCGCGTGGGGCAGCGCGTGCCCCGGCCCGTACGATCCGGAGCAGGCCAACGCCGCGTGGCTCGCGCACCGCATGCGGGCGCACGTGCTCGGTCCGCCGCTGCAGGTGCTCGCGCGCTCGCTCGCCACGCCGCAGCCCGCGCTGGTCGCGGCGATCCTGCCGGTGCTGCGCGCGCTGCTCGCCCGAGAGAAACAGCGCGCGTCGATCGTGGACTTCGACGACTTGATCTCGGGGATGGCGGAGGCGCTCCGGGGCGAGGCGGGCGCGCCCCTGGTGGCCGCGCTGCGCGATCGCTACCAGCACGTGGTCGTCGACGAGTTCCAGGACACCGACCCCCTCCAGTGGGAGATCCTCTCGCGCCTCTTCTTGGACTGCGCGCCCGACCGCACGCTCGTGTTGATCGGCGATCCCAAGCAGGCGATCTACGGCTTCCGCGGCGCGGACGTCCACACCTACCGCCGCGCCAAGGACGAGGTGGCGTCGCGCGGCGTCGTGGCGCGCCTGGACGTGTCCTTTCGCGCGACCGCGCCCCTGCTCGACGCGCTGCACGCGCTCATCCTGCCGGACGACGACGGATCGTTCTTCGCGCGCGAGGGCACGTATCCGACCCCGGTCCTCGCCGGCAACCCGGAGCGCGCGATCGTGGCGCACGGCGAGGCGGGGCCCGTGCCGCTCACGCCGATCACGGTGCTCGCCGTGCGGGGCGATCCTCCGCTGCGGCTGCGCCCCGCGCGACGCGGCGTCGCCCGCGCGCTCGCGGACGAAGTGCGGCGTCTGCTCCTCGACGACGTGCGGGTGACCGACGGAACCACCGAGCGCCGGCTGGTCGCGAGCGACGTCTTCGTGCTCACCCGAAGCCAGGCCGAGGGCCTGGAGGTCGCCGAGGCGCTCGGGCGCGCCGGCGTTCCGTACGCGTTCTTCAAGCAAGACGGCCTGTTCCGGTCCGCCGAGGCACGCGACCTGAGCGACTTGCTCGCCTCGCTCGTGGCGCCCGACGACGTCGCGCGTCGCGCGCGCGCGCTCGCGACCCCGTTCTTCGCGGTGACCCCCGAGGACTTCCCCCGCATCGACGAGCTCGCGCACGAGCACCCGCTCTTGGTGCGCTTCCGCGAGCTCGCGTCGATCGCGGAGCGGAGCGATCCGGCGGGGCTGCTCGCGGCGATCCTGTCGCGCACCGGGATCATTCGTCGCGAGCTCTACCTCTTCTCGAGCGAGCGCCGGCTCACCAACTACCTGCACCTGACCGAGGTCCTGACGGCGCTCGCGATCGAGCACCGCTGCGGCGTCCAAGAGCTCGCGGCGCGCCTCGCCACCCTGATCGAGGACGAGTCGAACGCGGGCTCGGAGGAGGACGTGCAGCGCATCGAGAGCGAGCGCGCCGCCGTACAGCTCCTCACGATGCACAAGAGCAAGGGCCTCGAGGCCGAGGTCGTGTTCGTGTACGGAGGCCTCGGCACCCCGCACCGGGGGCGCACCGAGCGGCGGGTCGGCACCCGCGACGGACACCGCGTCGCCTGGATGCTGCCGCGCGCCGAGGGGACGTCGGACCCTGCGCTGGAGGAGACGATCGACGCCGAGGAGCGCGAGGAGTCGGAGCGTCTGCTCTACGTCGCGATGACCCGAGCGCGGTCGCTCTTGTACCTGCCGATGTACCTCGCCGAAGTGGCGCCGGGCGGCGCGAGCGCTGGGCGCATCAAGGGGCCGTACCGGGTGATTCACGAACGGCTGCTCGCGCTGCACCGACGCCGCGCGCTCGACGCGCCGCGCTTTCGGCTCGAGGAGATCGACCCGGGCAAGGGCCGCGTCCCCAAGTCGGCGCGCACCTCGATCCTCGCGCCCCCGACCCCCGCCGCGCTCGGCGACGACGGCGCGAGCGTGAGCCCCGCGCGCTTCGAGCAGCTGCGCCGCGCTGGAGGCACGGGCGTGGTCACCTCGTACTCGCGCATGAAGAGCGAGCGCGATCGGGTGCATGGCGAGAGCGCCGAGCTCGAGCGCATCGCGCGCTACCACGAGAGCGACCCGCTGGATGAGGTCCGGGCGCCAGCGGGCGCCCCGAGCGACGCCGACCCGGGCGGTCCGGCGTTCGGGGTCGCCGTCCACCGCGCGCTCGAGCTCGTCGATCTCGAGCAGGTGCGCGCCGCGCGCGACGCAGAGGCGCTCGCCCACGTGCCCGAGGTCGCCGCGCTCTATCGACAGGTGCTCGAAGAGAGCGCGGTCGGCATCGCTGCGCTCCCGCTCCTGGGCCAGCTGGTGTTCGCGGCGCTCAGGACGCCGACGCAAATCGGCGATCGCGCGCTCTCGCACTTGGCGATCCCGAGCCGGCGCTCGGCCGAGGTGCCCTTCTTCTTGCCCCTGCCCGAGGCGTCGCATCCGCCGCTCGATCAGCGCGTCGGGCGCGGCGATCCCCCGCTCGAGGTACGGCGCGGCTTCCTTCGCGGCGTGATCGATCTGCTCTTCGAGCACGAGGGCAAGCTCTACCTGGTGGACTGGAAGACCGACCGCCTGCCGAGCTACGACGAGGCGACGCTGCGCGCGCACGTCGATGCGTCCTACCTCGTCCAGGTGCGGCTCTACGCGCTCGCGCTCGCGCGCATGACGAACGGAGATCCCACGCGCTTCGGGGGACTGCTCTACTCCTTCCTGCGCGGGCTGCGCGGCCCCGGCGCCCCGCCACCCGGACCGCTCTTCTCGGAGCCGGGGACGTACTTCGTGCGGCCGAGCGCCGCGGAGCTCGCCGCGTGGGACGCGGAGCTACGGCGCTCCGATGCGCCCTTCGGCTATCCGCTCGGTCTGCCGCCGTCCGACGGAGGTCGCGCATGAGCGAGCGCCGCGAACGGCTCCACCCCGGCGGCGGCGCGATCGCGCTCCTGCTCGACGAGGCGCTCCCGCGGAGCAGCGCGAGCGAGGCCCGTCCGTTCGGCCCCGCCGCGCAGCTGCTCGCCGGACGCAAAGAGGAGCGCTTCGCGGTCGCGCTCGCAGCGCGCGCCGAGCTCGATCCCGGCGCGGCGTTCATCGCGCTCGACCTCGCGCGGCTCGAGGCGAGCACCGCCAGCCGCGCGCTCGTCGTCCTCTTGCTCCTCGTGCTCCAGGATCTCGAGCGCGGGTCCACCCGCACCCCGATCGGAAGCGACGCCGCACGCGCCGAGCTGCGCGCGCGGCTGCTCGCGCTGGACATCGCGGCCGAGACGATCGACGAGGTGCTCGCGCTCGCCGCCCAGATCGCCGGCAAGCCCGCGCGGATCGCGGAGCGGCGCACCTCACCCCAGCTCGAGCTGGGCGGGCTCCGCACGACACCGCCGCTGCCGACGCCGCTCTTGGCGGCGCGCACCCCGGGTGAGCGGAGCGTGCTGGAGGTGGTGCGCAGCGGCAGCGAGACGGAGCTCGCGCTCGGTCGCTGGTGCGACGCGGAGCGCGCGCTGCGGGCGACGCTCGGCGCACGGCGCGCGCAGCTCGCGCCCGAGACGGTGATGGCGACGCTCGCCCACGTCCCGCCCCTCGATCACGCGGCGCGCAAGATGCGCCTCACGGACGAACAGCAGCGCGCCGTCGCCGCAGCGTTGCTGGGGCCGACGACGGTCATCACCGGCGGCCCCGGCACCGGCAAGACCTCGATCGTGGTCGCGATCCTCCGCGCGTTCCTCCGTCTGTGGCCCGAGGCCGCGGTGCACGACATCGCGCTCGCCGCGCCGACGGGCAAGGCCGCCGATCGCATGCAGCAGGCGATCGCGGGGGCGCTCGCGGGCGCCACGGATCCGCGCGATCGCATGCTCGGGGCGGGCGTCGCGCCGATGACCCTGCACCGCCTCTTGGGCTACCGGCCCGATCTCGATCGCTACCGACACCACGCGCAGAGCCGCCTCCCTCAGCGGCTCGTCGTGCTCGACGAGGCGTCGATGCTCGACACGATGCTGCTGTCGCGGCTCGTGGAGGCGCTGGGCGACGACGCGCTCTTGGTGCTGCTCGGCGATCCGGATCAGCTGCCTTCGGTGGGCGCGGGCGCCGTGCTCCGGGACCTCGGACAGCTCGCGCTGCGGTCGGACGGCGCGCTCCGTCTCGCGACGCTCACCCACAGCCACCGCATGGCGGAGGGCGATCCCCACGGCGCGCACGTGCTCTCGATCGCCCGCGCGATCGGCGCGGGGATCGTGCCGCCGATCACGCGGGGCGAGGCGCCGATGCCTGGGAGCCTCACCGAGCGCGACGTCGAGGCCCCCCCGATCGGAGGCGCGTCGCTCGTCACTGGAAGGCAGCTCGGACGCTGGCTCGATCTGTGGCTCGAGCGGCTCGCGCTCGATCCCCGGATCGCGCGCACGGCCTTCGGAGCGCTCGATGGCGTGAGCCCGCTGGGCGGCACGAACGACGAGGCGATCACCAAGGCCATCGAGGCCGCGCACGCAGCTCGGCTCCTCGCGGTGACCCGCGGCGCGGGGCAGCGCACCGGTCAAGACGCGGTGAACCTCTACCTCGGCGCGCGGCACGCCGAGCGCCATGGCTGGCGCGCTGCGCGCGAGCCCGCCGCGGGCGAGCCGGTCGTGGTGACCCGCAACGACTACGTGCGCGACGTCTACAACGGCGACACCGGCATCGTGATCGCGCGCGAGGACGGCACGCTCGCCGTCGCCCTGATCCAGCGCGGGCGGGTGCGGCTGCTGCCGATGCTCGACGTACGCGACGCCATCGAGCGCGCGTGGGCGCTCACGGTGCACCGCGCGCAGGGGAGTGAGCACGAGCGGGTCGCGCTGCTCCTACCGGAGCGCGACGTGCCCCGCCTCCTCACCCGCGAGATCGTCTACACCGCGATCACGCGCGCCCGCCGCGCGGTGCAGGTCGTGGGCGACCCCGCGCTCTTGGCCGCCGCGATCGCCCGCAAGCAAGACCGCCGCAGCGGCCTGCCGGGTTGATCGATCAACTCGACGTGGTGGTCCAGTCGTCGGTCGCCGTCGTGCCACCGGGGTCGTGGGTCCAGGTGATGCGCGTGTAGCTGAACTCGACCTCGTACACCACGCCGTCGGTCGCGTTCCACGCGACGCGCACCTGGGACACGCGCGCGCCGGTGAGATCGATCGTGTACTCCGTCGTTCCGTCGGCGCCGAGCATCACCACCTGCACCGTCGTGACTTCGTTCCTGCGCTGCAGGTCGTGAAGCAGCACGCTCCCCACGGCCTCGGGCAGCCGCAGGCGGAGCGGCGCGTGCGTGCGACGTCCGGTCGGCAGACCGCTGCCAGCATCACGGGGGCTGGTGACCTCTTGACGCATCAGCGTGACGTCGTGCCAGCCTTCGTAGCCCGGCACGACCGAGCCGCCCGCGATGGGGCCGGTGGTCGCCCCGCTGATGAAGGCGACGGCGCGCTGGGCCGAAGCCGACGCCGTCGCGAAGCTCGCGAGCGCCATCACGGACAAAAAGAGGGCCACGTCGAGTGAGCGGTGGAGGCGGCGGTTCATGGGGAAGCTCCGATGCACGGGTTCGAGCGATTCAGGGCAGGGCGCCGAACGTGTCGGCGCCCGTGAGAACGGCGCCGGTCAGATCGGCGCCGAAGAGATCGGCGAAGCTGAGATCCGCGCCTTGCATCAGCGCGTGAGAGAGGTCGGCGCCCGACAAGTCTGCGTCGCGCAGGTTGGCCCCGCGGAAGTCGACGTGGCGCAGGTCGAGCTCGGACAGATCGGCCCCCGACAGATCCGCCCCGCGGAAGTCCGCGCAGGTGAGCCACTCGGCTCGGAGCGCGCTGCGCTCCGCCGCGGTGAACGAGCGATCGCGGTAGTCGTCGCCACCGCAGCGCCGCGCGCACGCACCCGCGCCGTCGCACACCCCACCCATGCACGCCGTACCGCGGGCGAGCGGCACGTGGGCGCACCCGGTGCTCGGCGAGCACGCGTCGGCCGTGCAGTCCGATCCGTCGTCACAGTCGACGATGGGCCCGCCGACGCACACGCCGCCCTCACAGCGATCCGCCTCGGTGCAGGCATCGCCGTCGTCGCACGCGCCTGCGCACTCGCCTCCGTCGCTGCCCGCGCCGTCGGAGCGCGCGCCGTCGGAAGGCGCGCCATCGACGCTCGCGCCGTCGACGCGCGCACCGTCGAGCCCCGGCGCATCGAGCCCTGCGTCGTCCGTGTCCGAGCCGGGGCAGCCCCCAAGGAGGAGGACGACCACGACGAGAGACGCGCGCGCTAGCCCGAGCGACACGGCGCGAGCGTCGCCGAGGCGCGGGGGAACGTCAACGGGTCCGGTCGCAGCCTCGATCAGTCGCAGCCGGTGATGGTGACGCTCGCGCTCGTCGAGCCCACCCCGACCACGTCGAGCCCGAGCTCGAACTCGTGGGGCGCGCCGTCGCACACGTCGGTCGACCCGCGGTCGAACTGGAGCAGGTATCCGGTCGAGCTGCCGCAGCGCAGGCGCAAGTGCACGCCCGACGGGACCGGAAACGCCTCGCCGTCGATGCGCAGGTCGGAGGCGACGTGCACGCAGTCGAGCGACTGGGCTGCGCCGTCGAGCGTGATCTCGATCGGGAGCATCGGGCTGCCTTGCGTCCCGACCACGAGCCGATCCCGCGGGAGCACCAGCGACACGGTCCCCTCCGCGCTGCCCTCGAACGGCGTGGTGCAGCGCTCTCCGGTGAGCGGGCGTGCCCGCGGCTCGCACGCGGGCTCGGTCAGCGCCCATTCGCCGGACACGCAGTCCGCGACCCACGGACGCCGGCAGTCCCCACCCGCGGAGTACTCGCACGAGAGCTCGCCTTCGCAGAACGCGCCCGGGTTGGGCGCGCGCTCGGGGCACGAGCGATCGATCGCGCAGGCGGGCGGACCGACGTCGGTGAACACCGGCGCGTCCGGCTCAGGGGCATCCACCGGGGAAGCCATCGGCGCACATCCGACCACGAGCACGAGGACCGACGATGCCCATCTCCGCGACATCGGCGGAGTGTGCATCGGCCCGAGGAGCGCGTCAGCTCTTCTTTGGGGCGTCGGGCTCGCTCGCGCTGGGCTCGTCCGCGTCGTCTGGCCCCGAGCCCGTATCGTCGTCCGACGCCGCGGCATCGGACGCCGTGGCATCGGCGGGCTCGTCCGTCGCGTCGGACTCGGGACGCGGCGCGGCCTCGGCCACTTCGGCCTGCTCGGCGCCCGCGATCAGCTCGTCCATCAGCGCGTGCATCGCGTCCTCGGAGAGCGCGCCTGCGTCCATCGCCTCGCGGATCACCTTGCGCTGCACGTCGAGCAGCTCCGCCTGCACCTTCTTCACCTCGTGCTCGCGCAGCTCGGACGACTCGGCGCCCAGCTGGCGGAGCCGCTCGGTGAGCTCGGCCTGCCGGCCTGCGAGCTTGGCGCGCAGCACCTCGTAGGTCGCCTCCTGGATCCCGTCCTGCGCCCGAAGGCCGTCGAGGTGGGTGAGCGACTCGCGCGTCGAGCGGAGCGCGGTGCGCAAGCGCTGGTACTCCGCGAGGTGCTCGCTGCCTCCCTCGAGCGCGTCGGCCCAGCGGAGCACCGGGACCATCGTCGTACCCTGCACCAAGATCGAGAGCAGCACGACGCCGAAGGTCAGATCGACCAAGAGCTCGCGCGACGCGAACGCGAGCGGGATCGAGAGCGCGAGCACCATCGAGAGGCTGCCGCGCAGGCCGCCCCACGTCAGCACCGCGGCCCAGCGGATCGGGATGCGCTCGGCGCTCCGGACCAAGAGGCGCTCGACCCCGAAGATGACGGCGCCGCGCGAGACGGTGAGCGCGACCCACGCGAGGATGATCTCGGGGACGTGGGTGAACATGCGCCCGAGATCGATCTCCTTGCCGACCAGCAAGAACACGAAGCCGTTGGCGACGAAGACCGCGTACTCCCAGAAGCTCTCCACCGCGATGCGGTTGCTCGGGGTCATCCCGTAGCGCGCGCCGACGTTGCCGCACGCCATGCCCGCAGCGACGACCGCGAGCACGGGCGAGGCGTGCAGGGCGGTGGCGACGAGGTAGCTGCCGAACGCGGCGACCGTCGTCAGCATGATCTCGATCAGGTGATCCTCGATCAGCGTGGTCGCCCAGCTCACGAGCAGACCGACGCCCGCGCCGACCGCCACGCCGACGACGATCTCCCAGAGGAGAAAGCGCGCGATCCACATCGTGGTGACGGGCTCGTCGTGGTGACCGAGGCCGAGCATCGCCGAGACGACGGTGAACGCGACGACGCCGACCGCGTCGTTCAAGAGCGACTCGCCTTCCATCACCACCGCGAGGCGGGCCGGAACGCCGAGCTCCTTGAAGAGCGCGACCACGCTCACCGGATCCGTCGCGGCGAGGATCGACGCGAACAAGAACGCGGTCATCAGCGGCAGCGTCGCGCCCGCGATCGGCTCGAGCCAATACGCGAGCAGGCCCCCGAGCACGACGGCCACGAGCACGCCCGGGACCGCGAGCAACAAGATCGCGCGGAGGTTCTGCCGGAACTTCGTCCACGACAGATGAAACGCCGCCTCGAAGAGCAGCATCGGTAGGAACACGTTGAAGAGCAGCTCGGGGGTGAGGTGCACCCGCTCGAGGTCCAGCCACTCCGTGTGCGGCGCGATCGCCCCGAGCCCGAGGCCCGCGACGACCAGCGTGACCGTGTAGGGCAAGTGCGCGCGCTTGGCGATCAGCGCGACGAGGCTGGCCACCATCAACAAGACGAAGAACGAGATCTCGATCGCCACGGGCGCGCAGACTACACGCCTGCGGCGCCCGCGGCCCGGATGGGATCAGGCCGTCTCGGGGCGGAGCGCGGCGCTGCTCGCGGTGGGCAGCTTCAGCGACGCGAGCCGACGCGGGGCCGGACGCAGCGCCCACGACGCCGCGGCGAGCACGAGCAGTACGAGCGGGGTGATCACGTTGGCGGGCGGATCGCCCGAGAACGCGTGCGAGGCGGCGGCGCCCGTCAGATCGAAGACGATGCCCGCGTACGCCCACTCCTTGAGCAGCGGGGTGCGGGGCAAGAGGATCGCGATCGCGCCGCCCACCTTCCAGAGACCGAGGATGGTCATGAAGTACGCGGGGTAGCCCAGGTGCGCCATGCCCTCCGCGAGATCGGGGGGAGCTACCAGATCCATCACGCCGCCCATGCCGATGGCGAACGCGAGGAACGCGGTCGTCGCCCAGTAACCGATGGTTTGCTTGTTCATGGCGCGGGATGTGGGACCCGCGCCCGAGGGCGACCATTCGTCACCAATGGGAAGGATTTGCTACGATTCGTTCCTAATGACCGAACCGCTGGAGACCGCCGAACTGCTCGCCTTCGTGAAGATCGTGGAGGCCCGCTCGCTGTCCCGCGCCGCGCTCGAGCTCGGCGTGCCGCGGGCGACGCTGGGCAGGCGTCTCGCGCGTCTCGAGTCGCGCCTCGGTGCGCGTCTGTTGCGTCGAACCACCCGGAGCCTCGCGATCACCGACGCGGGCGAGCTGCTCTACGCGCGCGCCCGCATCGTGCTCGAGGCGGTCGCTCAGGCGGAGGCGAGCGTACGCAACCCCGACGACGCCATCCGGGGTGACGTGCGCGTGTCGGTGCCGCCGCTGAACACCCCCGAGTTCGCGGACATGCTCCTCGCGTTCACCGCGCGCCACCCGGAGGTGCGGCTGCACGTGGACTTCAGCAGCCGTCACGTGGATCTGCACCGCGAGGGCTACGACGTCGCGATCCGCGGCTCGAACCAGCCGCTCGAGCCGGGCCTCATCGCCAAGGTGCTCGCGCGAGGACGCTTGGTCGCCGTGGCTTCTCCCGCCTACCTGAAGGCGCACGGCACCCCGAGCTCCGTGCGCGATCTCGCGCAGCATCGCTGCCTCATGGCGTTCACCCGCGGTACCCACGCCCAGACCCACTGGCCGCGCCTCAGCGGCAAGCCCGTGAAGGTCGAGGGCGTGCTCTTCTCCAACGAGCTGCGCCTCCTGGCGCAGGGCGCGCTCGGCGGCGCGGGGATCGCGATGGTGCCGATCTTCTTGGTGCAGCCCCTGATCGACGCAGGCGAGCTGGTGCTGGTCCTGCCCAACGTGCTCGGGGCGGAGAGCCGCGCGTCGATCGTCTTCGCGGAGCGCGAGCTCATGGCGCCGCAGGTGCGCGCGTTCGTCGACTGGGTCGTGCAGCACGTCCCCGCCATCTGGGACGAGCAGCCCAAGCTGTGCGAGGAGGCGGTCCGGCGACGACGTCGCTCGGCGTGACGCAGCCCGGCCTCAGCTCCGCTCACCTCAGATCAGCACATCTCAGGGGTGCAGCGAGTCGCGGGGGGCGTTCTCGTCGAGCGTGTCGGGTCCCAAGAAGTGGCGCTGCTCGGCGCACCCGTAGGTCGTGGGCACGAGCTCGATCACGGTGTGCAACGGCATCGGCAGGTGCGCGCACTCCTTGGGCGGCTGATCCATCAAGTACGCATAGAGCGCCCGCAGCACCGCTTGGTGCGCGATGATGAAGACCGGCGCGCGCTCGCGCTCCACCTCGACGATCACCGGCTCGAGCCTGCGGATGACGTCGCGGTAGGACTCGCCCCGGGGATAGCGGTAGTCGAACTTGTCCGCGCGCCGCGCCTCGAACTCGCCCGGCATGTCCTTTCGGATCTCGTCGTACGTCATCCCGTCGCAGTCGCCGGCGCTGATCTCGTCGAGCGCGCGCACCTCGGTGTGGGGCCGATCGAAGTGCTGCGAGGTCTCGATCGTGCGCTTGAGCGTCGAGGTCCAGAGCACCGCGTCGGTGCCCGCGAGGCGCTCGTTCGCCCAGCCCCCGAGCCGCTTGGCGAACGCCTCCCCGCGGAGCGAGAGCCCCGAGTCGCCGCCGATCTTGCCCTCCGCGTTGAACACGCTCTCGCCGTGCCGGGTGAGGAAGATCGGCCGAGGCAGCGGATGGAGGTTCATCAAGAAGTAGACGAGCCGTGAGGCCAAATATCCTTGGATCTGGTGGGCGACCAGCTCGCGGCCCACGTCGATCAGCTTCACGTAGCTGCCCTCCTCGGGCTCGAGCGGCTCGTACGCGCGCTCGTAGTGCGCGATGCGGGCGCGGAAGTCGGTGACCGCGGCGTCCGGATCCATGCCGGCGTAGTCCGGCATGTGCAGCTTCGTCTGACGGATGTTGCTCGCGATGACGGCCTCGTCCTCGCAGAGCGACTCGATGAACACGACGTCGAGCCCGGCCGCGCGGCAGCGCACCTCGACGGCGCGGCGGCGCTCTCTCGTCGTGTTGGTCGCGTCGTAGATCCCCACCTCGCCGCCCTCGCTCATCCACTGCACGAGATCCTCGAGCGCGAGCTTCGCGACCTCGGCCCGCTGCGCCCTGCCCTCGCTGTTGCCCGGGTCGAAGAAGCCGTGCGGCTGCTGGCTGCCGAGCTTCTCGCGCCGGTAGTTGCCGACGTTGAACACGCGCGTCGAGTAGCCGAGCCACGAGAGATAGCGAGACACGCGGCGCGCGATGTGGGTCTTGCCGCGCGCGGGCAAGCCCACCATCACGAGCACCAGCTGCACGCCGCGACGAGAGGAGGCCTTGGACATCATCGGCGCGAGCGTAGCCCGCCGAGGGCCAGGGCGCGTTGCTCGCGGTCAGGGGCGCGCGAGCTCGATCGGCTGGGCCCGCGGCTCGAGCGCCACACCGAGACGACCTTCGCGTCCGTCGCCCCAGCAGCGCACCGCGCCGTCCTCGGCGCGCAAGCACGCGTGCGCGTCGCCCACGCCCACCTCGATCGCGCGATCGAGGCCCGGTACGCGCATGGGGCCCGACGCGTCGAAGCAC
>CAYZQM010000113.1:0-4036 GCA_964480175.1 uncultured Sandaracinaceae bacterium
AGATCGCTGGCTCCCACGCCATCGACCAAGCGCGCCTCGACGAGCTGCTCGGCCTCGCGCTGCGCTTCTCCTCGCGCGAGGCCCGGCGCGCGCTCAACGGCGTGCCCGGCGAGCGCGCGAAGGCGACCGTGCGCGCACCCCAGCTCGTGGTCCTCGTCCCCCTGCTGGTCGCGATCCGAGAGATCAGCGTCGCCAGCCGCGGTGCTGGCCTCGTGTCGGCGTCGGTGCAGCCTGCTGGGCGCGGCGGCGTCGTGCGGCTGGGGATCCGCTTCGATCCGGCTGCGCTCCAGACGCCGTTCACCGAGTCGGGGGAGTCACCCGCCTTCGATCTGCTCGCCGCCGACGACGAAGAGCACGCGAGCGTCGAGCGCGCGCTGCACTTCATCGCCGAGCTCGTCCAATTCGCGCTCGCGGACGGAGGCACGGCCGTGCTCGAGCCGGTGTCGGATCCGGCCGCGCCCCGCACGCTGACCATCACCTACGGCTGAGCGGGTCCTCAGGGCGCGTCGATCGCCGCGGTCCCCGCGAGCCAGCTCTCGAAGAAGCGCACCATCTGTCCCACGGCGCCATCGACGTCGTTCTCCACCGGGACCGGTGCGGCGAGCGTGACGAAGGGCGCGATCACCGGGTGCTCGACGCGCTGCACCCCGCTGCGGCTCGAGAGCAGCCCGTGGGTCGCAGGCGCGAACGTGGTCAGGCCGCGCGTCACCATTCGTCCTCCGGCCATGAGGTTGGCGGCGAGCGGATAGCTCGCGGTGGTCAGGTCGCTGTAGCGCCCGCGCGAGTCCCTCGGTCGCGCTGTTCGGCAGCGTCTCGTCGTCGACGGCCATCTGGAACAGGACGTCGATCGGCCGCTCGCCGAGGATGGGCCCGAAGGTCATCGAGTCGCCACCGTCGAGGAACATCTGGTAGAGCGCGAGCTCGGGGCGGAAGATGATCTCGTGCCCCGAGGTCTCGAGGATCTCGGTCGAGAGGCCCACGCGAGGCGCGAGCAGCGGCAGGAACGCGCCGCGGAAGCTGGGGCTACCCGAGACGATGTGGGTGAGCGCGCCGCCGGTCACGTTCAGCACCGCCGCGCCGACGTCGGCCTCGGCCGTGACGAACGTCGTCCCCACGATGCCGCCGAGGGAGACGCCGACGAAGCCGATCGGCGCGTCGGCGAGCGTCAGATCGCTCGGACCCCCCGCGTCGCTCAGGGTGCTCCAGTCGTGCTCGTCGATCACCCGACTCGCGCTCATCAAGTCGACGACCGACTGTCGGATCACGTCGCGCACGTAGAACG
This sequence comes from uncultured Sandaracinaceae bacterium, assembly GCA_964480175.1. Taxonomy (GTDB): domain Bacteria; phylum Myxococcota_A; class Polyangia; order Polyangiales; family Sandaracinaceae; genus CAYZQM01. The sequence goes on from CAYZQM010000113.1 coordinate 1,283, forward strand.
GGTGGAACGCCGAGAGCGCGCCGTCCTCGTCGGCCGCGCCCACGAACGCCAAGTACACGGCGTCGCCGGTCGTGTCTCCGAAGAGATCGGGACCTTCACCGGGACCGAACGCGTGCGCTCGGTCGAGCGCGACGTCGGGGACGTCCGCGCGCATGCCATGGAACGGGATGTCGATCGCCAGCACGGCCCACCCCTGGGCGCAGAGCGCCTCCGCGATGGAGAACACGTTGCTGCGATCGCTGCCGAGGCCGTGCTGGAAGATCACGGTGCGCAGCTCCCCGAGATCGCCCGCAGGCAACACCAGGGTGAACCACACGTCGTCCTGTCGCTGCACGATGAGCGCGCCGTCGTCGTCGCGGGTGAACGCGCCATGCGTCTGCGGCTCGGGGCTCATGAAGTTCGGCGAGGTGAAGCGACCGTCGATCACCCAACCGACGTGCTCGTGCAGGACCCCGCCCGGGACGTCGAGGCCGAGCGTGGGCGACTCGGGGACGCCGAGCAGCGCGTCGAGATCCGCGCCGGTGATCGCCCGCTCGATGGTGACCGTCGGTGCGTCGCCAGCGCGCACGATCGTCCGCGCGTCGGCGAGCGTGCGCTCGACCGTCTGCACCCGGAACACCGCGACGCCCACCACGCGCGCTGCGCCGACGTTCGCGAGCACGGGACCGTAGTGGTCCCAGGCCTCGGCGAGCGCCGGGTCGGTCGGGCGGCTCGCGGCGTCGCGCACGGTCCGGAACGCGTCCGCCGGAGAGAGCGGCAGGCCGTCGCTCCCGCGCACCGCGTTCGTGACCACCGCCGCGTAGCTCCGCCCTGCGCGCAGCGCGTGACCGTCGCGGGGACGCAGCGCGAGCATGGAGGTCGCCGGGTCCCAGCGGACCTCCACCGGGATCCGATCGAACGCCGATGGCGACGCGGGGTCGGCGTCGACGAGGAAGACGCTCGCGTCGTCGCCGAGGCTGTCGGCGCCGGTGCTCGGCAGGCTCGCAGGATCGATCGCGCCGTCCACGCGGAAGTAGATCGGGCCCAGCGCGCCGAACCCGTCGAGCGAGCTCCCCGCGCTGCGCATGGTCGCGGCGTAGCTCGGGAAGGCCATCGACTCCGAGGGCAGCGCGCCCAGCTCGAGCCGGCCGCTCGCGTCGAGGTAGAGGTCGTCGGGGAAGGGCACGTCGCCGAAGTCGATCGGCCCGCTGCGCGGCATGAAGACGAGGCGCGCGGTGGAGGTCGGGCCCGCGTCTGCGCCCGCATCCGGGCCGGTCGTCGGCTCGGGGCAACCCGCGCACAGCAGCAGAAGAGAGGTGAAGAGGGCGACGCGACGAGCGTGAGGGGAGGAGGTCAAGGCAGTGTGCGAGGGTCCCACGCGACCCCTCTCGCTGCAATGATGCGGCGACACCCCAGCGCGTGATGGAAGTTTCCCAAGCCCTTCGCTAGACTCGGCGTCCGATCGGCGCTCGCGCGTCGAGCGAGGAAAGAAATCGAACTTCGGGGCCGTACGTCCCACCGCGCACCGCGCTCGGCCGAGCCGAGGCGGACCCAGCAGCGAGGCTGACCCCGCTGCGCCGACCGAGAGAGCCATGTCTCGACCCTGCCAACGCTGCCAACACCAAAACGAAGGGCACGCGAAGTTCTGCCTCAGCTGCGGGGCGATGCTCGAGATCGAGACGGAGGAGACCGCGGGCGATCCCTTGCTCGGCAAGGTGATCCAGGGCCGCTATCGCCCGACCAAGCTCATCGGCGAGGGCGGCATGGGCCGGGTCTACGTCGCCGAGCAGAAGATGGGCGCCGCGACCCGCAAGGTCGCGATCAAGACCCTGCACCCCGAGCTGAGCCAGGACCCGCAGCTCGTCGCGCGCTTCAACCGCGAGTGCGAGACCGTCATCGAGCTGTCGCATCCGAACACGATCCAGTTCTTCGACTTCGGCGCGCTCGACGACGGCACGCTCTTCATCGTGATGGAGTACATCGAGGGGCGCTCGCTCGCCGCCGAGATGGAGAAGGGCGTCCTCGATCACGCGCGCGTCGACAAGATCCTGATCCAGGCGTGCGGCTCGCTGCACGAAGCGCACGGGCGAGGGATCGTCCACCGCGATCTGAAGCCCGACAACATCCTGCTCACCGACCGCGGCGGCCAGGAAGACTTCGTGAAGGTGCTCGACTTCGGCATCGCCAAGAAGGGCGAGGCCGAGGATCCGCAGAAGGCGAAGCTGACCAAGCAGGGCATGGTGCTCGGCACGCCGCCGTACATGAGCCCCGAGCAGTTCAGCGGAAAGACCCTCGATGCCCGGAGCGACATCTACTCGCTCGGCGTGATGGCGTTCGAGATGCTCACGGGGAGCCTGCCCTTCGACGCCAAGACCCCGTGGGAGTGGGCGACCAAGCACCTCACCGCGCAGCCCGCGCCCTTCGAGGCCTTCCCTGCGGGCGTTCACGTCTCGCAGAACAAGAAGAACGCGGTGGCCCGCGCGCTCGCGAAGGCGCCCGAGCAGCGGCACGGCACGGTGCTCGAGTTCCTCCAGGAGTTCACCGGGCAGCAGGACACCCAGGCCGCGTGGACGATGGCGACCAGCGCCGGCGGGCAGATCCTGCCGAAGGGTCAGCCGAGCCAGCCCTTCCAGACGCACACGCCCGCGCCCTTCGGTGGCGCGTCGCCCGCGCACGGCAACACGCCGCCCCCGACCTACAACGGCGGGTTCGGCGGCGCGTCGATGCCCGGCTCCGCGCCCGGCGTGGTGGGCGGGATGGTCGCGGGCACCGCGC
>CAYZQM010000113.1:4046-19945 GCA_964480175.1 uncultured Sandaracinaceae bacterium
GATGGGCGGCTTCGGCGGGACGTCCTCGCCCGGGTTCTCGCCGAACACGATGACGCCCGCGCCGTCGGGCGGCGGTGCGGGGCGCTGGGTGCTGCTCGGCGTGCTCGTGCTCTTCATGATGGTCGGCGCTGGCGGAGGCGCCGCGTTCTTCTTCTTCCGCGGCACGGGCGAGAGCACCGCGGGTGCGACCGCGACCACCAACCCGATCGCGACCACGACGACGATCCCGACGACGCCGATGGTGCCGATGATGCCGACGACCACCGTGGCGAGCGGGACCCCGGACGCCGGAACGGCGGCCGGCACCACGCCCGCCGCGACGCCCGACGCGGGTCGGCCGGCCACCACTCCGAGCAGCGACGACGACGATGACGATCGTCCCTCGCGCCCGCGCGTGTCGGCCGCCGACGAGTCGCGCGCGCGCTCGCTGAACGCGAGCGGCGTCGCCGCGCTGGGCCGCCGCGACTACCGCGCCGCGATCGGTTCGCTCGAGGAGGCCAACCGCCTCGTGGGCCGCCGCTCGACCGTCGTCGCCGAGCTCCGCCGCGAGCTGGGCACCCGCGGCAGCCGCGAGATCGGCTCGATGATCATGGCCGGCAACTGCCCCGGCGCGCAGGCGCTCTACCGCGACCTGAACCGTGTGGGCGCAGCAGGCTCGGCGCGCAGCCAGTTCACCGACTGGTGCGCCGCCCCGCGCTGAGCGCAGCGTCGAAGAGAGCGGGCACGTGATCGAACGTGAACGTGGTCGTGAACCTGAACGTGAACGTGAACGATTCAGTCGATCGCGCTGCTGCTGATCGAACCGCCGTTCACGTCCACGAACGTCCACGACCACGTTCAGGCTCACGTTCACGTGTCGAGATCGAGATCGAGATCGAGATCCTGAATTCGAATCGGCGGATCGGGGCATCTACGGATTCGAACTCTGAGTTCCGCGGAGGAGCGCGAAATCAGGGTCTCGCCGGGCTCGACGATTCAGGGAACCGTCAGCTCTTGATGCGCTGCATGACCTTCTGCAGGTCTTCCCATACCGGGCGCTTCATCTCGGGGCTGCGGAGCAGGTACGCGGGGTGGTAGGTCGGCATCACGGGGATGCCGTCGAAGGTGCCCCACGTGCCGCGCCAGCTCCGGCCGGGGAGGGCGCAGCCGAGGTTCTCTGCGGCGCAGCGGCCGAGCGCGACGATGATGCGCGGGGCGACGCACCCGATCTGCTCTCGCAAGTACGGCATGCAGGCGCCCGCTTCGTCGGGCAGCGGCGTCCGGTTCTCCGGCGGCCGGCACTTCACGACGTTGCAGATGTAGACCCCATCTGCGCCGAGCCCCATCGCCTCGATCATCTTGTCGAGCAGCTGACCAGCTTGGCCGACGAAGGGCTCGCCTTGCTTGTCCTCGTTGTAGCCCGGGCCCTCGCCGACGAAGAGCACCTCGGCGGCGGGGTTGCCACGCGCGAACACCGTCTGGGTGCGCCCCTCGTGGAGGCGGCACTTGGTGCAGGTGCGGATCTCTTGCGCGAGCATCGGCAGACGCCCGCGATCACCCGCCGCGCGAGGCGCGCTCGGCGCAGGTGCAGCGGGCGTCGCATGCGCAGCGGCGGGCGCCGAAGGTGCGCTCGGCGCGTCGGTGCGTTGACCGGGGACCGGACCCGCAGGCTGTCCCTTGAGCTGGCGGAGGAAGGCCGCTGCCTCTTCGGGCATGCCGCTCGGCGCGGGCGCGCGTCCTCGCTCCATCGTGCGCTCGGGGGATCGAGGTGCCGATGCGCCGCGCGCGCTCGGTCGCTCGGGGGGCTCGTATGCGATCCCGACGTGACCGCGCGCGGCCTCCCACGCGAGGTGGGCACGCACCTCGTCGAGCAGCTGATCGAGCGTGTCCGTCACCGCGCCTCGATGCCAGCTCGGCGGGGTCTGCGCAAGCCCCTGCCCAGCCTCAGCCCGAGCGCACTCCGCCCTGGCTGTTCCCCGCCTGTCACCGTCGCTTTCGCCTGGATCCGTGCGGCCATTTGCTATGCTCGCGCCCCTCGCGATGGACGTCACCTGCGAACGCTGCGGCACCGAGTACGAGTTCGACGAAACCCTCGTCTCGGATCGCGGAACGACGGTCAAGTGCACCAACTGCGGGCACCTCTTCAAGGTGTTCCGCGGCTCGTCGGCCGGCGCGGTCGCGGCGCCGCAAGAGAGCGCGGCCGACACCAAGAAGGCCTGGACGCTGCGGACGCAGGCGGGCACCAGCCGGCCCATCCAGTCGCTCAAGGAACTGCAGCGGCTCATCGCCGAGGGCGCCGTCGGCGAAGACGACGAGCTCTCGCGCGCAGGCGAGGCGGGCAAGCGCCTCGGCGACATCGCGGAGCTCTCGACGTTCTTCTCTGCCGCGCGCGCGGCCGCTGCGACGCCGCGGCGCGATCCCACGGGGAGATCCGACGTCGCGCGATCGGACGGCGGGCGATCCGACACCGCGCGCGGCATGCAGCGACCCGACGCGGACGCGACGAAGGTCGCGCCGCGGCAGGGCAAGGGCACGATGATGGGCATGGGGGGGCGCGCGGCCGGCGCGCCGCCGAGGCCCGCCGCGCTCGGGGGCGACGACGTACGGCGCACCCAGCAAGCGGCGGTCGCGCCGCCCTCGGCCCCTCCGCCGGCGCTGCCTCCGCGACGCCCGCCGAGCGAGCGCCCCGCGCCGCCCGAGATGGAGACCCGGCGCGATCCGACGCCCGCACCCCGTCGTGATCCGACGCCGCGCACCGAGGCCGCGACCGCGCCGTTGCGAGACGTCCCTGCGCCCCCTCGCGAGATCGCAGCGCCTCCGCCCGCGCCGCCTCCTCGCCGCGATCCCACGCCCGCCGCGGCCCGTCCTCCGGTCGCTCCGCCGGCGCGGCCCATCGCGCCGACCCGCGAGGCGCAGGTGTCCTCGCCGCCCCGGCCGCGGAGCCTCGAGTCACGCGCGGTCGAGCCCGTCGCGCGGCGTCCGGTGAGCGAGCCTCCGCCGCGCCTGCGGGTCGACGAAGAAGAAGACCGGCCGCGGGCCGCGCCCCGTCGCTCGAGCTCGGGCATGTGGGTCGCGCTCGTGGTGCTGCTCGCCGCCGGCGCGGGCGTGGCGCTCGGCTGGGATCGCATCCAAGCGATGCTCGCGCCGACCGAGGATGGTGGCGCGACGTTCATCGACGCCGGAGACGCCGCGGTCGCGACCGATCGCGACGAGGGGTACCGCGAGGCGATCGGCGAGTACACCAAGGCGCTCGGGCTCGACGACCACGACGTGCGCGCGCTCGTCGGTCTCTCTCGCGCGCACGCGCTGCTCGCGCAGAACCGCCTCTTCGAGGCCGCGGATCTCGACGCGCGTGCGGTCGACGATGCCGCGCTCGCGGGCGAGGCGGCGGCCGCGCGGCGCGACGCGACGGAGCACACCACGCCCGCGCGCGAGAACGCGGAGCTCGCGGTGCGGCTGGGCAGCGGCGGCGCCGCCGCAGAGGTGGTGCTCGCCGACGCGCTGCGGCTCAGCGAGGATCCCCTCGCGCGCTCGCGCCTCGATCGCGCGCGCACCCTCGAGCCGAACCCCAGCGCCGAGGCGCTGCGGGTCGACGCGCTCTTGGCCGCGGCCGAGGGCGGGCTCGCGGCGAGCGTGCCGCTCGCCGAGCAGTCGGTGACCGAGGACCCGGGCCTCTTGCGCGCTCGCATCCTCTTGGCGCGCGCGCACGTCGCGGCGGGGGACGCTGCCGCCGCACGCTCCCAGCTCCAGGCGGTGATCACGCGCGATCCGGATCATCCGATCGCGACGGCGCTCTTGGCTGCGCTCGACGGCGCGCCGAGCGTCGGCGCCGATGCAGGCGTCGCGATCGCGATCCCGCCGCCCCCGCCGATCGTCGCGGGGGGCACCGCGCCGTCGGGCGGTACGACGACGTCGACGGGCTCGAGCGGCAGCAGTGGCTCGAGTGGCAGCAGCGGCTCAAGCGGTTCGAGCGGCAGCAGCGGGTCGAGTGAGTCGGGGTCGGGCGGTCGATCGTACGAAGCGCTGATCGCGACCGCGCGCGAGACCCTCAACAACGGCAACTCTGCGCGGGCTCGCACCCTCTACGAGCAAGCGCTCTCCGCGCGGCCGGGCGGGCCCGAGGCGCTCACGGGCCTGGGCTTCTGCCTGCTCGCCAACGGCGACGCGAACGGAGCCCTCTCGCGGTTCCGCACGGCGTCGGCCACGGGCTACAGCGAGGCGCTGATCGGCATGGGCGACGCGTACCGCCGCATCGGCGACATCGACCGCGCGCTCGAGGCCTACGAGCAGTACCTCACCCGCAGCCCCGCGGGACCGCACGCGTCGATCGCGCGGCGACAGGTCGATCGCCTTCGCGCCTCCGGTGCGACGGGCGGCGCCGGGACCCCGAGCGGCGGCAGCGACGGCGTCGGCAGCGGTGGAAGCGGCAGCAGCGGCACCCCCGAGACCGCGCCCGACGAGCTCCCCGCGCCGAGCGGGACCACGGAGCCGCCGCCCTCGGACACGCCTGCGATCGACAGCGCGCCCTGACGCGCGAAGGGACTCGTCATGGAAGCGGAGCGCATGAAGGACCTCGTGTTCAAGGCATCGATCCTCCACGAGGCGCTGCCCTACATCCGCCGCTTCCACGGCAAGATCTTCGTCCTCAAGTACGGCGGCCACGCGATGGTCGACCCGCTCTTGCGCGACTCCTTCGCGCGCGACGTGACGCTGATGAAGCTGATCGGGATCCACCCGGTCGTGGTGCACGGCGGCGGCCCGCAGATCGACTCGATGCTTGCGCAGCTCGGTGTCGTCTCGGAGCGCATCGACGGTCTGCGGGTCACCGACGAGGCGACGATGGAGATCGTCGAGATGGTGCTCGCGGGGAAGGTGAACTCCGAGATCGTCTCGCTCATGTGCCGAGCAGGTGCCCGCGCGGTCGGGCTCTCGGGTAAGGACGACTCGTTCCTCCTCGGCCAGAAGATCGATCGCATGCGGACCAAGGCGGGGCGCGAGGTGGACCCCGGGCTCGTCGGTCGGGTGGTCCAGGTGCGCACCGGGGTGCTGACCAAGCTCGTCGAAGGCGGCTTCGTGCCGGTGATCGCGCCGGTCGCGGTGGATGAGGAGGGGCGCTCGCTGAACGTGAACGCCGACACCGTCGCGGGCGCGGTGGCCGCGGCGCTGAAGGCGGAGAAGCTGCTCTTGATGACCGACATCGACGGCGTGCGCGGCGCGGACGGAGCGATCGCGTCCTCGATGCGCGCCTCGGACGTGCGGGAGCGGATCGAGGAAGGCGTGATCAGCGGCGGGATGATCCCGAAGGTGGAGAGCGCGCTCGACGCGCTCGCGACGGGCGTGCACAAGGTCCACGTCGTCGATGGGCGGGTGCAGCACGCAGCGCTCCTCGAGGTCTTCACCGATCGCGGCATCGGCACCGAGATCCTCGAGTAGCTCGCCGCGCGCCCGGCGGAAAAGCGGTACAACTACGCCGTGCCGCAGCCCAAGGCCCGCGAGGCCGACGACGATACGACCGACGATCTTCCGCGCGAGACGGGGCCCGTGGACGAGGCGGCCTCCGACGACGCGACCGACGACGACTTCGACGCGGAGCAGCTCGAGCCGGAAGGCGACAGCCACACGTGGCTCGAGGACGACGCGGTCGTCGGCATCGACGTACCCGGCGAGCCCATCGATGCGCTCGAGGGCGAGAGCGCGATGGACGATGCGACGCTCGCGATCGACGACGATCCCCTCGACCTCGATCCGGAGTCGACGTGGACCGAGGACTCCGAGGCCGAGGGGGCGCTCTTCGTCGGAGAGCTGCTCGAGGACGACGACGCGATGGCTGCGGGCGCCGACGATGGCGCGGAGGGGCTGCCCGACGAGACCGCCGACCTGCCTGACGTCGCCGCGGGCGAGGCCGCTGGCGAGGACGGCGACGAGCTCGCGGACGATCTGATGGTCTCCGAGGGCACCGCTGCCCTCGGGGCGCGGACGTTTCCGTTCTTGGACGAGCTCACGGTGGCGATCGCGTCGTTCGAGGGCGAGCTGGTGCAAGTCACCCCGCGCGCGCTGCACGTCGGCGCGCAGTCGATCGCGATCGAGCTCGAGGCCGGCGAGTCGCTCGCGGGCGCGACCGCGCTCGATGCGGAGCACCTCCTCGTGTGGTCGAGCGCGGGGCGCGCCCAGGTGCTGGCGGTGTTCTCTCAGCGCGCCGTGCCCATCGAGGGCGTCGTTCGGCGCGCGTTCGCCGACGGCCTCGGCGGGGCCTGGCTGCTCGGCGACGACGGCGCGATCTCGCACCGGCCGTCCGCTCCTCGCGCGGATGGGCTCGGGGATCCTCGGTCGCTCGGCGTCGTGCCGCGCGCGTTCGAGCTGGTCGGGACGCGCCTCGCACCCGACGTGCTCTACGTGCTCGTGCGCGACGGCGAGGGCGCGGGGCTCTGCACGCTCGAGGGCGGGGTCATCACCCCGCGCGCGCTGCCGCGGCTGCCGACGGCGCTCGCGGTGGACGACGATGCTCGCGTGCTCGTCGCGATGGGCGAGCGGGTGGCGCTGCTCGACGCGCTGCCCTCCGCGCTCGCCGAGCCGAGCGAGAACGAGGCCGCGGCGCCGATCACCGGGATGTGCACGGTGGATCGCGCGCTCGTCGTGCTCGCGGACGCGCGGGCCAGCCTGCGCGAGCGTTCATGAGCTTTCCCTTGGTGCAGCGGCTGCGGCGCGGCGCCCAGGGCGACGACGCGGAGCTGCGAGAGCGCCTCAGGCTCGAGGGACCCGCGGACGACGCGCAGCTCACCGCGGCCCTCGTCGGGGCGCTGGCGCGCGACGAGCTCGTGGCGCGCTCCGAGTGGAGCGGCGACGCCGCGAGCACCTCGTCGGGCACGTACGCCACGCCGTCGCTCAGCCCGACCCCATCGGTGCCGCCGCCCGCGCCCACGCCCGTCGAGCTGCCCAGCGATCTGCGATCGCTCCTCGCGGTGCAGCGAAGCGGCGCCGTCCTCGATCGTCGCCGCGCGACCCGACAGATCGCAGCCATGCTGCGCGGCGAGAGCGACGCCGAGCCGAGCGGCGAGGAGCTGGTGTCGATCGCGGACGCGCTCGATGGCTCGCGCGATCTCGAGATCGCCTACGAGCTCGTGCTCGCGCGCCGCGCGCTCCCGGGCGCCGCGGGGATCGAGGTCCGGGCCGACGACGCGCGGGCGAGCGCGCTCTTCGGCGAGCTCGAGGCCGCGGCGCGGGCGTACTGGGAGGGAGAGCGGAGCGAAGAGCCGCTCGGCGCGCTGGCCGCCGAGGATCTCGCGATCCTCGCGCCGCGCCTCCGCGAGGCGAGCGACGTGCTCGTCGCGCACCTCGGCGCGCTGATCGAAGGGAGCGATGGCAGCATCGACGTGCCCGGGCGCCGCGCGCTGATCGGCGCGTTCCGGTACAGCGGCGATACGCGGCTGGTGGGCTCGCTGGCGCTGGTGCTCGCCGCGCGCGATCGGGTGCTCACGACGGGTGCTGCGCGGGCGCTCGCGCGCATCGAGGACCCGCGCGTGCGCCCGCTGCTCTTGCGCGCCTACCGCGCCAGCGTGCGGCCCGCGGAGCGCGCCGTGATCGCGGGCGCGCTGGGCTTGCAGGGCGACTCCGTCGGACGCGCGTGGGTGCGCGCGATCCTCTCGAACGCCGATCCAGCGACGCTGCGCGCTGCGCTCGAGGCGATGGCGACGCTGGGGCAGCCCGAGGACGCGGAGCGGCTGTCGCTCTTCCTCGATCACGACGACGTCGTCATCACCTCGCGGGCCGTGCGCGCGCTCGGTCGCTCGGGCGACGCGCGCGCGCTGCTGCTGCTCGCCAAGGCGCGGCCGGCGGCGCGCACCGACGGAGCCCTGCGGGTGGAGCTCGAGGACGCCGAGGCCGCGATCGTCGCGCGCCTCGAGCTGCGCGGAGAGGACGTGCCGGAGCGCTCGGAGGTGCTCGCGGCGACTGCGCTGACGACGGGGGCCCGCTCGCCGAACGAGGAGCGCGAGCACGCGCCGTTGCCGAGCTGGTGGCTGCGCCTGCGCGCGTGGCTCGACTGGGTGACGGCGCGTCTGTGGATCGCGTTGGGCATGCGGGGACGCGCGCTGCACCGCCTCGAGCGCGCGGCGGCGCGCCGGCCTGGCTGGGCACCGCCCCTGGTGACGCTGGGCGCGAGCTTCGACGCAGCGCAGAGCGCGCAGGCGCTCGCCGCGCTGCGGCGCGCGCTCGAGGCCGATCGCGGCTGGGTGGAGCGTCACGCGGCGCGCCTCCTCGCGCAGGTCTTCCTGCGCCGCGCCGAGGAGACGGCGCGCGATGGGCGCGGCGACATCGCGCGCGGTCTCCTCGAGGAGGCCCTGCGGCTGGATCTGCGGCGCGCGCCGGGCAGCCTGCGCTTCGAGATGCAGCGCAGACTCGGAGCCCTGCGGGGAGACGGCGGATGAGCGACACGAGGTCACCGAAGGTGTCGCGTCGCCCGGAGCCGCTCCCTTCGACGGAGGGGCCCTCGCTCCGCGAGCTCGCGCGGCGCGAGCTGAACGGGTCGATCGAGGCGGACGCGAGCGACGTCTCGCGTGCGGTCATCGAGGTGCGCCTCGGGGATCGCACCGAGCTCGTGACCGTGGCGCGCGACGGCGCGCGTCTCTCGGTGAGCGCGACCGACGCGCGCCTCGGCGAGCCGCTCTCGCCAGCATCGCGTCGCGCGCTCGCGTGGCTCGCGGAGGGAGACCGCGAGGGGCCCGGCGACGCACGGACGTCGCTGCCGCCGGCGCCCGCGCGCGCGGGCTCGCAGCTCGCGGCGCGGCTCTCGGAGCTCGCGGTCGCGATCGTGCGCAGCGGTCTCGAGGTCGCCGACTCTGCGTCGGTGCGCGAGGCGCTGCCTCGGGTCGTGGCCGAGCTGCCCTCGCCGCCGCCGCTGCCGATCGCCCGCTGGCTCGGTCGCTTGGTGAGCGCGCTCGCGGAGGCCGACGCGCGGCAGACCGCACGCCTGCTCTTCTCCGTCACGTCGGGTGCGCTGTCGGCGCCCTTCGTGAGCGACGAGCGCTCGTTCTCGGATCGACGCTTCGTCGAGCTCGCGCGCGAGTGCGTGGACGCGTACGGCGGCGCGCCCATCGAGCGGCGGGTGCTCCTCGACGAGGACGACGGCGAGCTCGTGCTCGAGGAGCGGTACGTCGCCGCCGACGGACCGACGAGCGCGTCGATAGGTCCATGTCCTCGCCGCCTGGAGGTCGGCCTCGGGATGGTGCGGAGCGGCGTACCGGCCCGGATGCGCGCGCAGCAGTACACGGTGAGCAGCGACGTGCCGAACGAGGTGTGGGATCGCATCGAGGCCCTCGGGTGCACCGTGCCGATCGCGATGCGCGCTGCGCTCGAGGCGCTCTCCGAGCGTCCGTCGGAGGCCGAGCCCATCGCGCTGATCGCGGGGCCCTCCGTGGAAGAGGGCCAGCTCGCCGACGCCGAGGGCAACAAGATCCCGCTCTCCAAGGAGGACGCTGGCGCCGCCGAGCGCTTGGTGAGCGAAGCGCAGCGCGAGCGCCTCCGCTGGGTGTTGGTGCGCTGGGTGACGCGGGAGAGCGGCATCGCCGCGGTGCCGCTCGCCGCGGCGCATCGCCTCGGCGCAGGGTGGCGCCACCTCAGGCTGCGTTGAGCCGACCTGAGCACGGCCGGCAGCAGGGCGACCCCTCGCGCTCACGCGCCCGCTCTGGCAGCCTCGCTGCATGCACCATCGCCTGATCGCGCTCTCGCTCTGCCTCGTCGCTTGCGGCGCCACCCACGAGAGCGCCGTGCCCATCGAGGACGTCGGCGCGAGCTACGCAGGCGCGCTCTGCGACGCGCTCGACGCATGCTACGGACCGACGGTCGGACCGCTCTTCTTCGGGGGCTCCGACTGCGAGGGGACGTTCCGCACGAGCTTCGAGTCGACGAGCATCCCGCTGTACCGCGACGCGATCGAGCGGGGCACGTTGATCTACGACGGCGCGCGCTTTTCGGACTGCGAGGCGTCGCTCGAGATGCTGGGCTGCGGGATCTTCTCCGCGCGCGTGGCCGACGTGTGCGAGGAGGCGTTCGTCGGCACGCTCCCGCCGGGCGCCGCCTGCACGCTGGACGAGGAGTGCGAGGGCGCGAGCTACTGCGACCACGGCGGCGGCGCGTGCCCCGGATCGTGTCAGGCGCGCGGCGCGGCGGGCGCGGCGTGCATCGACGACGGCGGCTGCACCACCGGTCTGCGCTGTGCGGCCGGCACGTGCCGTGCGCCCGCTGGCGATGGCGCGGGCTGCGACGGACCGACCGGCCTGGGCTGCAACGCGGGCCTCATCTGCCTGGGCGCCGACGAGACCCGAGCGGGCACCTGCCTCTCGGTCGAAGAGGCGTTCAGCGGCGCGCTCGGTGCGGCGTGCGATCCGAGCACCGGTCCGCTCTGTGCCGACGGCCTGTCGTGCGCGCTCGATCAGGTGGTCGCGGGCGCGCCGACGTTCGTGTGCGTCGAGCGCGCGGCGATCGGCGCCGCGTGCCGCATCGCGATCCCCGACGCGTGCGCGAACGCGGTGTGCGACGGGCTCGCGCCCGACACCGGCGACTTCGACGGCACGTGCGTCGCGGTTCCCGCCGCGGGCGAGGCGTGCGGAGGCTTGATGGAGCGCTGCGCGACGGGCACCCGCTGCCTCGACGGAACCTGCGAGCCGAGCGGCGCGCTCGGCGCCGCGTGCAGCTCGCCCGCGGGCTGCGCCAGCGGTCGCTGTGAAGGAGGCGTCTGCGTGGCCCCGATGCTGTGCGGCGAGTGAGCGCACGTCCGCCGCTGCTGGTGCGCGCCATCCTCGGTGCGGCGGCGCTCCGGCGCCGCCAGCGTGGCCCGCTGCGAGATGGGTGGTCGCTCGAGACCGAGGCGCTCTCGCGGATCCTGCATCACTACGCGCGGCGCTCGACGCGGCTGCCGCTCTCCGCGCAGCGCTGGGCCATCGGGGCGATGCCGCCACCCCGGCCGACGGCGCAGATGGAGCGCGTGAGCGCCGACGGTGTGCCGGGCGCGTGGATCGTCCCGACCGGACCCGACGAAGGCCGTGTCCTCTACTACCTGCACGGGGGCGGCTACTCGATCGGTTCGGTGGCGAGCCATCAGCCCTTCATCGCGCGGCTCGCGCGCGCGATGGGCGCGCGCGCGTTCGCGATCGACTACCGCCTCGCGCCCGAGCACCGCTTCCCCGCGCAGCGAGACGACGCGCTCACCGCGTGGCGCTGGCTTATGCGGCAGGGCATCGCGCCCGAGCGCGTGTTCATCGCAGGTGAGTCCGCGGGCGGCGGGCTCACGATGAGCACGCTCTGCGCGCTGCGTGACGCGGGGGAGGCGCTGCCCGCGGCGGCCGCGATCATCTCGCCGTGGGTCGACCTCACGCTCTCCGGCGCGTCGATCGACGGCAACGCGCGGTACGACTTTCTTCCTCGTCCCGTGCTCGCCGAGTACGTGCGGCGCTTGATGGGCGAGCTCGACCCCGCGCTGCCGGACGTCTCCACGGTCCACGCGCCGCTGCATGGCCTGCCGCCGATCCTGATCCAGGTCGGTGAGGCCGAGGCGCTCCTCGACGATGCGCTGACTCTCGCGCGCCGGCTCTCGGAGCACGGCAGCCCCGTCACCCTCCATGCCTACCCCGACATGATCCACGCGTTCCCTCTGATGGCGCAGCTCCCCGAGGCGAAGGCGGCGGTCGCGGAGCTCGCGGCCTTCGCGCGCGCGCACGTCCGTCGCTGATGCAGGCACGACGAGGGCTGTGTTCCCCGTTGGGCTACGCTTCCCGGCGTGAACGCATCGAGCGACTACCGCTGGCAGCGGGTGAGCGACGAGACCCGGCATCAGTCCGATCCTGCGAACGCAGTCCCGCTCGACGTCCAAGCGCAGCTGTCCGAGGGCTTCCTTCCCCCGCACAAGAACATCCGCCGAGCCCCTGGCGTGTACTACTACTTCGGACACCTGTCCGCGGAGTCCGCCGCGGAGAAGCGCAACCCGAAGACCCGGCTCCGCATGTGGACGAAGCGCGAAGGGCTCGTGGGCTTCGAGGAGAAGTGGCCGATCGGCCCCAGCGCACACTTCGACCTCGAACGCCAGCGCATCCTCGTCTCCACCGCATCGGATGAGGACCGAAGGATCCCCGCCCTCTACGAGATCGAGATGGCGACCCGTCGACGCCGCCAGCTCGAGGTGATCGATCGACCGACCGAGTTCGCGCTCAGCAGCGCGTTCTATCTGCGGGGGGGAGGGATCGCGGTGAGGTCACAGAACGAGGTGCGCGTTCTGACGCGGGACGGAGACCACCTCCGGATCGCCGCGGTCCGGCTCGACGTCGGCGACATCGTCTACCTCGGCGTCGCTGGCCGCCTCGTCGTCACGCCCACCGCGATCTGGGAGATCGACGAGCACGGTGTTCGACGAGTCGCGACGTTCGAACCGGTGCTCGCGACGTGTGTTCAGGACTTCGCAGGCCGGGTGCTTCGCTATACCCGTGGAGGGTGCGAGCTGCTCGTGGGACCGCACGTGACCGAGGGCGGCTGATCACTTCTGGCTGCGGCGAGGAGCGCGCCTGGGTCCCGAACGTCGCAGCGACCCGAGCCCACGACGGCAGGCGCCGCGTTGCTCCAGGCTCTCAGGGGCCGTGGAGCTGGTCGGGGAGGATGACCCGCGAGCTGCGGCGCCACGTGATGTACGACCACGTCCACTCGGCGAGCACGGCCATGCGGTTTCGGAAGTCGATCAAGAAGAACACGTGCACGAAGAGCCAGAGCAGCCAGGCGAAGAAGCCGGCGAAGCGGGCCTTGCCGATCTCGGCGATGGCGCGGGCTCGGCCGATCGTCGCCATCGAGCCCTTGTCGTCGTACGCGTAGGTCTCGGTGGGGCGGCCTTCGAGCACGGCCAGCGCGTTCCTGGCCGCGCAGCGGCCGCTCTGCATCGCCATCTGCGAGACGCCCGGCAGGAGCTGCCCGTCGATGCGCAGAGCGACGCAGTCGCCGACCACGAAGACCTCGGGGTGTCCGGGGCACGAAAGATCCGGCTTCACCTCGACGCGGCCTGCGCGATCGAGCGGCGCGCCGAGATCCTTGGTGAGCGCGTTGGCCTGCACGCCCGCGGCCCAGAGCACCGTGCGCGCCTCGATCCGCTCCTCGCCGATCGCCACGCCTTCGGCATCCAAGCCGGTGACCCGCGCGCCGAGGCGCACATCGACGCCGAGCTGCTGGAGCGATCTCTTGGCTTTCTCCGAGAGCGATGGGTCGAAGGTGCTCAGCACCCGATCGCTGCCCTCGATCAGCACCACGCGCGTCGTGGTCGGATCGATGCGGCGGAAGTCCTGCGCGAGCGTGCGTCCCGCGATCTCGGCGAGCGCGCCCGCGAGCTCGACCCCCGTCGGGCCCGCGCCGATCACCACGAACGTCGTGAGCGCGCGGCGCTCGTCCTCGTCCTCGGAGCGCTCGGCGCGCTCGAAGGCCAGGAGGATCTTGCTCCGGATCTCGAGCGCCTCCGACAGCGTCTTCAGGCCCGGCGCGTGCTCGGCCCAACTGGCGTTCCCGAAGTAGTTGTGGCTCATGCCCGGCGCGAGGATGAGCGCGTCGTAGGGGAGCTCTGCGCCGTCCTCGAGGACGAGGTGCTTGTGCTCCGGCACCACCTTCACCACGTCCGCCATGAGGACGGTCGTGTTCTTCTGGCGCCGCAGGATGCGTCGAATCGGCGCGGCGACGTCCGGGGCTGCGAGCGCGGCGGTGGCCACTTGGTAGAGCAGCGGCTGGAACACGTGGTGGTTGCTGCGATCGATCAGCGTCACCCGGGCGCGCGCCTTCGCGAGCGCCCGCGCCGCCGCGAGCCCGCCGAATCCTCCGCCGACGATCACGATCCGAGGCTCTTCCTTGCGCAGCACGCCAGAGGTGTGGGCGCGCACCGAGCGCCGAGCAAGGGCGCTTGCATCGACCGCCAAAAGCGGCGATCACCACGTCCGTGGCGCCCTCCGACAAGCCTCTGTCCTCCGACAAGACCACCGTCGAGGACGGCCAGCCGCCGCGCGTCGGACACCGGGAGGAGAGCGCGCTCGTGCTCTATGCGCGCGACGTCGTGCGGGTGGTGCCGCTCGCCCCGAACGTGCCGCTCAGCATCGGCCGCAGCGAGCCCTCGAACCTCGTGCTCGAGGACCCGCTGCTCTCGCGGCAGCACGTGCGGGTCACGCTGCGCGAGGGCGCGCTCGTGGTGGAAGACCTCGCCTCGACGAACGGCACCTACGTGCGCGGCGCGCGGGTGGTGGGCAGCGAGGTCGTCGCGGCGGGGGAGTCCTTCCAGCTCGGCTCGGTGACGGCGTCGCTCAGCGTCGCGGGATCGGAGGGCGTGCTGCGCGGGGTCTCGAGCCACGCGCGCCTGCTCTCGCGTCTGGACGACGAGGTGCTGCGTGCCCGCGCGTTCGGCCGACCGCTCGCGGTCATGCTGGTGCGCGCGGTGAACCGCGGAGAGCCGACGAGCACCCACGTCTCGCGCTGGGCCGGCCACCTCCGCGCCGCGCTGCGCAGCGTCGATGGCGTCGCGATCTACGCGCCGTCGTCGATGCTCGCGATCCTCCCCGAGCTCGACGCGACGCGCGCGCTCGAGGAGGCGCGCCGCCTGACCCAGCGGACCTCGCCCGACATGCCGACGCTGCTCGCGGGCATCGCGGTCTTCCCCGAGGCCGCGAGCCCGGACGAGCTGGTCGATCTCGCGCGGCGCGCCGCGCGGGCCGCGAGCCCCAGCGCGCCGGTGCAGCTGCTCGGTCCCCGGAGCGAGGCTGCGCTGCCGGGGCCGCAGACCATCGCGGTGAGCCCTGCGATGCGCGAGGTCCTCTCGCTGGTGCGGCGCCTCGGCCCTTCGCAAGTGCCGGTGCTCGTCATGGGCGAGACGGGCAGCGGCAAGGAGATCGTCGCGCGTCGACTGCACGAGGAGAGCGCGCGACGGGACGGACCGCTGCGCGCGATCAACTGCGGCGCGATCGCGGCGACGCTCTTGCCCAGCGTGCTGTTCGGGCACGAGCGCGGCGCGTTCACCGGCGCCGACGCGCGCGCGCCCGGCCTCTTCGAGCAAGCGCAAGGCGGGACGGTCTTTCTGGACGAGGTCGGCGAGCTCTCCTCCGCGGCCCAGGCCGCGCTGCTCCGGGTGCTCGAGACCAAGCGCCTGACGCGCGTGGGCGGCACCGAGGAGTTCGAGGTGGATGTGCGCATCGTCGCCGCGACCCACCGCGACCTGCCCGAGCAGGTGGCCAAGGGCGTGTTCCGTGAGGACCTCTTCTACCGGCTCAACACGGCGACCGTGAGCGTGCCCGCGCTGCGCGAGCGGCTGGAAGACATCGAGCCGCTCGCCCGGCACTTCTTGGAGGAGGCGACGCGCACCATCGGCAGCCCGGTGCGCGACTTCGACGCCGACGCGCTCGCGCGCCTCCGCGCCTACGCCTGGCCGGGCAACGTGCGCGAGCTCCGCAACGTGATCGAGCGCGCGGTCTTGGTCGCGGAGGGGCAGGAGCTCACCGCGATCGATCTGGGTGATCGCGTCAGCGCGAGCGGCGCCAGCGCCGAGCGCAGCGAGAGCGCGATGGCCGCCGCCATCGGCGCGATGAACCCGACCGGCGAGCACCTCGACTTCCGGGATCGCATCCGCGCGATCGAGACGGAGCTCATCTTGGACGCGCTCAAGAAGGCCCAGGGCAACCAGACCGAGGCCGCGCGGATCCTGCGAATGCCCCTCCGAACGCTGGTGCACAAGATCAAGAGCTACGGCCTGCGCGAGTAGCGGTGTACGCTGCGCGCGCCTCGATGGAACGGGAGCTGCCGCAAGCGTTGACTGCGACCTGGAAGGCCGCGGGCGTCGATCCGGGATCGCTCGACGAGCCGCCGCGCTCGATCCTGCGGCGCGTCCAGGTCGACGCGGACCCGTTGGCGACGACGCAGGTGGA
>CAYZQM010000114.1:0-3289 GCA_964480175.1 uncultured Sandaracinaceae bacterium
CCCTGTCGAAAGCGCGAGCGCCCGGTCGGCTCAGAGCCGGTCGGGCGCTTTGCTTTGCAGCGCGGTCACGATGGCGCGCACGTCCTGCGCGCGGCTCCGCGGCATCACCAAGAGCGCGTCCGGGGTGTCGACGACGATCAGATCCTCGAGGCCGACGAGCGCGACCACCTTGCCGGCCGGCGCGCGGACGTAGTTGCCCTGGGCGTCGATCAGCACCGCCTGCGCCTCCTCGACGGCGTTGTGGGACCCGTCGTGCGGAGCCAGCTCCCACGCGCTCGTCCAGCTGCCGACGTCGGACCAGCCGAAGTCGCCGACGACGCAGCGCACCTGCGCGGCGTGCTCCATCACGCCGTGATCGATCGAGATGGACGGCAGCGTGCCGTAGCGAGCGCGCACCTCGGCGGCCTCGTCCCCGCGGGCAGCGGCCGCGTCGATCGCCGCGATCCCGGCCGCGAGCTCCGGCAGATGCGTCTCGATCGCCGCGGCGATCGCGTCGGCGCGGAAGAAGAACTGCCCGCCGTTCCACAGGTGCTTGCCGCCCGCGAGGTACGCCTCGGCCTTGGTGAGGTCGGGCTTCTCGACGAAGCGCGCGACCTCGCGCACGCCAGGGGTCACCTCCGCGCCGAGCTCGAGCCAGCCATAGCCGGTCTCGGGCCGCGTCGGGGCGATGCCCACCGTGATCAGCGCGCCGCCTTCTGCGGCTGCGAACGCGCGCTCGCACACCGCCCGGTACTCGTCCTCGTCGGTGACGTGCTGATCGGCCGCGAGCACGGCGAGCACCCCGTCCGGATCGCGCCGCCGGATCGTCGCGGCGGCCCATGCGATGCACGGGGCCGTGTTGCGGCCGGTGGGCTCGGCGAGGAAATTCTCCTGCGGCAGCTGCGGCAGCTCGGCCCGGCTCGGGGCCAAGAGCGCCTCCGACGTGACCACCAGCACCCGCTCGGGCGGGACGATCGGCGCGATGCGCGCGACCGTGCGGTGCAGGAGCGAGGTCTCTCCGGCCAGCGGCAAGAGCTGCTTGGGCCGAGCCTTGCGCGAGAGCGGCCAGAACCGGGTGCCGCTGCCACCGGCCATCACGACCGCCCATGCGTGCGAGGTGCTCATATGGCGGGCAGCTATACCCGCGTTCCCCGCCGACGCGAGGGCTTCGGCGACGCAACGCGCTCGTGGCGCGCGAGGGGGGAGGCCAGCTACCCTCTCGTGCAGTGCACACCCGCAAGCAGCGTCCCAAGGATCTCCGCGCAGCGGTGACCGTCGCGAGCGCGGGGAGCCCCGAGCAGCCCGCGCCCGATGCGCCCGTGCTCGACGTGCTGCGCAATGCCCTGCGGCGGCCGCTGAGCCACGTGATGCCGATCGGCGAAGGCGGGATGGGGACCGTCGACATGGTGATGGATCACGCGCTCGAGCGGCACACCGTCATCAAGCGCATCCACGACGATCTGCTCGACGACACCACGACGCTCACGATGTTCGTGCGCGAGGCCCAGATCACCGGTCAGCTGGAGCACCCGAACATCGTCCCGGTGCACGAGCTGGGCCTCGAGGGGGACAGCGTTCCCTTCTTCACGATGAAGCTCGTCGAGGGATCGACGCTCGACGACATCGTGAAGGCGCTGCCGCCCGGACCGATCGAGCACGGGCGCCTGCTCGATCTGGTCGAGACGCTCATCAAGGTCTGTGACGCGCTCTCCTTCGCGCACTCGCGCGGCGTCATCCACTGCGATCTCAAGCCGTCGAACGTGATGGTCGGTGAGTTCGGCCAGGTCTACTTGATGGACTGGGGCATCGCGCGGCGCCTCGGTGATCCCGCCGTCGAGCCGACCGCCGCGGTGCAGCACCGCGACGACGCTGCGCCGGCGCGCAGCACGGGCTCGAACGCGATCTCCGCGGGGGCGCTGGTCGGGACGCCGACCCACATGGCGCCCGAGCAAGCCCTCGGCGCCGTCGACAAGCTCGACGAGCGCACCGACGTCTTCGCGCTCGGCGGCCTCCTCTACAGCGTGCTCGGGCGCAAGGCGCCGTACGTCGCGGAGAACGTCTGGGCGTCGATCGCCAAGGCGCAGGCCGCAGCGCACACGCCGCTCTCGACGCTCGCGCCGCACACGCCGCGGGGGCTCGTGCGGATCGTCGACCGGGCGATGACGCTCGATCCGGCGAGCCGCTATCCGAGCGTCGCGGCGCTGCGCGAAGATCTCGTCGCGTTCGTCCGAGGCGACGGCGTGTTCCCTCTGCGCGCCGTGAAGGCGGGCGAGGTGGTGCTGCGCGAGGGCGACGAGGCGGACGCCGCGTACATCATCGAGAGCGGCACGCTCGAGGCCTACCGCGGGGAGGGCGACGAAAAGAAGTCGCTCCGCGAGATGGGGCCTGGCGAGGTCTTCGGAGAGATGGCGATCCTCGCGCCCGGGCCGCGGACCGCGAGCGTCGTCGCGGTCGAGGACAGCCAGCTGCGGGTCGTCACCGCCGAGGCGCTCTCGCGCGAGCTCGACTCGCTCAAGCCGTGGATGGGCGCGTTCGTCCGCGCGCTCGCGACGCGCTTTCGGGAGCGCGAAGAGGGCCGGGGCTGATCCTCATCGGCTGAGGTCGAAGGCGACGAGCCCGAGGCCCAGTGCGGTGCAGTAGATCCCGAAGATCGCGAAGCGGCCCTGCGCCAGCCAGCCGCGGACCCAATAGAGCGCGCCGACGCCGACGGCGAACGCGACGAGCGCGCCCAGCACGCCGGGCAGACCCGCGGCGGCCCAGACCTCGGGGTGGCGCAGCTCCAGGATCAGCGCGCCGAGCACGGCGGGGAGCGACAGAAGAAACGAGAGACGGAACGACGCAGCGGGCGTCAGGCCGAGCGCCATCGCGATCGCGATCGTGGTGCCGCTGCGTGAGAGCCCGGGCAGCACCGCGAGGCCCTGCATCGCGCCCAAGAAGATCGCGGGTGCGAGGCCGAGCGAAGGTTCGTCGCGGGTGGTCTTCGGCGCGGTCCAGCGGGTCGAGAGGACGAGCGCCGCGGTCAGCAAGAGGCACGCGCCCACCACCCAGGGGATCTCGGCGAGCGGCTCGACGACGTCGTGCAGGCCGAGGCCGACGATGCCTGTCGGGATCGTCGCCACCAGCACGGTGATCGCCGTTCGACCTTCGGGGCTGTCCATCGCGCTGCGGGGCGCCGCGAGGGCCGCGAAGGACGCGCGCGCCACGTCGATCGAGTCGCGCCGTAGGACGAGGAACGTGGCGACCAGCGTGCCTGCGTGGAGCAGCACCACCGTGCCGAGGGGCATGTAGCGCAGCGGCATCGCGTTGCCGG
>CAYZQM010000114.1:3299-14931 GCA_964480175.1 uncultured Sandaracinaceae bacterium
CCACCGTGCCGAGGGGCAGCGCGTAGAGATCCCCGAACACCATCGCCGCGAGCGCGAGGTGTCCGTCGCTCGAGATGGGGAGAAATTCGGTGAGGCCTTGGATGGCGCCGTAGAGCGCCGCGATGAGCCAGGCGGTCAACCGCTCACTCGACCCGCGCGTCGACCTCGACCGAGGTCTGCCACGAGACCACGCGCCCGCTGCGGGGCGTGGCGACGACGTTCGCGAGCGCCTGGGCCAGGCACGGCTCGAAGCCGTCCTCGGCGACGGTGGTGCGCTCGAAGGTCAGCTCCGGCTCGTAGGTGTCGTAGAGGCCCATGTCGCGCAGGCGCGTCGCGTAGCGCAGCACGAGGTTCGCGTGGGCCGAACGGTTGTGGTGCGTCTCCCAGTCCTGCTCGAAGCACTCGCCGATGGCGCGGCGCGCGGGCTCTTCGGTCAGCGCGGTTCGCACCGCGTCGAGGCCCGGCGCGTTGTCGACGTCCTCGGGGATCACCACGGCGATCGTGAGCGCGTCGAGCGTCGGGCGGCTTGCCTCGGCGGTGAAGAAGCTCTCCGCGGGATCCACGCGATCGAAGAGCGAGGCGTCGAGGCCCTCGAAGCGCAGGCGCGAGAGCGCGCGCGTGACCTCCTCGCGCGGACCGTAGCCCGGCAGCGAAGCGCGGAAGCACTGGTCGGCCCGCCGCGCACCGCGCTCGCGTCCCTCGGCGTCCGCCGACGTGCGCAGCAAGAGCACCGCCGAGGCGCACAGCACGTCGGGCGGCACGGGCCGGCTCCCGAACGCGGTGATCGCGTCGTCGTACGCGCGCATCGCGCCGTTCCAGTCGCCCGCCTCGACCTGCGCACCCGCGGCGGCCGCGAGGATCTCGCCGGTCACGCTCGTCTCGCGGTAGCGGCAGAGGTTGGCGACGCAGACCTGATCGTTGGGGCAGTCGTCGCGTCCTCCGCAGCTGGTGCCCGTGGGAGGACGACGGCTGGTCGGGACCGGCTCACCGCTCTCGCTCGACGGGGACGCGCCCTCCGTCGCGCCCGCGCCGGTGGCGCTCGGCGCTCCGACCGACGGGCGGCGGTTGCACGCGGTGAGCGGGGCGGTGAGCGTGAGGGCGAGAGCGAGGGACAGACAGCCCAGCGAGACGCGGATCATGCGAGGCCTTGTACCAAGAAAAAGCGCGGCGTCCCACCGACGAGCGCGTTCAGAAGTGACCCTCGAGCGAGAGCGTCGCGATCAACGCGTCGGTGTTCGGTACGGCGGCCTGCCCGTAATGGAAGTTGGGGAACTCCGAGTGGAGCCACTCCGCGCGGAGCAGGATGTCGAACTCGCTCATGAACCCGAAGACGGGCTCGGCGCCGCCGTCGAGCTGGTACGCGATGGTCGCTCCGACCAGCACGGTGCTCATGTTCGACAGCTCGCGGTCGCCGGTGAAGTACGCGCCCATCGGCTGGAGCGAGTAGTCGTCCGAGTAGAACGCCGCGGCGGTCTGGGTGTAGTAGCGACCGCGCGCCCGCACCCGGAACGCTCCGTCGATCACCAGCTCCCAGCCGAGCTCCGCGCTCACGCTCATCACGTCCCAGGTGTCGCGGTAGACCCGCCCGCTCATCTGCAGCGCGCTCGAGAGCGGCTCGAGCCAGAAGCGCAGGCCGAGCGACGCGGCGTAGCGAGCGCGGTTGTAGGGGTGGTTCTCTTGAGCGGCGGCCCGGCCGAGCCACACGCCGCGGTACGGGTTGCTCTGGAAGCCGTCGATGATCTGCGCGCTGAGCGTGAGCTGGGAGGTGAAGACGGGCGCCCACGCTTGGGTCCAGCTGCCCTGGTAGGTCTGGAGCTCGACGTCGTGCGCGGTGAACTCGGGCAAGGAGAAGCAGCCGACCGACGTGCTCAGGCGTCTGCGATCGACCGCCTCGCGCGCCTCGGGCTGGTTCACGTCGCAGACCTGATCCCAAGCGCGCGCGAAGCTGAGATCGAAGATCGTGTTGCGCTCGAAGAGCTCGGTGCGCGCGCCGAGCGAGAAGCTGTGGCTGCGGTAGTCGTTCTCGAAGCCGTACGCGTAGCCCGCGGTGATGGTGCCGTAGTCCGATCGAATCTCCGCGCCGCCCGAGAAGACGTTGCGGAAGTCCGAGAGGCGCGTCGCGCTGGTGATCACGTCGGGCTCGGGGGAGGGCGCATCGACGACCGCGACGCTCGCGCCGCTCACCACGTCGGCGTCCCAGCCCACGACGAAGCCGAGCTCCTCGATGGGATCGACCCGCACCCGCGCCGACGGAGTGATGACCGTCATGTTCAGCGGACCACCGCCCTCGTGGAAGAGGGTCGCGGCGAGATCGACCTCACCGCTCGCGTCGGCGCGCACCGCCAAGGGGAGCGCGAGCGCGAGCGCAGGCAACAGGATGGGCAACAGACCCACCCAGCGCTGCTCGGCGAGGCGCCGTGCCGTCAGTTGCAGCCGCATCCGCCTCCGGAGAACTCGCCCGCGCCGAAGCTGCCTTCGCGGTTCGAGAGCACGTGATCGCCGTGGGCGTCGGCCTCACCGCCGCTGCCGAAGTTCATCGAGGAGTCGGCGAGGAACTCGCGCTCCTCGGGCCGCACGGTCACGCAGCCCGACGCGCCGAGCACGGCCATCAGAAGCGCGACGAAGACGAACGCCCGATCAGAAGAAGACCGTGAGTCCACCGCTGTACTCCTCCTGTCCGACGTAGCGATTCTCGTCGTAGAACGCCCAGATGCGCGCCTCGAGGCGCAGCGTGATGTGGTAGCGGAAGCAGAAGCGCAGGCCGCCGCCCGCATACAGCGCGCCCACGGCGCCCGACTCGACGAGGAACGCGTCCGCGTTTCCCTCGCTGAAGCCCGCGCCGCCCCCGCCCACCGCGAAGGGGACCACGACGGACTCGGGGAAGACGTTGACGATCGCGCCAGCCGTCGCGATCAAGAGGCGCCCGGCGTCGCCGACCGCTGCCGCGCCGGTGATCTCGATGCCGAACTCCGGCGCGAGATAGAAGGCAGGCCGAATGGCCATGAAGCCGTTCACCAGCCCGAGCGCGCCGAAGTTGAAGCTCAGCTCGCCGAGGGCCTGAGGCAGCGGCGGCGGCGCGAAGACCTCGGGCGCAAAGCGCCCCTCGTTCGCTTCGTCCGCCGAGAGCTCGTGGGTGTAGACGGCGGAGCCCGCGATCCACGCGCGCGTGCCGTCGGGAAGCTCGACCTGGTACCAGTACCCCGACGTGCCGCGGGTGAGGATCGGGAACACGTCGCCGCGCGATGCGCTGCGCACCCGACGGAACGACGCGCCCGGACCCGTGCGCATCTCGGTGCGCTCGACGACCACGCGCGCGTAGACGCCCTGCGCCTCGTCGTCGATCTCCGGAGCCGCGTCTGCGCTCACCGACGCCTCGGCGTCCTCGGTCGGCTCGGCGTCCTGAGCGCGCGCGGACGGCGCACCCGCGGTCGAGAGGCAGGCGACGCAGGCGAGCAGGAGCAGCCGACGAACGCTCAAGTGCCCCCCGTGATCCAGGTCCGCAGGATGACCTCCTCGGGCGAGTCGATCGCGAAGATCATGCGCGGGTGCGAGTCGAGCTGGAGCGGCCGGCGGTAGAACGGGCTCGACATCGGATCGCTCGCGACGGTGAAGCGCACCCGGGTGAGGTTGCGCTGGTAGACGTCGGGCGCGACCTCGCCAGGCAGCAAGCGATCGTTCTCGTCGCAGCCCGGCGGCGCGATGCCCGAAGCGTCTTCCAAGAAGAGCGCCGACTGCGTGAGGTGGCACGCGCCTCCGTCGCCCGCGACGCCCGGCGCGCAGCTCTGCGGGACGATCACGTTCGGCATCACCTGGCAGAAGAAGTAGTCCTCATCGAGCTGGTTCGAGGGCGGCGAGGGGTTGTCGCCGAGATCGACCACGCCACACCCGATGCCCCCGAGCGGCAGCGCGAACGCGCAGCCGAGCGAGGCTGCGAGCACCCAGAGCAGCTGGCGGGAGGTGAGCATTGCCGGGAGCCTAGAGAGTCGGGCCCTTCGCGGTCAACGGACACGTGTTCGACCTCCACCGCGTTGGGGCTTGCGGTGAGGCGGGACTTGGGTAGCCTGCCGGCCCACCGGCCGTCGGTGCTCGGCCCCTTTCGGGCCGCTACCCTTCGCCGACCTGTCCTTCTCGCGTTCCTCGGAGGCTCTCGATGCGTTCTCTCGTGCTCTCGCTGCTGCTCGGCCTGTCGCTCGCGGCCTGTGGCCCCAACGCGGTCGACGAGCCCTGCGCCTATCCCGAGGACAGCCGCGACTGCGTCGAGGGCGCGATCTGCACGCCCGACGTGGGCGATGCGACGCCCGGTGACCCGACCGATCCGACCTGGGCCAGCTACACCTGCCGCACCGACTGCGGCGACGGCACCCGCTGCGGTGAGGGCTACGCCTGCCGACCCGTCGTCGGTCGCGAGACGATGACGAGCTGCCAGCCCGTCGCCGCGGAGTGAGCGCGCCGCGCGTCTGAGCCGTGGCCTACGCGAAGTCCGAGAAGAGCGCCGCGCAGATCGTGGCGGCCGCGACGCGGGTGCTGGCACGCCAGGGCTACGCGCGGACCAGCTTGCTCGACATCGCCCGCGAGGCGGGGATGTCCAAGGGTGCGCTGCACTACCACTACCCGAGCAAGGAGACGCTGGTCTCCAAGGTGCTCGAGAGCGCGCTCGAGTCGATCGCGATGCGCACGCTCGAAGCCTGGGGGCGCGCGGGTGGCGATCCTTTCGAGGCGCTGCGTGAGGCCGTGCGCGAGCTGTGGACCGTGCGCCAAGCGCGCACCGACGAGGTCGCGGTCGTCGCCGATCTGATGGCCCAGGCGCTCTACGACGAGGGCCTCCGACCCCAGCTCGCGTCGTACTACCGGACGGCGGCGCTGCAGGTGAACCAGTACTTGATCCCGCACCTCGAGATGATGGGCCTTCGGCCGCGGGTGACCCCCGAGCTCATCCCGCGCATGCTCGTCGGCCTGCTCGATGGGCTCGCGATGCAGCACTACGTCGAGCCGGGCGCCATCTCGCACGAAGATCTCGAGAAGGCGGTCGAGTCGATCGCGGGCGCGCTCTTCGAGGTCGCGCCGCTGCCGCCCGAGACCGACCGCTGATGTCGGTGTTCTTCGAGTCGATCCTGGGTCAGCCCGGCGCACTGCGCGCGCTCGAGGGGGCGATCGAGCGCGACCGCGTCGCGTCGGCGTATCTGTTCGAGGGGCCGAGCGGCGTGGGCAAGCAGCTCGCCGCGCTCGCGCTGGCCAAGGCGATGATCGCCAAAGGGGCGGCGCCTGCCGCGGCCGCGGAGAGCGCGCGTCGCATCGACGCGGGCGCGCACCCCGACGTTCGCATCGTGCTCCCGCGCGACACGGGGCACCGCAACCTCCAGGTGCAGACCGTCCGCGAGGAGATCCTGCCCTTCACCCAGTTCGCGCCGTTCGAGGCGAAGGACGCGTTCATCATCTTCCCCGAGGCCGACGTCTCGCTCCCCGAGGCGCACCCCGAGGCAGCGAACGCGATGCTCAAGACGATCGAAGAGCCGCGGCAAGGGGTGCACTTCATCCTCTTGGCCGAGCGTCCCGATCGGCTGCTGGTGACCATCCGCTCGCGCTGCCAGCGGGTGCGCTTCGGCGCGCTGCCGAGCGACGTGCTCCGCACGATCCTGAACAGCAAGGGCGCACCGGAAGAGACGCACGACGCAGCGGTCGCGCTCGCGTCGGGATCGGCGGATCGCGCGCTGGCCTTGGCGAGCGAGGGCGCGGCGAACGCGCTCTTCGAGAAGGCCTCGGCGATCGCGGCGGCGTCGGCGAAGGGGCAGCCAGGCGAGATGACCCGGGTGGCAGAGGAGACGAGCAAGGGCGACGACTACCGCGGCGCGCTGGCCGCGCTCGCCGCGTTCTACCGCGACGTCGCCGCCATCGCGGTGGGCGCGGACCCGAGCACGCTCGCGTTTCGATCGCACGCGCATGCGCTTCGAGAGCACGCGGGCCGCATCGGCGCCGCCCGCGCGGCCGACGTGTGCGCGGCGCTGCGCGAGCTCGACGAGGATCTCGAGAGCAACGCCAACAAGGATCTCGGCCTGCTCCGGGTGATGATGGTCGCCCGAGGCTGAAGCCGAGGGCGAGGCCCCGGGTCTTGGCGAGAGCCGCGCCCGTGCCCGCGCCCGAGCCCGCTCTGATGCAGGATCGAGAAGGACGACCTCGGTCATCCGGAGAGAGAAACCCCGTCGCCGACCCGCCTCACGGCGGCTACGCTACCCGACCTTCATGATCCCAAGACCGCGCGTCGCACTGATCGAAGCCAGCCTCGGCGGCAGCCGCGGCAACACCCGCGTGATCGCCGACCGGGCCCGCGACGCGTTGGTGCCGAGCGTCGCCGTCGATCGCGTCGTGCTCGCGAGGCGCCCCGGCTTCGCGCCGCACCGCGCGACGCTCGAGGCCGCGAGCGGCTTCGTGTTCCTGACCGGCACGTACTGGGACAGCTGGTCGAGCTACCTGCAGCACTTCCTCGAGGAGGCGACGCCGACCGAGACCAGCAAGCTCTGGCTGGGCAAGCCCGCCGCGGTGCTGGTCACCGAGCACTCGGTCGGCGGCAAGGACGTGGTCTCGCGGCTCCAAGGCGTGCTGTGCACCCTCGGGTGTCTCTTGCCTCCGACCAGCGGCGTCGTGATCTCGAAGATCGTCACGCTGAACACCAAGCGCCCCACCAAGGGTCACGAGGACTTCTTCGGCCTGAGCGACGTAGACGTCGCCTGCCGAAACGTGGTCGCCTCGATCAACCGCACCGCGTACAGCGCCTGGCAGGTCGACAAGGGCAACGCGAGAGCCAAGTGGCTCCGCCCCTGATCTCGACCCGCCCACGACACCTCGTTCAGCCGACCTTCTCGATCTGGGCTCGCGCCTGCTCGACTCGGGCTGTGTAGTCGGACGCGAGCGGCTCGACGAGCGTCCTCTCGAGCACAGCTGCGAGGTCCCAGACGACGCGCCGCTCTGCGTCGGCGACGAAGAGCTCAGGTGCTGCGAGCCGGTCCACCCTCGCGAGCCAATCGAACAGGACCAGCGCCTGGTCGTGGGTCGGCTCGATCGTGATGGTGGGCTCGGCCATCGCGTCCTCCAGCCGTGCGGCGAGGCAGGCCGCCGCACGCGTGTCTCGTCTCGGGCGCGAGGTCACCCTACCTGTTCGCCTAGCGTGGCCTCGAAGGCGGCGAGGGACGCGCGACGCTTCGAGTGATCGATGATCGCGAACGTCACGCTCGCGAGCCCCCGGCGCCAGGGCTGCTCGGGCGTGAGCGCATCCGCGAAGAGGCTCGCCACCCGATCGGGGGGATTGCCGAATGCGCCGCAGCCCCAGGCACCGAGCACGAGATGCTGAACCCCTTTACTCACCGCGAGCGCGAGCACCGCGCGGATGCGGCGCTCGAACGTCGGGACGATGCCTCGTTCGTCTCGTGCACTTCGCATGGCGCCCGCGTTCGGGGCGGGCATCGTGATCACGTGCGCCGAGTAGACCGCGTCCAGCAGCGCGCCCGCGTCGTCGGCGAAGAACGGGACGTCCGGAGACCAGATCGCGTGGTCGGTGTACAGGAGCGACGCCTCGCGACGATTCTCCTCGTAGTACGTCCAGTGCTTCTCCAAGGTGGGGACGAGGGCGCTGGAGCGCGCGAGCGTCTCTTCCTGCGCGAGCGCGCCGTTGCGGTAGCCGCCACCGGGGTTGCGCGCCGAGGCGAAGTTGAGCGCCGCGACCCGTGATTTCTGCTCCGCGACGACGAGACGATGCAGCGCTGCCATGGTGCTCTCGTTCGTCACCCGCACCGGCGCGAGTGGTGCGTCGAGGGAGCAGCGGCGGTGGGCCTCTTGCTCGATGGTCGACCAGTCCTCGGGTCGGACCAGCGACGATCCGTCCAGGCTCGCGGCCGCCAGCGACGCGAAGTCGATTTGAGCGCCGTCGCTGGCAGCGTAGGACCCAGCCGCGACGATCTGGTCCGCACGCGCCGCCAGCTCGCGCAGGCTCTGCGACGAAGGCCGCGTCATGGGACCCCTGTTGCGTTGCGCGGATCCGTCGCGCGGGCGCCTCCGCACAACCAAGCGTTCGTCACGAATCGGTCCACATCGCCTCTGGGCGCCAACGTACCACGCGCCGAGCTGGTGCCACGCTTGGGGGACACCGTCGTCCGACCCACGACCCGCTGCGTGCGTTGACCCTGCGTCGCCCCGGGCCGACAATGAGCGGGCTGTTCGATGCGCATCGCGTTCCTCCATCCGATCAAGCTCGACGACCACTTCTTCGTCGAGCAGCACGAGGTCGCGATCGCGAGCGAGCTGACGGCGCTGGGGCACCGGGCGGAGCTCGTCGACTTCCTCTTCGAGCGGGATCGCAGCGACGCCGAGCAGATCGAGCACCTCCGGTCGCTGCTCGCCGCGCAGGCCTACGACGTGATCTTCCTGCGGCAGGCCTGGTCGCCCGAGCTCAGCCGCGCGGTCGCGAGCACCACGAAGCACCTCGTCGGCTGGCAGAGCAAGGATCTGTTGGACCAAGGCGTGTCGGACGTCGCGGTCGTGCACGTGTCGCGCGCGGCGGTGCGCAGCTTGGTGGACGCCCTCGCAGCGGGGCAGCCCCTCCGAGGGATGGCCGGGTTGGCCGTGCGGGTGGGCGAGCACATCGAGGCGATCGAGCCCGCCGAGCACTACCGCACCTACGACGAGCTCAGCGGGGTCGCGCTCGATCCGTCGCTCCGCGTCACCCTCTCATCGCGCGGCGCCAACCCGCGCCGCGCCGTCGTCGTCAGCAACACCGGCTGCGCGTACCGCAACATCCCCAACCGCACGGGCACGTTCGACGGCGTGACGTTGCCCGAGGGCGTCAAGACCGCGGGCTGCACCTTCTGCAGCGTGAGCCCCTACGAGAAGATGACCGAGGAGCAGGCGCTCGATCTGCTCGAGACGCAGATCGACGCGGAGCTGCGCCATCGCCCCGACGTCAGCGAGATCGCGATCAAAGACGACTTCGTGCTGCGCTTCTTGGGCAAGCTCGGCGCGCGGCTGACGGCGTGGTCGGAGCGCACCGGCATCTCGCTCGCCCATCGCACCACGCTGCTGTCCGCGCGCCCCGACTACCTGCTCACCTACCGCGACGCGATCGAAGCCGCGCTCGAAGGCGCGTTCCCTGGCCCCTTGGGCTTCTACTTGCTGGGCTACGAGAACTTCTCCGACGCCGAGCTGCGCCGCTTCCACAAGGGCATGACCGGCGCCGAGATCGAGCGCGCGCTCGAGCTGATGGACGCATGGGCCGAGCGCTTCCCGAAGCGCTTCGTCATCTCGCCGACGAGCGGCTTCATCCTGTTCACGCCGTGGACCACCCTCGAGGATCTGCGCATCAACGCCGAGGTGATGCGGCGCCGGGGCTTCTCGCGCTTCCGGGGGCGCGCGCTGCTCTCTCAGCTGCGGCTTCACCCCGAGCAGCCGCTCTACCACCTCGCGGCCAAGGACGGTCTGCTCGAGGAGCGGCGCGACGATCCCAACGCGAGCGACGCCTACCGCCGGGGCTACCGCATGGACGCGCCGTGGCGCTTCGCGGATCCCAAGGTCGCGACCGTGCACGCCGCGGTGCTCGCGCAGAGCGCGCTGGCGGACGACGCGCTCTTCGAGGTCTTCGAGGAAGCGCTCGATGAAGCCGCGGGCCAGGCGCGCGGCAAGAACAAG
The DNA here is from genome assembly GCA_964480175.1 of uncultured Sandaracinaceae bacterium. Classification (GTDB taxonomy): domain Bacteria; phylum Myxococcota_A; class Polyangia; order Polyangiales; family Sandaracinaceae; genus CAYZQM01. The sequence goes on from CAYZQM010000114.1 coordinate 12,969, forward strand.
CGCCCGCTTCGGATGGTGCGGGCACCCAACGACAAGCGGCGCGGCGGCGCGCGCACCCAGCAGATCACCGTCGCGAGCTCCTGCAACCAGCAGTGCGGCTTCTGTACCTACGTCGAGCGCGGCGCGCGCAGCCCCGAGACGCTCGAGCAGCGCGCCGAGCGGGTCGCATCCGAGGTGCGCGCCGCGGCGAGCCAAGGCGCCGAGCGCATCGTGCTCACCGGCGCCGAGCCGCTCGGTCAGCCGTACGTGCTGTCGCTCGCGCGGCTCGCGAAGAACCACGGCGTCGCCCACATCGACGTCGAGACGAACGGGACGGTGCTGGGACGCGCGGTGCTCGAGGACGCCGCCAAGGGAGGCGCGATCATCGAGCGCATGAAAGAGGTGGGGATCACCCGCTTCCGCGTCGCGCTCAACGCGGTCGATCCCGCGCGCTCGGACGCGATCACGGGGGATGCAGGCGGTCATCGCCGCACCCTCGCCGCGATCACCGCGCTGCGCGATGCGTCGGTGGCGGTCGAGCTCGCGGTCGCGCTGGTGCCGGACAGCGTGGGCGAGCTGGCGAAGATCTGCGCGTGGGCCGCGGCCGAGACCGCGCGCGTGCTGGGTGCGCCGCCGGTCGACGTCGTCGCTCGGTGGATCCACACGGCGAGGCCGGGCTACCCCGTCCTGTCGCCTCAGATCGCGCGCGACGAGCTCATCGCCGGTGCGGCGCGCGCGGCGGAGCTCGGCGTCGCGCTCCGCATCGCGCCCGGCTCCGAGCTGCCTCCATGTGTGTTTCCCGAGCCCAGCCGCATGCAGCCGCTCTTGCGGTTGCACGCGTCGCTGGTCGAGAAGGATGCGCAGGCCGCGCCCGCTGATCGACGCCACGCCCGTGCGCCGGCCTGCGAGGGCTGCAGCGCTGCGAAGGTCTGTCCCGGTCCGCTGAAGGAGACGGCGTCGGTGCTGGCGCCGCTGCTGCGCACGCTGGATGACGGCGCGCTCTCCGAGCAGTCGACGCGCAGCACGGTGCGCGAGCGGCAGCTGCGCGAGTACAAGAGTGATCTGTCCTCCGGCAACGAGGGTGGCAGCCACCGGCGCCGGATCCTGCGCCTGGTGTTTCACTGCAACCAGGCGTGCGACTTCTGCTTCGTCTCGCGCGAGCTGCCTCCGATCGAGCACGAGCGCTTGGTCGCCGAGATCGAGGACTGCGCGAGGAACGCGATCGCGATCGATTTCTCGGGCGGCGAGCCGACCCTGCATCCCAACGTGCTGGACTACATCCGGCTCGCCATCGAGAAGGGCGCGCCGCGCGTCGAGCTGCAGACCAACGCGATCAAGATGGCGGATCGCGCCTTCGCCGCGTCGCTGCGCGAGGCAGGGCTCTCGAGCGCCTTCGTGAGCTTGCACGGCACCAGCGCGGCGGTGAGCGATCGGGTGACCGCCGCGCCGGGCACGTTCGACAAGACCGTGCGGGGCGTCGCGAACCTCGTCGCCGAGGGCGTGCCGGTGCAGCTCAACTTCGTGGTGTGCGGCGCGAACGCGGGCGAGCTCGCGGGCTACCCCGACTTCGTCCACGAGCGCTTCATCGCGCCGTTCCCGAACGGCGGGCGCGTGGGGATCACGCTCTCGTATGCGGCCGCCTCGACCGACAACGTCCCCCGCGATGGCCGGCTGATTCCCCGCATCAGCGCGATCGCGCCGCACTTCGAGACGGCCATCGATCGCGCGGCGCACCACGGGATCGGCGTCGATGGGCTCGACACCAAGTGCGGTGTCCCGGCGTGTTACCTGCCGCGCTCGGTGCGCGAGGTCGCGTTCTCGCACCCGCTGCCCGACGACGAGCGGGCGCGCTCGGCTGCGGGCTTCACCCGCGCCGAGGCGTGCACCCGCTGCGACTACGGGGATCGCTGCTACGGCATCCGCAGCTCGTACGCCGAGATCCACGGCACGGACGAGCCCGGCGATGAGCCCGCCGTACTCGGCG
>CAYZQM010000114.1:14941-19801 GCA_964480175.1 uncultured Sandaracinaceae bacterium
TCTCGGGCGGGCAGATCGTCCCGCACGTCGAGCGCGGCGGCGATCATCCGACCGGCAACGACGTGTTCTCGCAGATCGGTCTCTCGGGCCACCACCGGCTGCAGTCGGGATCCCGGGCCCGGGTGCATGCGCCCGCGTTCGAGCTCGCCGTGCCCACGTTCGTCGAGCGCACGCCGGCCATCGCGCGCGAGCGGGTGCAGCTCGACGTCGGCATCCGCTCGCTCCTCAAGCTCGAGCGCAGCGAGCCGCGCGCCGCCGAGGTGGTCGCCGCGGCCCATCGCGAAGCAGGCTACCGGGCGCGGGTGTTCTCCGGCGCGCCGGGGCCGAGCGGCTATCCCCGCGCGATCGCGTTCGTCGCCAAGGACGAGGCCGTGCTCGACGAGGCGTTCGCCATCGAATCGGGCCTCACCCAAGACCGGCTGTCACGCGCCGACGGGGTGCGCGCGATGGGTCGCCTGCTCGGCTATCCCGAGTGCTGCGCGGAGTCGTTCGCTCAGCACGCGGAGCAGAACGACGCGACGTGGCTCGCGCGGCTGAGTCGACAGCACGTCGTCGAGCTGGGCGCGCAGTCGCTCGCGCCGCTGACCAATTGGGTCGCGCCCGAGCTGCGGCTCTTCTCCCACTTTCCCTGTCAGCCCCGCTGCGAGCGTACGGCCAAGGTCGCGGAGCGCACGCTCGACGCGCTGCGCGCGGTGCAGCCGGCGTACGCCAAAGAGCTCGAGCGCGTGCTCTCGTCGATCGGCATCGCGATGGCTTCCGATCGGTACGTGTTGCTCGAGGCGCCAGACCGGGAAGGGCGAGGCATCACCGAGCCCGGCGCGGCCTACGACTATGGCCGGGTGTGGTCGGCGCCGCGCGTCGGGATGGATCCCGCGCACCTGCGCGATCCGCGGGTGCGCGCGTTCGAGCTCGAGGTGGTCGAGGTGCTGGCCCGAGGCGACCGCGTGATGCGCACGCCCCACGCCCTGGCGGTGTACAGCGCAGGGCGCCTCATCGCGGAGATCGCGTTCGCTGGCGACGCCCCGCGGCTCTTGGACTTCCGAGGACGAAGGCAGCTGCCCCGCCTTCAAGTCCTGCCCTGAACCTCGCCGAACGAGACTCACCCGAACGAGACGAGCAGGGGCGGTACGGGGAGCGGTAGCGTCGCGCCGTCGGCGACCAGCGCGCCCGCCTGCACCTCGATGCTCGATGCGGTGGTCAGCCACGCGAGCAGGCGGGCGATCAGCTCGGCTTCGTCGGGGTCGAGGTGCGCGCGCGGGTGACGGTGCTGCGCCGTCGGGACGGTGCGCACTACGTCGATCGAGCTGCCGCGCCGCGTCCCTTCGATCGAGAGCTGGAGATCATCGGTGAGCATCAAGCGGTGCATGCCGAGCGCCCGATCGATCGCCGTCACGAAGTCGGGGGCGCGCCCCGCGATCACCTTCGCGAGCGCGTCGGCGTAGCGCAGGCTGAGCGCGCAGCGCAGCTCGCAGGGGTACCAAGGCACGTAGTGGAACACCGCGAGATCGAAGGTGTTGAGCCGCGCGGCCGCGAGCCCCTCGGTGCGCTCGAGCGCCGCGCGGTGCAGCTCCGGCGCCTTGCGGTGCCGCGAGCCCGACAAGAACGCGTCCACGCAGCACCGGGGATAGCCGAGCAGCTTGCCCAGCTCGCGGTCGGCCTCGTCGGTCTTCTCTTGATCGAGCGCCGCCGCGGCCTTCAGCGCGCCGGCGTCGCGTCCGACGAAGAGCGCGCGCCGCGCGTCGGCGTGACGCTCGTCGATCCCCGCGACGGGGTCGTCCCAGCCATCCTTGGTGTCGCCGTAGATCTTCGCCGCGACCTCGGTCACGAAGCCCGCGCCCTCGAAGCGCGCCTGCGCGGCGTCGATCGCGGACACGGACAAGAGCTCTCGGAACATCGGCTTGAGACCGCTGCGAAACGCGATCTCGTCGCCTTGTCCGCTGCCGAACGGGTACGCGATGACGCGCGCACTCGCGGCGGCGTGTTCCTCGGCGCTCGCCGCGATCCCCAACGCGTCGAGCCCGCGTGAGAGCTCCTGGTAGATGCGCGCGCGCTCGGCGTCGGCGGAGAGGCGATCGCCGGCCCCCGTGCTCACCCGCTCTCTTCCTCCGCGCCGGGATCCGGGGCCGCGGCGCGGTCGGACTTGCGCTCGATCTTGCGGAAGCGGACCCGCCCGACGCGGCGCGCGCGGACGTCTTCGACGATGCCCTCCCACGCGCCGATCTCGACGCGATCGCCCGGGCTCGCGAGGCGGCCGAGCACGGCGACCACCAGTCCGCCCACGGTGTCGGCCTCGACGTCGTCGGGCATCTGCATCCCATCGAGCGAGAGGTCCTCGATGGGCAGCGCGCCGTCGACCACCACGGAGCCGTCGTCCTCGGTGCGCGCGCTCGGCTCGGTCGCGGTGCTGATCTCGTCGCCGATGTGGCCGACGATCTCCGCGACCGCGTCCTCCAGCGTCACCAGCCCGGACGTCCCGCCGTACTCGTCGACCACCAGCGCGATCGGAATCTTCGTGCGCTGGAACTCCTCCAGGATCTCGCCGACCGTGCGGGCCTCGGGGACGATGAGGATGTCGCGGCGCAGTTTGCTCGGGTCGGTGCGATCGCGGTCGCCGAAGATCAGATCCTTCACGTACACGTAGCCCACGACGTGATCGGGGTTCGCGTCGCTCGAGACGGGATAGCGGGAGAAGCCGCGGGTGCGGACCACCTCGCGCCAGCGCTCGATCGGCCAGGTGAGCGAGAGGATCTCCATGTCCACGCGCGGCACCATGATCGCGCGCACCGGCCGATCGGTCGCGCGCAGCACGCGCTCGAGCAGATCCCGCTTCTGTCCTTCTTCGTCGCCGACCGACGCGCGGATGAGCAGCCGCAGCTCCTCGAGCGAGAGCTTGCCCTCCGCGTGATCGGGCGCGGGCATCCGCAAGAGGCGCAGCACGAGCTTGCTGCCGATGTTGAGGAAGAAAAGCGCCGGATAGACCAGGTAGTAGAACGCCTGCAGGATGGTCGCCGAGTAGCGCGCGACGTCCTCGGGGCGCTGGATGGCGAGCGACTTGGGCACCAGCTCGCCGACGACGATGTGCAGGCTCGAGATGACGCCGAAGCCCACCGCGAGCGCGATGTTCTCCGCGATGTGCTCGGGCACGTGGAGCCAGTGCAGGGGCGGCGCGATGAGGTGCACCAGCGCGTCTTCGCCGACGGAGCCGAGGCCGAGCGACGCGAGGGTGATGCCCAACTGGGTCGCAGGCAGGAACTCGTCGAGGCGCTTCTGCACCAAGAGCGCGCGGTGGGCGAGCGCGTCCCCGGCCTTCGCGCGCGTCTCGAGCGAGGTCGCGCGCACCTTCGCCAGCGCGAACTCCGCCGCGACGAAGAACGCGTTGGCCAGCACGCAGAAGAGCGCGCCGATCAGCGCGAGCACGCGCGCCCCCGATCGATGACATCACCGAGCCCGTCGGGGCTCGGCGGACGAGGTGGCTCCGGCGGCCCACTCTGGGAGGTTCGCGCCGTCACTGCTTGTGGAACGGGATCGGCGACCGCGTGACCCCCACGCTGGTCGACGTCGCGCTCCGAACCGGGATCACCGGCCCCGTGCTGGTCAGCGCCGCGGGCTCGGTCTCGCCGTCGAACGCGGCGACCGCGCTCAGCACGCGGTCCATACCTGCGGCGACCGCGGGCTCACGCACGAAGATCTCGACCGCCCGTACGAGCCGCAGGCTGATGGTCTTGCCCAGCTCGATCTCCCGCTCGACGAAGGCCTCGAACGAGCCGTAGCCCTTGGCCACGTAGAGCTTGCGGTCGCGGATGTCGACGAGGATGTTGCCGACGTCCCAGAAGCTGCGCTGGATCGATCGCTTCACCGCGCGGATCTGGTTGATGGCCGTCGCGAGCGCGCCGATCTTCATCTTCAGGTCGTCGGCCTGCGCGGGCTCGCGCACCGAGAGGCGCGATCGCGGCGGGGTCGGCGGGGTGAGCAGCGTTCCGGGGCGCGCGCCCGAAGGCGAAGCCGGCTTCTGCGGCTTGCTGCTCTTCATGAAAGGCGACTTGTGCTTGGGCGCGACGCTCTTGGCCGCGGCCTTGGGCGCAGCTTGCTTGGGCGCTGCGGCCTTGGGTGCTGCGGGCTTGGGGGCCGGTGCCTTGCTCGGCGCCTTGCTCGCTTTCGCCGGGGCTGCCTTCTTGGCGACGGACTTGGGCGCCGCCTTGCTCTTCGCCGCCGCCTTGGCCGGCGCGGCCTTCTTCCCCGGGGACGCCGCTTTCGCAGGCGCCTTCTTGGCGGTCTTCTTCGTATTCTTAGCCAAGGCCGACTCCAGCTGGCGGTGGAAGCCCACCGCGTTCGTGGGGGCCCATACCAGAGTTCGGCCTCGCTTGTAAAGCACCCCGTCCCACCCGGTGCGCCCTTTCGCTACAGACAGGTCAGTACAGGAGATCGGCGCGCAGCGTGGTCGGCAGCTCGCGCATGCGGTCCACGAGCACGGCGCTCGCGGCGCTCGCGTTCTCGACGTCGATCACCAGGTACCCGATCGCCGGATCGGTCGCGAGGACCTGACCGATCACGTTGGCCTCGGCCTCGGAGACGATCCGGTTCACGTCGCGGAGCACGCCCGGCACGTTGCGGTGCACGTGGGCGATCCGCTGCGCGCCCGGGCGCAGCGGCATCTCCGCGATCGGGAAGTTCACCGAACCGACGGTGGTGCCCAGCTGGAGGAACTTGCCGAGCGCGGCGGAGACCTCCTGGCCGATGGCGACCTGGGCCTCCGCGGTCGAGCCGCCGATGTGCGGCGTGAGGATCACGTTGGGCAGCTCCTGGAGCTCGACCGCGAACACGCCGTCGTTGCCCTCGGGCTCCTCGGGGAAGACGTCGATC
>CAYZQM010000115.1:0-10782 GCA_964480175.1 uncultured Sandaracinaceae bacterium
CGAGCTCGGCGGCAACGCCGCGGTGATCGTCGATGAGGACGCGAACCTCGACGACGTCGTCTCCCGCATCACGATCGGCGCGTTCTACCAGTCGGGGCAGAGCTGCATCAGCGTGCAGCGCATCGTCGCGCACGAGGCGATCTACGACGCGCTGCTCACCCGCTTGGTCGCGCGCACCGAGACGCTGGTCGCCGGCGACCAGATGGACGAGAAGACCTTCGTCGGTCCGGTGATCACCGAGAAGGAAGCGATCCGCATCGAGCGCTGGATCCAGCAGGCCGTCTCCGCGGGCGGCAAGCTCCACTGCGGCGGCGAGCGCAAGGGATCGATCGTCTCGCCCGCGATCTTGAGCGACGTCCCTCGAGCCCAGCCCGTCGTGAGCAAGGAGGTCTTCGGTCCCGTCGCGGTGATGTCGCGCTTCTCCCGCTGGCAGGACGCGATCGACGAGGTCAACGACAGCGATTACGGGCTGCAGGCGGGCGTCTTCACCCGCGATCTCTTCCGCGCCAAGCAGTGCTTCGAGCTCCTCGAGGTGGGCGGCGTCGTGATCAACGACGTGCCTTCGTTCCGGGTCGACTCGATGCCGTACGGCGGCGTGAAGGACAGCGGCACCGGCCGCGAGGGCGTGCGCTACGCGATGGAAGAGATGACCGAGCTCAAGCTCCTGGTGATCCGCGATACGGCGACGTGATGCGGGAACCTGTCGCGTCCGCGGGTGTCGGGGGGGCGATGCGATGGCTCTCGCTCTTGGTGCTGCTCGCCCCCTCCAGCGCGCTCGCGCAGCCGGTCTTCGTCGAGCACGCGGGCCTCTCGGTCGTGGACGCGGACGGTGAGCACGAGGTGGGTTGGCTCCGCGGCGGCGCGGCGACCATCACGGGGTTTCAGGCGGGTCGGGTCACCCTCCACTTCGAGGACGAGATCGTGACGCTGGATGCGCGCGTGAACCTCGCGGACGAGGACAGCGCGCTGTCGGCGACGCCTGCGCAGCCCGTGACCCTCGAAGACACGGGCGCGTTCCGGATCGACATGCTGCCCGGCACCTTCGCGCGCGTTCGGGGACGCGACGAGCTCGAGCGCCTGGAGATCCGCCTGCCCGAGACGCTGCCGCGTCGGGAGGTCGCGATGCCCCGAGGCAGCGCGGCGATCCCGACCGCGCGCCCGGACACCCCCGAGCCACCGGAGGATGCTTGGGAATCGATCTGCAGCCCGACGCGGATCTACGCGCGTCCCTCCCACCGCGCGCCGGTCTGGATCGTCGACGGACCGACCACCCGCGCGGAGGTGGGTCCAGCGCATGGTGGCTTTCGTCCGGTGCGCGTCTGGATCGACGGCTACCTGGTGCACGGCTACCTCGATCACGCGCTGCCCACGGACGTGGGCTGCGGCGGCGGCGACTTCAGCACCTCGTGCGGTGGCGCCTTCCGGAGCGTGCGCACCCGGGTGATCCTGCCCGCGGGCGTGGGCCTCGCGTCGTCGACCGTCGCATCGACGTTCGCGACGCTGCGGGTCCCGTACGTCGCGTCGATGGTGGAGGCGGGACCGATCCCCGACGCGCCGACGCGCTGGCGCATCCACCGAGACGACGATGGCCACGCCGCGTGGTCGCTCGAGGGGACGCTGTCGGTCGGCCCCGACGCGCTGCGCAGCTACCCGAGCGCGCCGCCGCCGCCATGAGCTGCGCTGGGTTGGAATGAGCTGCGCTCGATCTCCGTGAGCTCGGCCTCGCAGGCTCCGGTGCGCGGAGGTCGCTCGACGCTCAGCGGTCGCGGCGGACCATGCGCTCCGCGAGCTCGCGCAGCATCGACTTGCCGGGCTCGTGGAAGGGCGTGCTCTCGAGCGCGGCGAGCGCGCTGGCCAAGAGCCCCTCGAGCCGCTCCTCGACCCGCGCGCGGATCCCCGCGTGCTCCAGCTGCTGCGCGATCGCGCGCACCTGGTCCTCCGAGAGGGGTGCCTCTGCCATCACCGCCTCGAGCCGCTGCCGCTCCTCGGCGGGCAAGAGGCGCTCGCACTCGCGGAGCAATGCGTTGCGTCGACCCATCCGCAGGTCGGTGCCGACCGGCTTACCCAGCTCCGCAGGATCGCCGAAGAGCCCGAGCAGGTCGTCTTTCACCTGGAAGGCCTCGCCGAGCGGCTCCCCGAAGCGCCGAAGCGCGTCGAGCATCGCGGGCTCGCCGCCCGAAAGAAGCGCGCCGATCTCGAGCGGTCCCTGCACCGTGTAGCTGCCGGTCTTGAGCCGCTGCATGCGCGCCACGTCGCGCGCCGAGCGCAGGTCCATCTCCTGACCGAGCACCACCTCCTGGTGGATGCGGGCGAACGTCGCGATCGCGCGGCTGCCACCCGGGCACGCGAGCGCGCCCTCGACGAAGAGCTCCCAGGCCATCGCCGAGGCGCTGTCGCCCGCGAGGATCGCGAGCGCGTCGCCCAGCGGCTCGGCGCCGAAGCGCTCGCGCAGCTGCGTGTGCACGCTCGGTCCACCGCGGCGCAGCGCATCCCCGTCCATCCAGTCGTCGTGGATGAGCAGGTAGCTCTGGAAGAGCTCGAGCGCAGCGCATGCCGGCGCCGCGCTGGTCCAGATCGCGTCGGGCCGAACGGCGCGGAAGCTCGCGACCAGCATCGCAGGGCGAAGGCGCTTGCCCCCGCGCATCGTCAGGGCCTGGACGGCGGCCAACAGCACGCTCGGCTCCGCGTCGCCGCCGAGCATCTGCTGCACGAGCTGCCCTCGCTCCTCGAAAAAGCGACTGAGCTGGGCGTCGGTCGCGCGCTGGATCTCCTCGAGCCACGCGGGCACCGAGTCTCCGAGCGTCGTCGAAGAGACTCCCCTGTCGTGGTGAACCGGCGATGCAGTCGTCCGGAGCGTACCGAGCCGCGCCGCGTTCATGAGCCGGACGAGACTGAGGGGAGGGCCTCCCGCGGTCAAGGACGATGCGTGCGGCAGCAACGAAACGTCGCGCGCTGTCCATCCGGCGCCGCGCGTGCCCCGTCCTTGTCGAGGGCCGCGTGAGCGGACATGGTCGCCGCCATGTCTCGCCCGGTACGTCTCGCTGCGGTCGCTCTGCTCACTTGGGTCCTCGTCGCCTGCGGTGGTGGCACCCGCCACGGCGCCTCCACGCTGCCGCACCGCACCGAGGGCGCGGCCCGCAGCTGGCAAGAAGAGGCCGACGACTTCTTGGACTTCTACGAGCCCACGTACCAGGCGCTCTACACGGAGTCCGCGCGGGCCGCGTGGCTCGCCTCGACCGACGTGAGCGAGGCGCACACCGGCGGGCGCGCGGCGGCGGACACCGCGCTCTACGCGTTCGCGGGCAGCGCGCTGGTGATCGAGCGCGCCCGCGCGATCCTCGAGCACCGGGACGAGATCGACGCGCTGACCGCGCGGCAGCTCGACTTCATGCTCATCACCGCGGCGCAGGCCCCGCAGCTCGATCCCGAGCTGGCGCGGCGCCGCGTGGCCGCAGAGGCCGCCGCGGCCGCGACGCTCGATGCGTTCGAGTTCTGTCTGGCGCGCGACGAGGCGGGGACCTGCACCGCGCCGACGAGCACGAACGCGATCGATCGGGTGCTCGTCGAGTCGCGCGATCCCAGCGAGCGCCTCGCGGCGTGGAACGCGAGCAAGGAGGTCGGCGCGCCGCTGCGCTCGCATCTCCTGGGCTTGCGCGACCTTCGCAACGGCGTGGCCCGCGCGATGGGCTACGACGACTACTTCGCGCTCATGGTGAGCAACTACGGGATGAGCACGGACGAGCTGATGGCGCTGCTCGATCAGCTCATCGAGGACATCCACCCGCTCTTCTCGCAGCTCCAGTGCTACGCGCGCCACGAGCTCGCGGGCCGCTACGGCGTCACCGACGTGCCCGCGCTGATCCCGGCGCACTGGATCGGCAACCGCTGGGGCCAGTCGTGGCCGGGCCTGTCGAACGGGATCGATCTGGACGCGCTCGTCGCGGATCGCGAGCCCGAGTGGATCGTGCGCACCGCGGAGCGCTTCTACGTCTCGATGGGCTTCTCGGAGCTGCCGGAGTCGTTCTGGACCCAGAGCGATCTCTACCCGGTGCCCGAGGGGAACGAGCGCGAGAAGAACGATCACGCGAGCGCGTGGCACATGGATCTGGGAAGCGACGTGCGCTCGCTGATGAGCGTCGAGAGCGACTGGCGCTGGTTCACCACCGCGCACCACGAGCTCGGGCACATCTACTACTACATGAGCTACGCCCGCCCCGAGGTGCCGCTCCTTCTGCGCGAGGGCGCCAACCGCAGCTACCACGAGGGCATCGGCGATCTGATCGCGCTCGCCGCGGGCCAGGAGCCGTACCTGCGCGAGGTGGGGATCCTGCCCGAGGGCACCGAGATCGACGAGATGGCCTGGCTCCTCGACGACGCGCTGAACGGGCCGATCGTGTTCTTGCCCTGGTCGGCCGGCGTGATGAGCCACTTCGAGCGCGATCTCTATGCGGGCGAGCTCGGTGAGTCCGAGCTCAACACCCGCTGGTGGCAGTACGTCGCGCAGTTCCAGGGCATCGCGCCGCCGAGCGAGCGCCCGGTCGATGGGTGCGACGCCTGCACCAAGACCCACATCATCGACGACCCCGCGGGCTACTACGACTACGCGCTCGCGAACGTGCTGCTCTACCAGCTGCACGATCACATCTGCCGCAACATCCTTTCGAGCGACCCCCACCAGTGCAACTACTACGGGAGCCGCGAGGTGGGCGATTTCCTCCGCTCGATCCTCTCGCCCGGCGCGAGCCGCGACTGGCGCGAGGTGCTCATCGAGGCGACCGGCCGCGATCTCACCGCCGAGCCGATGCTCGAGTACTACCGCCCGCTGCTCTCGTTCCTCGAGGAGCGCAACGCGGGCCGCGACTGCAGCTTCTGATCCCGCCTCACGGGTCGTGAGCCGGCGCGAGCCAGCGCTTCAGCTCCGAGGCGCAGGCGAATGTGGCGCGGTCGGCCCGCTTCTGGATCTCGCCCAAGACCCAGCGGCGCTCGTCGTCGGTGCGGGGAAGAAAGTCCTCGCGCAAGGACCACAACGAACGAGCCCGCTCCTCTGCGACGAGCTCGTCGATCACAAGGTGCAGGCGCTCGCTCTCCATCCGGCGATCGTACGGGCGGGGGTGCCACGTGGCCAGCACCGCCATCGATCGGTGGGCGCCCTCGCCGTCGGTGTCGATCCCCGATGCGCGACGAGCGACATCCTATCGAACGTTCCGCAACGGACCGCGACACCTCCCGATGGGGGCGGCCTCCAACCATCGAGGTCGTCATGCAGCGTTTCCCCGCAGTCCTTTCGTTCGTCATCGTCGCCAGCCTCGGGCTGGTCCGCCACGCCACCGCACAAGAGCCAGCGGCCGCGCCAGAGCCCGAGCTCGTCGGCTTCGTGCTCGAGATCACCGGCGGGTCCGAAGTGGGCTCCGTTCCTCCGGGCGACTCGCGTTGGCAGCTGGGCAATCGTGAGCGCCGCTGGCGACAGGTCCCTGGCGCGTGGCCGGGAAGCACGAACACCGTGGGCTACACGTGGGAGGAAGCGCGGCGAACGCCCGTGGTGGGACCTTCCGGTGTGCTGCGTGTCGGGGCCGGCGTGGGCCTGCGCATCGACCCCAGCCTACGCCTCGCATTTGGCTACGCAGGCCAGGTTGCGTTCGGTGTCGAGCAGCCTGAGGAGAGCGATGCCACCGTGGTCTTGCAGCGGCACGGCCTGGGCGTTTCGCTCCGAAGCGACGCGTTCGCGATGACCCTCGTGCTCGCCTACGTCCGCGCGACGTTCGTCGGCGCCGCTCCAGGCGATCTCGACGGCGTTGCGCTGGAGATCGATCCGGGCTTCGTCGCCGACGGATTCACGATGCGCTTCCCCATCGGCGTCGACTTGTGGTCGGAGGACGGGGCGATGTTCCCCACCTTCCACGCGGGCTTGGCATTCGGAGGGAGTCTCCTCTGATCGCCGCCGCGATGTACTCGTCGTGAGAGCGGGCGCCGCGTCACTCGAAACGCTTCATCGCGCCGCGCTTGAGGCCTGCCGTCATCGCCGAGTAGAAGCCTTGGCCCAGCGCGCGCTTGGCGCGCCACATCACCTTCGCGTCGGTCTGCGGCAGGATGTAGAGCTTGCCGGCGAGCATCTGATCGATCGCGACCTTGGCGATCTCTTCGGCGCTCCACTTGGCCTCGGTCACCAGCTTGGTGGCCTTCTCGCCGGTGTTGCCGCCGAAGCTGCGCTGGCCCTTGTGGATGTTGGTGCGCAGGAACGTCGGGCAGAGCGCCGAGACCTGCACGCCGTGCTGCCCGATCTCGGTGTAGAGCGTCTCGCTGAGCGCGACGACGCCCGCCTTGGTCACGTTGTAGGGGCCCATCAGCGGCGCCGAGAGCAGACCCGCAGCGCTGGCGACGTTCAGGATGTAGCCGCTCTTGTTCGCGACCATCTTCGGGCCGAAGAAGTGGCAGCCCCAGATGACGCCCATCAGGTTCACGTCGACTTGGTACTGCCACTCCTCGACGGGGATCTTGCCGAGCTCGCCGACCACGGCCATGCCCGCGTTGTTGACCAGCACGTCGGTGCCGCCGAAGAGCTCGCTCGCGCGCGCCTCCATGGCCTCGACCTCGCTCGCCTTGCGCACGTCGACCTGCATCGCGTGGGCCTCGCCGCCGCGACGGCGCAGATCTTCGACCGTCGCCTCGGCGGTCTGGAGGTTCACGTCGGTCACCAGCACCTTGGCGCCGCGCGCCGACAGGTCCTCGCAGATCGCCTTGCCGAGGCCGCTGCCGCCGCCCGTCACCACCGCTCGAGCACCCGTCTTGAGTCGCGTCATATGCGCGCCACGCTACCACGCAGCCCCAGCGCCCGGTGCTCGCATCACGGGGCCGCGGACACATCGCTGCGCGCGCGGCGAGCGGCGCCGATGTGCGGCAGGGCTCGCGTTCCACCGAAGATGCTGCGAGCCTTCGGCGATGGACGCGCGGCGCTACGACGAGCGGCTGGGCGAGGCGCTGCGCTGGGCCGCGGAGCTCTTCGCGCACGAGTCGCGCAAGGGTGGCTGCGGCGCGCCGTATCTCTCGCACTTGCTCGCGGTCACCGCGCTGGTGCTCGAGCACGGCGGCACCGAAGACGAGGCGGTCGCGGCCGTGCTGCACGACGTGCTCGAGGACGTCGAGGGGATCGACGCCAGCGAGATCGAAGCGCGCTTCGGAGCGGAGGTCGCCGCGATGGTGCTCGCGCTCTCGGACACGCTGCAGCCCGGGCACAAGGAGCCCTGGCGCGGTCGCAAGGAGCGGCACCTGATGCGCCTGAGAAGCGCCTCGCCCTCGGTGAAGCGCATCGCGCTCGCCGACAAGGTGCACAACGTCTCGACGCTGCTGGACGATCTGAGCGCGCACGGGAGCGACGCGTTCGCGCACTTCAAGGGCGGCGCGAGCGGCACCTGCTGGTACTACCGCGCGGCGCTGGACGTGCTGCACGACGCGCCGGCGCCGCAGCTGCTCGCGCGCTTTCGGACCGCGGTCGCGCTCCTGACGTCGCTCTGCCCTCCGAGCGACGTGGAATCGAGCCGAGGTTCGTGATGTTCGGTGCTCGCTCGCGGTTGCGAGCGGGCAGCGCAGAGCGATACGCTGCCGCACCGCCGGGGTCTGGTCCCGGCCCCGGAGCCCGTACGCATGCGAACCCGAGACGACATCGAGAGCTACCTCAGCCGTTCCGCCTATCCGCACCGCGAGATCGAGGACGGCACCTGGCTGGTCCAAGACCCCTCCGGCATCCGCGAGAACGTCGTCGTGAAGATCACCGATGACCTGGCGCTCTTCCGGGTGAAGGTGATGGACGTCGCCAAGGCGGACGCGGGCTTCTACGGGACGCTGCTCGAGCTGAACGCGAGCGACATGGTCCACGGCGCGTACGGTGTGAGCGACGGCAAGGTGCTCTTGGTCGCTAGCCTTCGCCTCGAGAACCTCGACTACAACGAGTTCGTCGGCACGCTCGACGACTTCGGCGTGGCGCTCGCCAAGCACCACGAGCGCCTCGCGCCCTTCGGCGCGCCCGCCAAGGCCTGAGGGCCGTCCCTCGATTCTCTCCCTTTCCCTTCCGCGCAGATTAGAGGAGCAACGAGCACATGGGCTTCTTCGGCCGCCTTTCCACGCTCATCAAGAGCAACCTGAACGATCTGATCTCGAAGTCGGAAGACCCCGAGAAGATGCTGACGCAGATCATCCTCGACATGAACGCGCAGCTGGTGGAGGTGAAGAAGCAGGTCGCCGTCGCCATCGCGGATCAGAAGCGCCTCGAGCGCCAGTGGCAGGCGGAGAAGTCGGTCGAGGGCGAGTGGCACAAGAAGGCGATGCTCGCGGTGCGCGCGGGTGACGACGAGCTCGCGAAGGAAGCGCTGCTCCGGAAGAAGGAGCACGAGCAGCTCGCCTCGGGCTACGAGGATCAGTTCAAGAAGCAGACGGCCGCCGTCAACAACGTGAAGCTCGCGCTGCAGGCGCTGAACTCCAAGATCGGTGAGGCCAAGCGCAAGAAGGATCTGCTCATCGCGCGGAACAACCGCGCCAAGGCGATGGAAGAGATCCAGAAGGCGATGGGTAAGCTCTCGGACACGAGCGCCTTCGACGCCTTCTCTCGGATGGAGCAGAAGATCGAGCAGCGCGAGGCCGAGGTCGAGGCGCAGGGCGAGCTCTCCGAGGAGTTCAGCGGCGACATCCTGCGCAACAAGTTCCAGCGCCTCGAGGCGACCGCGGGCGCGGACGCCGATCTCGAGGCCCTCAAGCGCGAGATGGGCATGGCGCCGCCGGCGGAGGCCAAGGTCGCCGCGCGCGTCGAGGCCGAGGAAGAGGCCGACATGAGCGAGGCGGAGATGGCCGAGCTCGAGGAGGCGCTCGCCGCGCTCAAGAAGCGCGAGGACCTGGCCGCCAAGGGCTGAGCGGGTCAGCGGGCCTCGAGCTCGCGCAGGATCACCCGCGCCGCCTCCAGATCGGGCGCGAGCTCGAGCGCGGCGTGCGCGTGCTCGATCGCTCGCTCGGGATCGTCCAGGTCTGCGGACGCGCGGGCCATCAAGAGGTGCGCGGCCGCATCGAAGGGGTCGTCCTCGAGGAGCGGGCCGAGGCGCGCCATCGCCGCGGTGGGATCGCCGAGCACCACCTCGATCGCCGCGCGGCGCAGCGCGACCTCGCGGTGCAGCGTGCGATCGCGTTCGGCCTCGGTCAGATCGCGCAGCGCCTCCTCGAGGGATCCCTCCCGCAGCTCCGCGATCGCGCGCACCAAGTACGCGACCGGTGGCACCACCCGCGCATCCTCGGTCGCCGCGGCGTCTGCGAACGCGTACCTCAAGCGCGCCGCCGCGGCGTCCGGGCGACCCAGCAGGAGCTCGCACCACGCGAGCAGCGCGTGCCCCTCGCGATCGGTCGGGTCGCTCTCGAGCAAACGAAGAAGGTGCGCTCGCGCTTCGACGTGGCGAGCCTCCGAGAGCAAGAGCCGCCCGACGTTGCGCCGCGCCACCGCGAGCCCCGGGTGGATCGCGAGCGCCGAGAGATACGCGTCCTCCGCCTCGCCCGTCCGACCCTGCGCCTCGAGCGCGGCGCCGAGGTTGGCCCACGCCTCGGGGAAGTCCTCGCGCAGACCGATCGCGGCGCGCAGCTCTTCTTCGGCGAGCGCCGGGCGGCCCCTGCGCAGCGCGAGCACCCCGAGGTTCATCCGGGCTTCGGGCAGGCCGGGCGCGTACTCCAGCGCGAGCCGGAAGTTGGCCTCCGCGCGCTCGAGGTCGCCCGCGCCCAGGAGCTCGGCGCCCGCGTGGTTGTGCTGCACGGCCAGAGGAGAGATCGCGCTCGAGGTGCAGCCCGAGGCGAGGAGGGCGAGGAGGACGAAGGCGAGGAGCTCGTGCATGGTGGCGCGCCGCATCGGACCCGAGCGCACCGCGTTGCGTGCCTGGGCGTGCCACCACGGCACGATCTCGACCGGGGTGGCGTGAAGATCGATGCACACCGGGCCAGGAGGCCCCCTCGGATCCGTGCAGAAGCGGTGGTAGGCTCGGCGGGCACGAGCGTTGCTCAGGACCCCGGCCCAAGGAGACGACACACCATGGTTCGCGCACTCAACGTTCTTGGTTTGGCCGCTGCGATGATGCTCGGCGGCTGCTTCAGCTTCGGCGGCTACGACATCGACGAGGGTCCGCGCACGACTGGGGGGCCCGTCGGCGAGCCCGTCGTCACCGGCGCGCTGACCGTGTCGAACGGCGTGCAGTCGGGCGGCATGGGTGAGATCCGCAGCTTCGAAGGCGCGGCGACCCGTCACTCCGGCTACTACGACAGCTACGGCTCGAGCCTGCGCATCGACTCCGAGGGGTCGGACTGGTGGGTGATGAGCGCGATCAACATCACCGGAGATCTGGCGGGTCCCGCCTTCGCGCCGGGCACCCACCGCAGCTACACGAGCGGCACCTACGATCCCGACAGCAACGTGTCGGTCACCGGCTGCTCGGGCCCCTCGTACGGCAACTACACCTTCGACGGCCCCGCCGACGAGGTGACCATCGACGTCGAGGATCTCGGCGAGGGCAACCGCCGCATCAACTTCACCACCCGCTACGGCAGCGAGACCACCTCGGGCTCGGTCGACTACCACATCGACGGCGAGGCCGGCTCCACCGCGCCCGACCGCGGCATCTGAGCGCTCGTTCGCTGTGACGACGGCCCGCCCACTCGGCGGGCCGTTCGCTTTCCGTCGTTCGCCAACGGTGCGCGCGTGCCGTAGCCTGCGCCGCCATGACGCTCCGAGAGACCATCGACGCCGATCTGAAGAAGGCGCTGGAA
>CAYZQM010000115.1:10792-19670 GCA_964480175.1 uncultured Sandaracinaceae bacterium
CGCCAAGGCCGAGCTGCTCCTGCGCGAGGTGGAGCTGGGCCGCGGGGTGACCGATCAAGAGGTGATCGAGACGTTCCGCAAGCAGATCAAGGCGCGCAAGGACGCCATCGAACAGTTCAAGGTCGGCGGGCGCGAGGACGCGGCCGCCGCGGAAGAGGCCGAGATCGCGGTGCTCGCCGCGTACCTGCCCAAGCAGATGGACGAGGCCGAGACCAAGGCGGCCATCGGCGCGCTGGTCGCCGAGCTGGGCCTCGAGGGGAAGAAGGACTTCGGCCGCTTGATGAAGGAGATCAAGGCCCGGCACCCGAACATCGACGGCAAGCTCGCCTCGCAGCTCGCGGGCGCCGTGCTCGGCGGATGAACGTCGCGGCTTGGCTGCGACGCGAGGGGGCGAGCGAGGACATCGCGGGCTGGGCCGAGCGCTACGGCGACGATCTGGGCGCGCTCTGGACCAGCTGCCCGCGGGGCGACTGGCTGCTCGCCGTCGCGGCGCGGCTCGCGGTCGATGGCCGCGCGATCGCGCGCGCCGCGCTGGAGGTGGGACGCCTCGCGCTCGACGTGCTGCCCGACGACGACGAGGCGCTCGCGACCTTCGAGACGCTGACGGCGAGCGACCGAGACGGAAGCGCGCTCGCGGATGCGTTGGAGGCCCGCAGCGATGCGGCCGGCGATCCGGCGCTGGCCACCGCGCTCCTCGCGCTCAGCTGCGTGGCGCGGAGCTCCGTCGATCCGTCGGCCGCGCCGATGGTCGCTGCGCTGAGCACCCAGGCGCTGGTCTTCGATGCCCAGGAGTGCGGGGCGATGAGCGTGGTCGGCTGGGCCCAGTCGACCGCGGCGGATCGGGTGCGCGCAGCGATCGCGCTCGAGCAGGTGCTCGATGCGTACGCCCGTCAGGGCGGCGCCTGATCGGGGACGCTCGCGCGCTCGGGCTCGCTCTCCGAGCGGGAGCGCGACGGGGTGGCGTCCGCGGCGGTCTCGGCTGTGCTCTTGGAGACCGTGTCCTCGGAGACGGTGTCCGCGGCCGAAGGCGCGGCGTCGACTACGGGTGCGGGATCTGGAGTCGGGGCTGCGTTCCGCCGGGTCCACCACGACCGAATCGCGTGGATGAGGACACCCAGCAGGATCACCCCGAACACGCCCAGCATGATCAGGCGCTCGGCGGAGGCGGCCTCGGCCAGCGCCGCGTCCAGGGTGTCGGAGAAGAACCACCCCAGGGCCATGAAGAGCGGCAACGAGACCGCGAGCGCGAGCGCGTCGAAGAACAGAAAGACGGGGTACGAGATCCCGTGGATCGCGCAGATCGCGAACGTCGGGCCCCGGAAGCCGGCGACGTGTCGGGCCATGAACACCACGCCCCCGCCGTAGCGGCGGATCTTGTCCTCGACCCAGGCCCGCCGCTCGGGCGGCATCACCCGCTTCACGAAGGCCCGCTCGTAGATCGCGGGGCCCAGGCGCCGGGCGAGAAAATAGAGGATCGAGTCGCCGATCAGGACCCCGACCGTCAGCACCGCGACCGTGGTCGGCAGGTCGGTGATGCCGCGCTGGGCCAGGACCGCGCCGGAGATGAAGACGATGTCCTCGGGCAACGGCAGGCCCATACCCGCCGCGATCAGCGCGGCGAACAAGAGCCCATACGAGCCCTGGGCGATGAAGAACTCGACGGCTTCCTGCACGGCGAACGGGAGGGTCTACGCGCTATGGCGCGGTGCGCCAAGCCGCGGATACAAAACGTCGTATCCGTTCCCGCCGGAGCGCGCGTGGGAGACGGCGGTTGCAGTGAGAGCGGCGCTGGCCGAGGATCGGCCCGTGACCCGAGGTAACTCGACCGCGGACAAGCGCCCCTCCACGCCGCGGCGTGATCTCCACGCCCAACAGAAGCAGGAGCGACGCCGCGCGCTCCTCAGCGCCGCGGGGCAAGTCTTCGGAGAGAAGGGCTACGGCGCGGCGAACGTCGACGACATCGTCAAGCTCGCGGGGGTCGCTCGAGGGACCTTCTACCTCTACTTCTCCGACAAAGAAGCGGTCTTCTTGGCGCTGGTCGACGACTTCATGACGCGCCTCGAGGGGGTGGTGGTCTCGATCGACGTGACCCCGGACGCCACCTCCAGCCCGATGGATCAGCTCCGGCAGAACCTCACCCGGGTCGTCGAGCTCGCGCTCAGCGAGCCGACCTGGATGCGCCTCGCCCTGCACGAGGCCACCTCCCAGGGACCGGAGCTCGGCGCGCGGATCGACGCCTTCTACGGCAACCTCCACGCGATCCTCGATCGCAGCTTCTCCGTCGGTCAGAAGCTCGGTCTGGTGCGCAAGGGCGATCGGCGGGTGATGGCGGCCATCGGCCTGGGCGGGCTCAAGGAGATGATCTACCGCGCGGCCCGCGATGGCTGGACCACGCCGCCGTCGGAGCTGGTGGAGGAGATGATGCGCTTTCTGAGCGAGGGGCTGCTCGAGGTGCCCGCGCGCTGAGCCTCGAAGGGGAGAGCTACTCGCTCGGGTCTTCTTCGCGCACCCGCATCGGAGCGACGCGATCCGGATGGCGCGCCGCGACCGTCGCGTAGAACGCGCGCAGCGCCTCCATGTCGCGCGCGATGTCGCCCGTGGGCTGAAGGACCGGACCACAGCCGCCGCGGCGCTCGGCGTAGTCGAGGTAGCCGAGCACCAGCGGCACGTCCGCGCGCTGCGCGATCCGATAGAAGCCGCTCTTGATGCGATCCTTGCCCCGCCTCGTCCCCGACGGCGCGATGGCGAGGTACATCGCGTCGGCCTCGTCGAACGCGCGAGCGACGTCCTCGACCACGTTGGATGCCTGGCTGCGATCGACCGGCACCCCGCCGACCGCGCGCAGGAACGTGCGGAAGGGGAAGCGGAAGAGCTCCTTCTTTCCCATCCAGCGCAGCGGCACCCCGAGCGTCCAGGCGATCGCCAGCATGTGCGGGCCATCCCAGTTCGAGGTGTGGGGCGCGGCGACGAAGACCGCCTTGTCGACGCCCTCGGGCAGCGGGCCCTCGGCCTTCCAGCCGAAGAGGGTGAGCCACGTCTTGCCGACGGCGCGGCGCAGGGGTCCGACCTCGGGGCGCGCGGCGCTCATGCTCGACCTGCTCTCATCGGCTCTCGGGGACGACGAGGGGCTCGAGCTCTTCGGGGAAGCAGAGCTCCATCGTGTCGAGGACGCCCGACGATCCTTGGCCGCCCGCGACGAGCACCGTGCCGCCACCCAACGCGACCGCGACGGTGTCCGCGCGCGCCGAGGAGAGATCGCCCAGCTGGGCGACGGTCACGCTCGAGCCGACGAAGCGGACCTCTTCGAGCGTGGCGGATACGCCCGCGGGACCGTCGCCGCCCAGCACCACGGTCGCGGCGACGCGGCCGGCCATCGCGGGCTCGGCGCGCGGGTTCGCGGCGGGATCGGCGAGCGTCGCGCTGCACGCCGCAGGACACCCGGTGATGAGGTACGTCTCGGTCGGCAGGCTGCCATCGCTCGCGCGACCCAGGTAGTAGAACGCGCTCGCGCCGCCGGGGCTCACGACGAGCGCGCCGCCGCTGCGGGGCGGCATGCCCTCACCGAAGGTCACGTCCGCGACGGTGCCGTCGATCGAGATCCACTCGAAGAGCGGCTCCCCGTCGGCCTGACCGCCCGCGACCAAGATGCCTCGCCCGAAGCGCTGCGCGCTCGCGCCCGAGCGTGGGTGAGCGAGCGTGTGGCTGCGATCGACGTCGGTGGCGCCGCGGACGATCGCGATGCTGGCGACGGCGCCGCTGCCGTTGCGTCCCCCGACGACCGCGACCCCGTCGCCTCCGAGCGACGTGATCGCCGAGAGGATGCCCGCACCTCCGAAGAGGGTCACGGCGACGTCGCGCGGCACGTCCCCGTTTCCGGGGAAGCCGTCGTACACGACCGCGTGCGTGCCATCGACGGCGAGGAAGAGCGTGTCGTCGATGGGCGCGGTCCGCGTGCGACCGAAGCCGTCGCTCATGAGATCACCTGCGGGACCGGAGAACGCGTCCGTGCCGAGGTTGAGCGGCGAGAACACGTCGACGCCCCGCACGGTCCCTCCGCTGCGCTCGCCACCGATCCCGTAGAGGTTCACGCCGACGAGCGCGAGACCCGGCAGAAGACGCGCGCCATCGAGGCGCGGCGCGGTGAGCGCGCTGCAGGTCCCCGGCCGGCCCATGACGATGTGCACCTCCCCGTTGGTGAAGGCGATCGGCGCAAAGGCCACGGTGGCGCCGATCAGCGAGCTGTCGCCCACCGGATCGATCTCCGCGGCCAGCGCAGTGCCCAAGTCGTACGCCGCGATGGGCAGATCGAGCTCGAAGGCGCCGTCGAGGATGCGGGTGGTGTCGGAGCTCTCGCCCGCGCCCTCCTGCAGCGCCGTGACCGTGAGGTTCGCCTCCAGATCGGGCACCGGATTGACGCCCTGCCCATCGATGAGGCGGACCAAGAACGCGGGGCGGGCTTCGTTCCCGCAAGCAGCGCACGCGAGCACGAGGGCCAGCAGCGCGAGGGAGAGGATCGAGGGGCGCTTCATCGAGAGCGCGCGCTTTACTGCGGCGGGCACGGTCAGTAAAGACGCGCGCGTGCCCTCGTCCCACGAGCTCCGTCTCTCTGCGGCTGCGTTCGAAGCGCTCGCCATCCGCAAGCGCGGCGACGGCCTGAGCTGGCTCGACGGCAGCGGGCGCGGACCGCTGGGGCGGCGATCGCACCTCGGCTTCGGCCCGAGCACGCTCACGATCACGCGGCTGTCCGACGGGGATCCCTTCGCGCCGCTCCGCCTCGCGCCCGCGTCGTTCGTCGGCGCGCCCGAGGCGATGCGCGCGAGCGTCGCGATCGCGTACGACGCCACCTGGTCGTGCGCCCGCGCGCTCGGGGTGCGCGCTGCGCCTCGGCTCACCCGCGCGCCGAGCACCATCGTGTGCTGGGCCCGCAGCCACGCGGCTGCGATGGTCTACGACCACGACACCGAGCTCGCGCGCTTCGGGGCGAGCGACGAGGCCGCGCTCGAGCGCGCGATGGAGGAGGCGGCGCGCCCCGTCACCCGCCCTGCCCCGTCGATCGCGGTCGAGATCACCGACGTCGAGCCGCCCGCACCGCACCGCGCCCGCATCCGCGAGGCGCTCGAGGCGATCGGGCGCGGGGACCTCTACCAAGTGAACCTCGCGCGCCCGTTCTCGGGCCGCTACCGAGGCGAGCCGATGGCGCTCGCGCTGGCGATGCGCGCAGCGAGCCCCGTGCCGCTCGGAGCTGTGCTGGAGGGCCCGGACGGCATCACGCTGATCGCGCGCACCATGGAGCGCTTCTTGTCGATCGACCCCGAAGGGCGGATCGAGAGCCGGCCCATCAAGGGGACGATCGACGTGCGCCCCGACGCCGCGAGCGCGCTCCTCGGATCCGAGAAGGAGCGCGCCGAGCACACGATGATCGTCGACTTGGTGCGCAACGATCTGGGGCGCGTGTGTGAAGACGGCTCGGTGCGCACGCCCTCGCTCTTCGCCGTCGAGCCCTACGCGCGCCTGTCGCACCTCGTGTCGGTCGTCGAGGGGAAGCTCCGGGCCGACGCGAGCATCGATCGGATCCTCGAGGCGACCTTCCCGCCCGCGAGCATCAGCGGCGCGCCGAAGCTCGCGGCCATCGAGCACGTCGAGCGCCTCGAGTCGCGCGCGCGCGGCTTCTACACCGGCGCGCTCGGCATGATCGGCTGGGATGGGAGCCTCTCGCTCGCGGTCGCGATCCGCACCGCCGAGCTGCGACGAGCGAGCGCACCCACCGCTCAGGACGCGGGCGCGCTCACCTACTTCGCAGGCGGTGGGATCGTGGAGGCCAGCGATCCCGATCGCGAGGTGGAGGAGACCGATCTGAAGGCCCGCGCCCTGCTCGACGCGATCGAGTCGCTCCGCTGACGGCGCTCAGGGCTCGCGATCGACGATGGTGACCGCGCGCTCGTCCGTCAGCGCGATGTCGCCCGCGGTGAGGTGGGCTCGCACGATCACGTCGCGATCGATCACCTCGCTGGGGCCCGCGATGTCGAAGATCAAGAAGTCGTTCAGCTTGAACCAGCTCGGCCCCGAGCGATCGAGGCGGCGCGCCAGGAGCGCGAGCGAGATCTGCGCGAGCACCTCGTCCGATTCCGCGTCGATCACCTCGACCCTCAGCGTGGCCCCATCGGGATCCACGCCGCTCATCCGGCTCGAGACGATCACGTGCCAGCCGCCCTGCGGCCCGAAGACCAGCTCGAGCTCGTCGCCGTTCATCACCGGCTCGAACATCGTCTCGCCCGTGCCGACCGAGAGCTCCGGAGGGCCCGCGTCGCCGGTGAACTCGTCGTCGGGCGGAGGACAGCCGGCGCACAGCACCGCGACGAGCACGAGCGATCGAGCTGGCCCAATGAGGCGCACCCGCGTCGTGTAGCAGCATCCATTCCCCTCGGGCATCCGGCTCGCGCATGCTCTCTGGGACCCACTGCGGGGCGAGCCACGTGGAACCCCTGCACTTCGACGACGTCTGCACCTGTCCGTGATGCCCAAGCTCTTTTCCGCCCTCGCCTCGCTCCTCATCGCCGCCGCGCTGCTCACGCACGCGAGCGCGCAGAGCGAAGGCGCGCGGCGCTTCGAGGTCGGCACGTACGAGGGCGTGCCCTGGCCCATCGTGCCGGCGCCCACCGACGGACCCTTGCCGCCCGCGCCGCGCTTCGGGGCCGCGCCCGATCCCGCGAGCACCGCGGCCGAGCGAACGATGGCGGTGCTCGCCGAGATCCGCGCGAGCGTCGTCGACACCGTCTACCAGCACACCACCGACGTGCGCGCGAGCGAGGGGCGCTACCGCTGGGACTGCTCCGGCATGGCCGCGTGGGTGCTGCGCCGGAGCGCGCCGGGCGCGATGCGCGGGATCACCCGCGAGCGGCCGGTGGCCCGCGACTTCGTGCGCGCGATCGAGCGCGCGCCGACGGGCCGCAGCCGGGGCGGCTGGCAGCGCCTCGCGAGCATCGCCGAGGTGGGCCCTGGCGATCTCTTCGCGTGGCGCCGCCCCCGGGGCTTTCCCAGCCGCAACACCGGGCACGTGGGCTTCGTGGTGAACGCGCCGATCGCCATCCCGGCGCTGGGCAACGCGTACGCGGTGCGCATCGCGGACGCGACGTCGCTGGGCCACCAAGACGACTCGCGCCGGGACGATCCCGACGGCGGCTTCGGCATGGGCACCATCGTGTTTCTCACCGACGCCGAAGGCCGAGGCACCCACTACGGATGGTTCGGCACCGAGAGCGAAGGCTACGTCGTGACCCCGATCGTCGTGGGCCGCGTCACCCGTTGAAGGCGACGTCGTGCACCGGCGCTCGCGCGGGTGCTTCGTCAGCTCGTCTGTTCGACGCGCAGGAGCTGCTGGCCGATGAAGAGGTAGTCGCCGTGGGCGAGCTCGCGCTCGTCGCGGATGCGCACGTAGGTGCCGTTGCGCGAGCCGACGTCGTGCAGGGTGAACTTGCCGTCGGCGGTCATCTCGATCCGCGCGTGGCGCCCCGACATGTAGATGTCATCGGGGAAGTTCATCTCGTTGTCCTCGCGGCCGACGTGCACGTTGTTGTCGCGCGCGCAGTAGACCATCCCGTCGGCGCCGCCGCGCAGCACCTGCACGATGCGGAAGGGCGTGGGCCGCTTGGGGGACGAGTAGAAGTAGGTCTGATCGGGCTCGGGGCCCGAGGTGTCGCGCGGCGTCGACTCGACGCGGAAGACCTGCTCGCCGCACAGGAAGTAGTCGCCCGGGGAGAGCGGCACGGAGCCCTTCACCCGCACGTACACGCCGTTGATGCTGCCTTCGTCGCGGATGACGAGCTTGTCGCCCCGGTAGATGAAGTTCGCGTGGCGGTCGTTGATCCACGTGTCGTTGGGGAACGGGATCTGCGCGCTGGTCCGGCCGGCGACGTGCTCGGTGCCCTGCAAGAGGTAGCTGAGGCCGTCGGTGCCGTCGGTGCCGCGGATCAGGATCAGCCGCGCTTTGCCCGGCGCCTGCATGGTGCCGAAGTACTCGACCTTGCGCTCCAGCGCGTCGGGCGGGACCGTGGCGCCGCAGCCGCCGCAGAACTTGTGACCCGGGGGAACCGGCGACGAGCACTCCGCGCAGACGTAGTAACGAGCTTGCTCCACAGCTTCCTCCATCGCGCTCGCGCTCCCTGCATCCGGAGAGGGTGCAGGGAAGCCCACGGGCGCTGTCATTCCGACGTCGATCAGGATCTCCGGCTCCTCGCTGGGACCCGGACTCAAAGGAACGGTGCCGCTCTGCGGCATCGATCCGGCGCCGGGGATGCTAGCCCGGCCCGTCAGTGAAAAGAACGAGAGATTGTTGCCGCACGAGGGGCACCAAGCGCCATCCATGGGGGCGAGGGTGTCGCAGACACCACAGGCGATGCCGACCGGGTCTTCCATGCAAGGGCGCGTCGATCTTGTAGGCGATCCGCTCCCTGCGCGTCAACGAACGGTGACGTCAGGCCACCTCGGGCGCATCGAGGATGAACTGCAGCGAGGGGGGCACCTTGCTGCGGGCGTCGGGGCCGGGGACCGGGCGCGGGGTCGAGAGCGTGTTCCACAGCAGCACGTTCTGGCCCGGGTGGGCCCGCACGATGCGGCGCAGCGCCGCCAGCGCCTTGCCGCTGTAGGTCACCTCGCCGGGCGCGCCGGTGAGCCGCCGCACCACCTCGATCGCCTCGATCGACTCCGCGGTCGGGTGCCCGTAGCCCGGGCCCAGCGCGCTCGCGTCGAGCGACCAGCGCACGTTGCCGCGCTGCGGCCGCCAGTGCGATGGGGCTCGCTCCGCGAGGAAGCGATCGGTCGCGCGGATGATCTGCCCGATCGTCAGCCGGTTCGTCGCGATCGCCACCGTGATGCGCACCCC
>CAYZQM010000116.1:0-19404 GCA_964480175.1 uncultured Sandaracinaceae bacterium
GGGTGCAGACGTCACACGCGGGATCGCCCGTGCAACTGTCGACGTCGGAGCAGTCGGTGCGACCGTCGCAGTCGTCGTCGAGCCCGTTGTCGCAGTCCTCGGGCACGCACACCCGGCAGAAGGGATCACGCGCGCAGCTCGGATCATCACAGTCGACGAGCAGATCGCAGTCGTTGTCGATCCCGTCGAAGCAGACCTCGGGCCGGGGCGTGCAGCCGCAGATCGGGCTCGCGGCGCAGCTGGGATCGGCGCAGTCCACCAGCAGATCACAGTCGTCGTCGACCCCATTGGTGCAGATCTCCGGACGCGGCACGCAGCCGCACGCGGGGCTCGCGGCGCAGCTGGGATCGGCGCAGTCCACCAGCAGATCGCAGTCGTCGTCGACCCCGTTGGTGCAGATCTCCGGACGCGGAACGCAGACCTCGCACTCGGGCGCGCCCATGCAGTCCGCGTCGTCGCAGTCGACGAAGCCGTCGCAGTCCTCGTCCATCATCCCGCTGCACAGCTCCGGCACGTCGCACACGTCGCACGCCGGGTGTCCGATGCAGTCGGTGTCGCCGCAGTCGACGAAGCCGTCGCAGTCCTCGTCCGCGCCGCCGACGCAGACCTCGGGCGTGCACATCTCACAGCCCGGCGCGCCGACGCAGTCGGGATCGGCGCAGTCGGTGAGGCTGTCGCAGTCGTTGTCGAGCATGTCGCTGCAGACCTCGGGCACGCAGTCCATGCACTCCGGCATGCGCAAGCACGTGAGGTCCGCGCAGTCGGTGCGGTCGTCGCAGTTGTTGTCGGCCCCGTCGCGGCAGACCTCGGGCGCCCCCGGGAAGATGGCCCGGTTCATGTCGTTGCAGTCGCGTCCGCCGCAGCCCACGGCGACGAAGCCGTCGCCGTCGACGTCGCGATCGGTGAAGCGGCACGAGCGGCTGGCCTCGTCGCACGCGTCGATGGTGCAGGCGTTTCCGTCGTCGCAGCGGGTCGGGGTGCCCGCCACGCAGCCCATCAGGGTGCAGCGCTCGGCGCCGTTGCAGAACGCGCCGTCGCTGCAGCGCAGGTCCACCGGGGTGCGGGTGCAGCCACCCACGAGCTCGCTGCAGCCATCGACCGTGCAGTCGATGCCGTCGTCGCACGGCATGCTCAGGCCCGGGCGACAGACGTTGTCCACACAGACCTCGCGCCCGTTGCACACGAAGCCGTCGTCGCACTCGCCGTCGGTCATGCACGCGACGACCACGCAGCCGCCCACCACGGGATCGCAGATGCCGGTCGGGCAGCGCGACGAGTCGGGGATCGACTCGCAGCTTCGCGCCTCCTCGACGCAGCGATCGGCGGTGCAGCCGATCCCGTCGTCGCACAGGATCGGCGCACCCAAGAAGCACGTCCCGTCCACGCAGGCCTCGACGCCGTTGCAGAACACTCCGTCGTCGCAGTCGCGGTCGACGGCGCACTCGCCCGGCGCGTCGGGGGCGTCACGTCCCGCGTCCGGCGTGTCGAGCGGCGCGTCGATCCCTCCGTCGAGACCGGGGACGTCGCGGGGATCGGTGTCCGCGAAGTCGTCGAGCTGGGTGCGGCCGCACGCGGGCAGCACCGTGATCAAGAGCGCGAGCGAGAGGCGCGGCGAGAGGGACGAGGAGCGCATGAGAGAGCCTCCGAGAGGAGCCGAGGAGCGAGATCGAGCCGAGGACGAGAGACGCGAACGAGGGTACGCAGCAACCATCGTTCCATGCCGGGGTGTGCCAGAAGGCCGCGAGAACGACCCAGTTCTTTGCGTGAGGAGCACGCCCCGGCCCAAGATCCCGGGGTGAAAGCCCGGTGGATCTACGTGGCCGGCCTCTTGGCGCTCCTTCAAGGATTCTCCGGATCCTCGGGCGCACAGACCGATCCCGAGAGCCTCGCGCGTGCGGCCCGCGACACGGCCGACGACCTACCGACCGACGTCGGCGACGACTGCGACCTGAGCGAAGGTTCAGGCCGCGAGGAGCTGCCTCGCGACGAAGCCTGCCTCGCGGATCTGCGGCGGCGCGACGTCTCCTTCGAGACCGCCACCGGCGCCGGCATCGCGACTCCGCTCCGCTTCGCCGAGGTGCGCGGCGTCGTCATCCGACCCCGCAGCGGCCGCCCGACCGAGCACGACGTCACCGACTGCACCCTGATCGCCGCGCTCTCGCGCTGGGCCGGGACGCTGCGCGCGGACGGGATCCGCGCGCTCTCGCACATGTCGATCTACCGGCACGGCGCGCGGGTCGCGGGCACGCGTCGCGCGAGCGGCCACGCGGCGGCGATGGCGATCGACGTCTCGCACTTCGAGTTCGACGACGGCACGAGCTTCTCGGTCGAGGACGACTGGGCCAACGCGGCGGCGGGCGCATCGCCCTGCGTGAGCATGGAGGGCGAGTCCGACCACCAGCGCCGGGTGCGCCGCGTCGTGTGCGCGGCGTCGGCGTCCGGGCTCTTTCAGGTGGTCCTCACTCCGCACCACGACCGCGCGCACCGCAACCACGTCCACCTCGAGGTTCGCCCGGACGTGACCTGGCGGATCCTCGAGTAGGCCTCGTTCGCGGACTCGACGGGGGGACCGCAGATCGAATCGCGCGGCCGTCCGTTCAACGGGCCCAACACGCACTTCGACGCCTCCCGCCGCGCCGCTCGCTCCCTTCGTTGTGGGAGCGCCCGGCACCGGCAGGGACGTCGCGGACTTTTGGTCTCAGGAGGACAGATGCCTTTCCGCGCGCTCAACGACGTTTTCTCCGGCTCTCGACAGATCACCCGCTCGCTCACCGCGGCGCTCTTGTTCGGCGGTCTCATCGCCAGCGCCGTGGTCAGCGAGGGCTGCGGCGCGGCCGCGGTGCGCCCCAGCGGCGAGGACCCCAACATCCTCGAGCTCGCCGCGACGCTGGGGAACCGCTACGTGCCCTCGGGCACCGCGAGCGACATGGTCGCGCGGGTCCGCATCGACGCGCACTCGGTCGTCGGCGCGAACCGCCCGCCGATCAACGTCGCGCTGGTCGTCGACACCTCGGGCTCGATGGAGGGCCAGCCGATCGCGGACGCGCGCGCCGCGACGGCCGCGCTGCTCGACTCGCTACGAGCGGGCGATCGGCTCTCGGTCGTCGTCTTCCACAGCGAGACCGAGCTGCTCCTGCCCTCGACGCTCATCGACGAGAGCCAGCTCGACGACATCCGCGCGCGCATCGACCGCATGGAGGCGCGCGGGACCACGGATCTGAGCGGGGGTCTTCAGGCCGGGCTCGAGGAGGTGACGCGCTACTTCGACGCGCGCGGGATCAACCGCGTGGTGCTGCTCTCGGACGGCGTGCCCAACGATCCGGCGATGGTGCGCCCGCTCGCGCAGGCCGCGGGCGAGCGGCACATCGCCGTGACCGCGCTGGGCTTGGGCCTCGACTACGACGAGGTGCTCCTCGGTGACGTCGCGACCGCGAGCGGTGGGCGCTTCCA
Organism: uncultured Sandaracinaceae bacterium; assembly: GCA_964480175.1. Taxonomy (GTDB): domain Bacteria; phylum Myxococcota_A; class Polyangia; order Polyangiales; family Sandaracinaceae; genus CAYZQM01. The sequence goes on from CAYZQM010000116.1 coordinate 3,451, forward strand.
CTACGTCGCCGACTCGTCCGAGGTCGCCACGGTGTTCCGCGACGAGGTGCTGCACATGGCCCGCACCGTCGCGCGCAACGTGTTCGTCGAGCTGCGCCCCGGCCCCGGCGTGACGATCCAGAGCGTCGCGGGCCCCACCATCAGCGAGGCGAACGGGCGCGTCTACGTGAACGTCGGGGATCTCTCCGAGGGCGACAGCCGCGATCTCTTGGTGCGCATGAGCGTCGAGGGTCGCCGCGAGGGTGCGGCCGTCGAGCTGATGGACGCCGTGATGACGTTCGACGACGCGGCCTTCGACGCCGGTCACTTCGAGCGTCGGCTCTTCCTCGGCGCGCGGGCCACGGCCGACGAGGGCGAGCTCGCTTCGGGCCGCGACGTCTCGGTGGAGCGCGACGCCGCGCGCATGACGGCCGCAGCGGTGACCGTGGAAGCGATCCGCTTGGCCCGCGGCGGCGAGGTCGACCGCGCCCGCACCATCCTCGCGTCGGCCGCGGCCGAAGCCCGGGTGTACGCGAGCGACGACGAGGAGATGGGCCGCCGCGCGGAGAGCATGCGGGTGCTCGACAGCTACCTGCCCTCCATCGCCCCCGACGCTCCCGCGGCCGCCCCCGCCGCGATGGAGGCTGAGGTGCGGGGCTACTACGACGAGGCGATGACGACGGCCGACGGGTACTGAGGGAGAGCCGAGGGAGGCTGAGCGGGGCGCGCGAGAGCGTGCCCCGTTCGGCGTTCCGTCGGCAGAGACAGAGACAGAGACAGAGACAGAGACAGAGACAGAGACAGAGACAGAGACCCGCGCCCGCGCCCGCGCCCGCGTCCGACTCAGAGACCGAGACAGAGGCCCGCGGCCGTGCCCCTCTTCGCATGCCGCGGCGCGAGGGCGATCGGGGTAGGAGCAGGATTCGCGGTTGTCGTGGAAGCGCGAGCTGATGACTTCGCTGCGGAGTGTCGAAGATCGTTCACGTTCACGACCACGATCACGACCACGTTCACGAGGGTCGCGCTGCGCACCCTCGGGCGCGAGGCTCGGGCTCGGGCTCGGGCTCGGGCTCGGGCTCGGGGGCGGGCTGGGCTCGGGGCTTCGGTCGCTCTTTGCTCAGCGGGCTAGGAAGCCCAGGCGTCCGTCGCTCGGGGGGCTCAGCTCGCTCCCGGTGCGGGCGACCACCACGACGTGCTCGTGCCACAGGGGCAGGGCCGGGAGCTCGGCGGCCAGCACGCGCTGGGCGGTCTCGTAGGCGGCGTAGCGATCGTTCTGCGCCACCGCCACGCGGCCCGCCTCGAGCGCGGCGTCCAGCGTCGCGGATCGAAAGCGGAAGCGGTTGGGGCGATCGGCGCCGCGGCGGCTCGCGAAGAACCAGTGCAGCACGTGGGGCTCGAAGACCTCCGGTAGGGTCATCAGCGCGACCTCGAAGCGTCCCGCGTCGAGGTCGGCGAGCAGCGACGCGACCTCGCTGGTCGCGACCTCGACGTCGATGCCCACGTCGCGCCACATCGCCGCGATGGCCCGGGCGATCGCCGCGCGGGTGCGGTCGGTGCTCGTGCGGATCCGCAGCGAGAAGCGCGGCGCATCGCCTTCGGGATCGGGGTAGCCCGCCTCGTCGAGTAGCTGGCGCGCGCGCGCGGGATCGAAGTCGATGCTGGGCAGATCCACGTGCGCCCAGTGCGCCGTCGGGATGAACCCCGAGGCCAGCTCCGCGCGCTCGCCGAACTTGCTCCGCATCAGCGCGACCCGGTCGATCGCGTGGCCCAAGGCCCGCCGCACGGCCGGGCTCCCGAGCGGTCCGGATTCGGTCTGGAACGCGAGGTACGCGGTGCCGGGGCCCGGCGCGGAGGTCACCTCGAAGCGCGGATCCGCTTCGAAGGACGGAATCGAGAGCGGCGCGATCGCGAAGGGCGCGACGTCCGCGGAGCCGCTCAGCATGCGCAGCGCGCGGGTGCTCTCGTCGCGCACCACCAGCAGATGCACCCGCGGGGTGCGCACCGGTCGGAAGTACTCGCTGCGCCCGAGCAGGAGCATCGAGCGCTCGCTCGCGCTCGTGAGCGCATAAGGGCCCGAGCCGATCGCGTCGAGGTGCAGGTGCGTCGCGCGATCTTCTTCGCGCACGATGGGCAGCTCGAGGTCCGTCATGAACGGCGCGTGCGGCCCGTCGATCGCGAAGATCACCGTGCGCGGATCGGGGGTCTCGATGGAGGTGATGCGCGCGTAGGTCTCGGCGAAGCGCGAGCCGAGATCGGGATCACGCAAGCTCTCGTAGGTCGCGCGCACGTCGCTCGAATCCAGCGCGCTCCCGTCGGCGAACGTGAGGCCCTCGCGCAGGATCACGGTGTAGCGGGTGCCCGAGGGATCGACGTCGATGCGCTCCGCGAGCTCGGGCGCGACCTCGAGGGTGTACGGATCGATGGCGACCAAGCCCGAGAAGATCAGCCGCGACACCCGCAGCCCCTGCGCGTCGAGCACGAAGCGCGGATCGATCTCGATCGGCGCGCTGGGCAAGAGCACCTCGAGCGTGTCGGAGGTGCTGCGGTCGTCCGAGCCGCATCCCGACGCGATCAGCGCGGCGAGCAAGACGGCGCTGCGTGCCAAGCGCCCGGAAGGCGTGCTAGCCCGCGGGCCATGCGCACGGCCTCCTCGATTCGCACGCTGGCTTTTCTCCTCACGCCGCTGCTCGTCGTGCTCGGCTCCAGCGGCTCGATGGCGCAAGATCACGCCGCGCTGAACACCCGCCTGCGCGCGCTCGTGGCCGAGGCGGGGCTCGGGGAGGGCGTGTCGATCAGCGTCGCCGACGCGGCGACGGGCGAGGTCCTCTTCGCGCACCAAGCGGACACCGCGCTGAACCCGGCCTCCAACCAGAAGCTCGTGACCGCGGCCGTCGCGCTCGAGGTGCTCGGCGCCGATCACGCCATGATCACCGGCCTCTACGGCCGCATCGAAGGCGACGCGGTGGTGGGCGGGCTCGTGCTCCGCGGCCTGGGCGATCCTTCGCTGCGCCAGGCCGACCTGGTCGAGCTCGCGCGGGATCTCGCGGACCGCGGGGTGCGGCGCGTCGATCGCCTCATCGTCGATGCGAGCTACTTCGATGATCAGCTCTTGCCGCCCGCGTTCGATCAGCAGCCCGGCGAGGTCGCGCCCTTCCGCGCGGCGACCGGCGCGGTGTCGGTGGACGCCGCGGCCTACGGCCTGCGCATCCTGCCGGGCACCGCCGTCGGCGAGCCCGCCCGCGTGCGCCTCGATGGCGCGGGCTACTTCGATCTCGACAACGCGATCACCACGGGCGAGGTCGGGAGCGCGCCGAACATCATCGCGGACCAGCGCGACGGCGGCGAGCGCATGCGCCTGATCCTCCGCGGCTCGGTCGCGCTCGGCACCGGCGCGCTGACCTACCGGCGCCGCATCGAGAACCCGCTCTACTGGACCGGCCACGTGATGCGCGACGTGCTCGGCGCGGTGGGCATCCGGGTCGGCGAGGGCGTGACCCTCGGTGCGGCGGGCGATCGACCGCTGCTCGCCTCGCATCGCTCGGCGCCGCTGAGCCACCTGATCGAGGCGATGGGCAAGGACAGCGACAACTACGTCGCCGAGATGGTCTTTCGCGCGATCGGCGCCTCGCGCCGCACCCCGGCCACCACCGACACCAGCGTGGCCGTGGTCACCGAGCACCTCACCGCGCTCGGCATCGAAGCAGATGCCTTCGCCGTCGTGAACGGCTCGGGCCTCTTCCGAGGCAATCGCATCGCGTCGTCGCACCTGGTGAGGCTCCTCTGTCACGTCTACCAGAGCCCCGCGATGCGCAACGAGTTCGTGGCGCACCTCGCGATCGGCGGCGTCGACGGGACCCTCGAGCGTCGCCTGACCGATCTGCCCGAGCCCCGCATCGTGCGCGCCAAGACCGGGACGCTGAACGACGCCATCGCGCTGAGCGGCTACGTCCTCGGCCGCGAGCCGGGGCGGGCCGTCGCCTTCAGCGTGCTGATGAATGGGGTCTCGGGGCGCCACGGCGTCGCCCGCAACCTGGCCGATGGGGTGGCCCGCGCGATCGCCGACGATCTCTGGCGGTAATTCCTCGCGTGCAGCCGGCGTACACTCTCGCGCCCGATGGCCTCGCCCGCGTACTACGAGCTCTCGACCCCGCTGGGTGAAGGCGGCTTCGGTAGCGTGTTTCGTGCGCTCCATCGCCCGACCGGCCTGCCGGTGGCGGTGAAGCTCCTGCGCCGCGCCGACCCCGAGGCGCTGCGTCAGCTGCTGGCCGAGGCGGGCGCGGTGGCGAAGGTGAGGCACCCCAACGTCGCTCAGCTGTTGGACGTCGGTCGCACGGACGAGGGCGTGGGCTTCCTCGTGATGGAGCTGGTGGCGGGCCACGATCTCGAGCAGTGGCTCGATCGGTGGCCGGGCTGGGCGCGCATGAGCCGCGCGCTGCTCGAGGTGCTCGATGGGCTGAGCGCGGCGCACGCGGCGGGCGTGGTGCACCGCGATCTCAAGCCGCCGAACCTGCTGATCGACGACCGGGACGGCGCGCTTCGCTTGGTGGACTTCGGCATCGCGGCCGTGCTCGATCCACTCGAGGAGAGCGGCGAGACGACCATCGCCGGGACGCCCGAGTTCATGGCGCCCGAGCAGCTCGGGGGGATGCGCAACATCGGCCCGTGGACCGACCTCTACGCGTTCGGCGTGATCCTCCACCACGTGGTGCGCGGCGGCTCGCCCTTCGACGACTCGCTCGCGCTGCCGTTCTTGCTCGATCAGAAGATGGCGCACGCGCGCGTGGACGCGCCGCTGGTCCGCGAGGGGCTCACCGTGCCCCCCGGACTGCACGCGCTCATCGACGCGCTGCTCGCGCCCGAGCCGCGGGCAAGACCGCGCTTCGCAGCCGCGGTGCGCCGCGAGCTCTCGCACCTGTCGTCGCAGGTCGAGGATCGGGGGCTCGTGGGCGTGCGCTCGATCTCCTCGCGCCCGCTGCTCCGCAAGCACCACACGAGCGCGCCGACGGTCGTCTCGAGCGAGGTCTCCGGCGATCGGTCGCGAGAGGTCGCGTCGCCGCAAGAGAGCCCGCGCTCGCAGCGGATCCCCGCGACCCGCGCGACCGATGAGGCCGGCGTGGTCGTCCCGCCGCGCCCCAGCATCGAGGCCCTCGGCCGCCTGCCCGCGACGGACGATCCGCGCTTCGGCACGACGCTCGTGCGGCTGCGAGAGCAGGCGCTGGTCGCGCGCGACGACGAGCGCGCGTGCGTCTCGCGCTTGGTGGACGAGGTGCGCGCGCAGGGTGATGTGCGCCTCCTGGTGTTGTTGGGAGAGCCCGGCATCGGCAAGTCGCGGGTCGCGCGGTGGGGGCTCTCGGAGGTCGAGCGCCAAGGGCTCATGCAGGGCGCGGCCGTCGCCTACGAGCTCGATGGCGTCGGTCTCGGCGGCGGGCTGAGCCACTTGCTCACCCGCTTGGTCGGCCCGCCCACGCGCGACCCCAGCTGCTACGCGTGGCTCGCGGCGCGCGATCCGCAGATCGACGCGGCGCGGCTCCACGCGTTCCTCTCACCGAGCCAGACGACGCTGCCGACGCGCGCGCAGGTGATCGATCTGTGTCGCCGCGTGCTGCGCGCGGCGAGCCGCGACGCGCCGCTCTACCTGTGGATCGACGATCTCGGTTGGGCGCACGACGGCGCGATCGAGATGGTGCGAGCGCTGCTCGACGAAGGGAGCGCGCCGATCCTCCTGGTGGCGACGCTGCGCTCCTCGACCGCGGAGCACACCGCGGTGCGCCGGCGGCTCTCCACGATCCTCACCCACCCGCGGGTGACCGTGAGGACGCTCGGGCCCCTCGACATCGGCGCGCGCAGCGCGCTGGCGCGCGACGCGGGATCGCTGAGCCCTGCGCTCGCGGACGAACTGGCCGCGTCGATCGACGGCTCGCCGCTGCTCTTGCTGCAGCTGATCCACGACTGGCTCGAGGTGGGCTTCTTCGCTCCGTCGTCCGAGGGCCTGTGCATGGCGCCGGGCCACACGGTCGCGAGCGCGCTCGCACTGCGACCGCCGACGTCCGCGCTCGATGCGCGGATCGATCGGATGCTCGCGGCGTTCGGTCCACACGCGTCGGCCGCAGAGGGTGTGCTCTTGCGCGCCGCGTTGCTCGGCGCGTCCTTCGACGAGGCGACGCTGCGCGCGTCGAGCCCGGATCCCGACGCGCGCGAGCGCATGTCGGACGTGCTCGACCGCGGCGTGCTCGCGGGGCTGCTGCGCGCCGAGGACGGGCAGCTCGGCTTCGAGCACGGCCTGGTGCAGGAGAACCTGCTCGCGCGCCTCGCCAAGCGCGCGGATCGCAAGCGGGTGCTCTTCGACACGGCGAACGGTCTGCAAGCGGTGCTCGGCAAGGATCGATCGGACGTCGCGTACGCGGTCGCGGACCTGCTCTGGCGCGCCGGTCGCGAAGACACGGCGTGGGACCGGCTGCTTCACGCGGTCGATCGCGCCGCGTGGAACGGGGACGCCGCGACCGCGGCGAGCTACCTCGAGACGGCCGAGGGCTGGGAGCGGACCGCGGTCGCCGAGGGGCGGACGTCGCGCCGCGCGCTCTTGGCGCTGAGCGCGGGCAACATGCACTACCTCGCCTCGCGCTACGCGGAGGCCAGAGCCGCGCTGGACGACGCGCGCGCGGTCGCGGTGGCTACGGGCGACGACGCGCTCGCGGTGCGCTGCGACGCCGTGCTCGCCGACGTCGCGTACTACGAGGACCGCTACGACGTCGCGGAGGCGCTCGCGCGGTCGGTGCGCGCCGCGACGATGGACGCGGTCGACACCGAGGGATCGCTCGACGCGGTGCGGGCGTGTCATCGCCTCTCCGAGATCGAGGTGCTCCGCGGGGATCTCCGCGCGGCGCTGCAGATGCGGCTCGAGTGCGAGCGGCACGCCAAGCGCACGGCCATCCCGGCGCGGGTGCGCATCGCGGTGCTCGGGCTGATCGAGCTGCTCATCCTGCTCGGCGATCTGGGGCAGGCGCGCGATCGGCTCGCGTGGCTCGAGCGTGCGGCGGCCGGCGCGCTCGACGTCGATCACCAGCACGTCGCGAGCGAGATGCGCGCCTTCCTCGAGCTCACGGCGCTGGCCGACGCGGTGCTCGCGGCCGACAGCGGCGACACCGACGACGGAACGCTGCGCGAGCCCGCCGAGGTCGGTCGGGACGTGATCGAGGTGCGACTGCGGAGCGTCGAGGCGCTCGGCGAGGCGTGGCGAACGACGGGCTTGCGCATCCCGCTGGCCCTGGCGTCTGCGCTGCTCGACGACGACGAGGCGACGCGCCGAGAGGTCGAGGCGATGTGCGCCGCGTTCGATCGGGTGCCGCACGACGGCCCGAACGAGCGCGCCGCGCTGAAGCTCGCGGTCGACGTCCTCGCGCGGCGCGGGCTGGACGATCTCAGCGCGGCGTGCGGGCAGCGCTACGAGGCGCGCGGGGCGCAGGCGAGAGCGCGCCTCGGCGGGGCGGCTTCGCCATCCTGAGCCTCGATGTCGCCCGGGCTCGATCGCGATCGGTGCTCGGGGCCCAGCGACCTTCAGTCCGCGAGCGAGATGTGCTCGCCGTCCAGCTCGACGGCGACGGCGTCGTGAGGCGGCGCGGGCAAGACCATCAGGTGCTCGCCTCCGTGCGACGCGTCGATCTGCGGGGCGCGGTCGAACGTGACGCTGCGCTCGCGTCGATCGAGGTAGCGATAGAACACCTCGTGCCGCGTGCGGGGCGGGCGAACGCTGCGCGCCCCCACCACCACCGGCCCCACCTCCCCACCGGTCCGCACCAAGAGCGAGGGCACGCGCGCGTCCAGCGACACCAAGGGACTGACCGCGATCGTCCGCTCGAACAACGCAGACCAGGTGTAGTCGCTCACCCACTGCTCGTCGCAATAGCCCATGAAGTCGGTGGTGTCGGGCGGCAGGAACGTGCTGCTGCGGGCGTCGTAGCCCCACACCCCGATGTCGCCGCCCGCGTACGGATAGCCGGAGTCCGCGCCCGAGGTGTCGCACGGCGCGTGGTAGCGACCGAACTCGTGTCCGATCTCGTGCATCGCCGTCCACGCCGAGCTCTCGGTGCCGAACCCGACGCCGCTGCCGACCCGGAAGCTGTCGCTGTCGGGGTCGTCGACGACGTAGCTCTGCCCGGTCACGCACGAGCCGCCGCAGTACGCGGAGAAGCTCGTCGCCGGCGCGATCAGCGCGTAGTAGTAGCTCTCGGGCGACGCGCCGTCGGTGTCGCGCAGATCCCGGAGCATCCCGTTGATCGCCCCGAAGTCCACGTTGCCGGTGAACGTGAGCGAGCGATTCCAGGGGATGGGATCGTGAATCGTGATCTCGACGTCGACCAAGGGATAGAGCGAGGTGAAGAGATCCCGCAGGGTCTGCAGCCAAGGATTGCTGGTGTCGGGGAGGCGACCGCTGCCGTCGTTGTCGTAGCGCAGCGGGACCAGCACGAGGTGCAGGCCTCCACCGTCGTCCTGGGCCCCGATCGCGAGCGGTCCGCCGTCGCGCGGCAGGCGCGCAGGATGATCGCCGGTGGGCGTGGGACCGCTCGGATCCACGAGGCGCACGCTCAGACTCGCGGTCTCCGTCATCTGCGCGGCGGGGATGGTGAACGAGAGCACGCTGCTCGGGCGATCGTCGCTGGACGTCCCGGAGAGCGCGCGGGTGTCGCGATGGATGGCGACGGTTCGGCCGCCGTCGCGCACTCGCCGGTGACCTCGCGATTCCCGGTCACGGTCACGTACGCCCGGACCACGGCTTGCCGCAGCGCGACGACGGGCGCGTTGCGCCGCGCGACCGGAGCGCCTTCGTCCGCCAGCTCGACCCGGACCCCCTGAAAGAGCGCCAGCCCATCGAGGGTCACGCCCTCGGCCAGGCCCATGACCGGCGGTACGTCGGGCAGCGGCGGCGCGTCGATCGTCGGCGCGTCGACGCTGGGATCGGGCGCGTCGATGGGCGCCTCACCGCCTCCGCAGCCCGCGCCGAACGCGCCCGACAGACCCAACAGAGCGAGCGCGACCGAAGGCACGAGGTGGTTCATGGGAGGCCGCGAGGATAGCCGGCCGCGGACCCTCCGGGAGACCTTCCGCTCCGGCTGCAGCGCGGCTCGATCTCAGCTGCCGACGCAGGCGTCGATGATGCGGCAGAGCGAGAGCGCCCTCGGCGACCGCACCTCGTGGGCCATCTTCACCGTGAGATAGCCGATCGCGAGCTTCCGTTCCGGGTCACACCACCCGAGCATGCCGCCGATCCCTGGGTGTCCGAAGCTGGTGGTGCTGTGGGTCGAGAACACCCCTGGTGCCTCCTTGACGAATCCCAGGCTCCAGCCCATCGGCCGATGCAGGACGCGATCCCGCGAGCTCCACGACTGCCGCTCCTTCAGCGCCTCGAGCATCCCGGGCTTCACCAGCGTGACTCCGTCGATGCTCCCTCCGTTGGCGAGCGCGGCATACACCCGGCAGAGGCCGCGGGCGCTGCCGAGCGCATTGGCCCAGGGGAGCTCGAGCTTGTGCACCTGGCGGGTGTTGAAGCGATCGATGCCGCTCGCGCCGAGCTCGTGGGGCTCGGCGAACGCGAGCAGGCTGTCGCCCTTGTTGATCACCGACATCATGATGCGGGCCTCCGCGCCCGCGCGGAGCAGGATGTCGGGGAGGGCGACGGTCAGGCGCTCCGCGGTCGTCAGCGGATAGACCGTGGCGACGCGCGACTCGAGCTCTTCCGGCAGACCCAAGTACACGTCGGCGCCGAGCTTGCCGCTGACCTCGCGGCGAAAGAACGTACCCATCGACTCGCCCGTGATGCGGCGGAAGAGCTCGGCCGCGTACAGCCCGTAGCTCACGGCGTGGTAGCCCTGATCGGTGCCGGGCGTCCACACCGGGCGGGCGCGCTCCAGGATGGCGGTCACGTCGTCGGGGGCGTGCTCGAGCTGATGCAGGGTGATCGGCTCGCGAAAGCCGAGCAGGCCCGAGCGATGACTCAAGAGCATCCGCCCGGTGATGGTCTCTTTGTCGCTCGCGGCGAACGCGGGCCAGTACGTGCTCAGCGGGGCGTCGTAGTCGAACAGCCCGCGGTCCGCGAGCATGAGAAAGCAGATCGCCGCCATCCCCTTGGTGACCGAGAAGAACGTCGACAGCGTGTCCGCCTCGTACGGGAGGTTGCGCGCGCGGTCGCGCACGCCGCCCCAGAGATCGACGACGAGCTCGCCGTCGTGCCACACCGAGAGCCCCGCGCCGGTCTCGCTTCCGTTGGAGAACGAGCGCACGAGCTCGTCCCGCACGGGGACGAAACGGGGATGAACGCTGCCTTCTACACGCACGATGTCACCTCGTCGGATCCTCAACCGCGCTCGCTCGCGAACGGCGCGTGTCGGTAGTACTTCGGGCGTGCGTCGAGCCGCACGTGCAGCCAGGCGACACCGAGACCCGCCGTGCTGATCCAGAGCGGCCGCGGCCCCTGCTGGCGAGTCGCGGTCTGCCCCACGAGCTGCCAGAGCGCGTCGCGCTGGGACGCGGGCGCCATACGGCAGAACGCCGCGAGGTGGCCGTATGCGGTGGGCTCTGAGATCGGCGTCGGGACGATGAGCGTCGCGTCGGCGCCGAGGTTGGTGAATGCGGTCACCGGCGCCGGGCGCGCCGCGGCGAACTGCGCAGCGAACGAGTGCTCGTCGGGTCGCACGGCGGCCAGGGCCCGCGCCTCGACGATGACCATCTCCGCGTCGCGCTCTGCCGTCGCGTCGCTCAGCGGCGGCATCTCCCAGAAGAAGGACGCGAATCGGCGCGCGGCGAGCGTCGCGTCGAAGAACGCGCGGACGCTGGCGTCCTCGGCCAGCGCTTCGAGCAGCCCGCGACGGGTGAGGGTCTGTCCGTGACGCTCGATCTTCAGGTGCTCCCGGTCGGGCGCGCCGGGGAGCACGACGAGGCGGAGGCTCACTTGGTGAGCGCGGCTTCGACCAGACCGATGCGGTCTTGTCCCCAGAAGAGCTGATCGGAATCGACGATGAACGTCGGCGCGCCGAAGACACCACGCTTGGCGGCTTCCTCGGTGTTCACCTTCAGCACGTTCTTGACCTCACTCGTCGCAGCAGCGGCGACCGCCGCCTCGGCGTTCTCGCCGAGCAGCTCGGCGAGCACCGCGTCGTCGGTGAGATCTCGGTCCTTGGCCCAGTAGGCTTCGTACGTCGCGTTGCGGTAGGCGCTGCGCGCCTCTTCGGGGAGCGCGAGATACAGGCGCATGGCCTTCAGCGAGTTGGTGGGGAATCGGCTCGGGAAGGCGAAGGGAACGTTCCAGAACGTGGCCCAGTCGTTCATGTCTTTGGCGTAGTAGCGCTGCTTGGGCGCGGGCCACGTGGAGAGCGGGAGATCGGCCATCCCGATGGCGCGGAACAGACCTCCGAGGAGCATGGGTTTCCAGATCACCTTGCATCCGGTGCGCTTCGCCAGCGCCTCGACCTGGGTGACACCCAGATACGAGAACGGGGAGCTGAAGTCCCAGAAGACCTCGAGGGTGTGCTCCTTGGAAGGCTTGGTGTCGGGCGCTGGGGTGCCGGGAAGGGGCGTGGGCTTTCCGGTGAGCGCGGCCTCGGCGAAGTGGGCGCGGTCTTGTCCCCAGTAGAAGCGGTCGCCGACTTGGTACGCGGGCGCGCCGAAGAGGCCCAGCGCGATGGCGCGGTCGGTGCGGGCGATCAGCTCGTCTTTGGCTTCGCCGAGGCGAGCGAGGATCGTGTCGGGGTCGTGGCCTGCGGCGCTCAGCACGTCGCGCATCGTGGCCTCGTCGCTCACGGGTCGGTTGTGCACCCAGTAGGCCTCGTAGAAGCCGTGGATCACCTTGGGATCGTTCTTGGTGAGCAGCGTCGCGCGCAGCGCCTCGACGGTGCGGAACGGGTGATCGCCAGGCATCGAGAGCTTCGCGCCAGCCGCCTCGGCCCAGCGCATCATGTCCTCCGCGTTGTGCTTGGCCTTGGCGGGCCCGAGCGTCGAGAAGAGCTTCTGATCGGTGCCGATCGCGCGGAAGACCCCGCCGAGCAGGAAGGGCTCCCACACCAGCTCCGCGCCCGCGCGCTCGGCGAGCGCCTCGACGCCGAGCGAGCCGACGTAGGCGTAGGGGCAGGAGTAGTCGAACCAGTAGCCCAGGGTCTTGGTGGTCACGACGCGGACGCTACCACGCGGGCGAGCCCAGAAACCCGGGGTCGATGAATCCAAGCACCCCCCGAAATCAAACAGCAATTCAAAAGGGGACGGTCCTCAGTAATTGAGTTCACGCCACGTAACACACTGAAATTACACGATACACCTCGCCTCGCAGCGACCGCGCTCGCCGAAATCACGGATCAATTCGAAAGGGGACGGTCCTCAGTAGTTCGATTCACGTCGTCTAAGCCGTGGAAATCACACGATACCCACCCTCGACAAGGCCCGGTCGCAGCGACGTGTGCCCCGTATTCCACGCATTTCCGAAGCGCATGGAGCGGTCTGTCCGACGTGCGGGTCGCGTTCGAGGCAGGAAAACAGGCGCCATCCCAAATCCGAGCAGGTCACCGGACGATCCCGACTTGCCGCCAACCCGTGATCCGTGTACTGAACGCACGTCCAGCCGCAGCGCGGCCCTTCATCCCCGAGGTCGTCCCATGAGCAAATCCAAGCCGTCCGTCGAACCGCTCCTCTTCGATCCCACCCCGGCGCTCTGCGCCGATGTGCTCACGCTCTTCGCCGGTCCGCTCGCCGAGGTCCGCTTCCCCGACCTGGACCACGCATCGCTGCAGGCCGACGCGCAGGCGCTGCTGGACGCTCAGCGCGAGGTCGAGGCCCTCGAGCGCAGCTTGGATTCCGCCCGGGCCCGCACCCGCGACGCCGTCGCGCAGCTGACGTCCAGCTCGCAGCGCGCCCTGGCCTACGCGCGGGTGTTCTCGATGGGTCAGCCCGCCCTCGAGGAGGCGATCGCCTCGGTCCGCACCAGCGACACCCCGCGCACCGACGCCGCTCCCAAGAAGCGCAAGCCCCGCAAGGACAACGGCACGGGCGACCTCCCGCTCGCGAGCGACCCCGAATCCAAGCACCCCGAGTCCGCCGTGGACGCGACCAAATCCAAGCACCTCGAGCCGCAGGCCGAAGCCGCCGAGTAGCGTTCACCCGCCGTCGCACCCAGAGCGCTCGACCGGCATGCAGGCGGACTCAGGAGGGGCGGCGGCCGATCTGGGTCTTCTCGTGATGGATCGGATCGTTCGGATCGAAGTCCGCGCGCTGCGTGACCCGGTCTCGCTTCTTGTTGCGACGGGCGCCGCCGGTCGTCTCCGCGGTGCCAGGGCGGCTCGAGCGCCCGTCGGCGCTGGCGCCGGTGCGGGTCGGGCTCGGGTGGAACTTGCTGAACGCCGCGTCCGGTCCGAGCGCGCTCGCGATGAGGTTGGTGCCGAGATCGACCTCCGCCTGCGGCGTCGCGTCGAGCACGTAGTCCTCCATCGCGCGCAGCTCGCGATCGATCTCCTCGGAGAAGACCTTCTTGAGGAACTGGGCCAGCTTGTTGCGCCGGTAGCCCGGGTTGTACGAGCGCAGGAACGTCAGCAGCGCGTTGCGGAATTCGAGCGCCGTCTGAAAGCGCGCCGAGCGCGAGCGCGCCATGCCCTTGTCGATGATCGCCGCGAGCTCGGGCGGCACCATCGGGTTCACCTCGCGCACCGGCACCGGGGCGCCGTCGCGCACCGCGAAGATCAGATCGATCTCGTTGGGCGCGGTGAACGCGGACGCGCCCGTGACCAGCTCGTAGAGCACGGTGCCCGCGCTGAACACGTCGCTCCGCCAGTCGAGCTTTCGCCCGAAGGCCTGCTCGGGCGACATGTACTTCACCTTGCCCTTGATGATGCCGGTCTTGGTCTGGATCCGGTTGTGCGTCGCCTTGGCGATCCCGAAGTCGCAGAGCTTCACCACGCCGTCGTAGGCCAAGAGGACGTTCGAGGGGCTGAAGTCGCGGTGCACGATGCTCAGCGGCTGGCCCCGATCGTCGCGGGCCACGTGCGCGTGGTGCAGCCCCTCGAGGCTGCGCGCGATCACGTACACGGCGTCGTCGATCGCGAACGGGATCTTCTGCTCTTTGGCCCGCTCGATCGCGCTCCGCAGATCCTTGCCGTCGACGAACTCCATCGCGATGACGAGCGAGTCCTCGAGCTCGAGCAGCTCGTAGACCTCGGCGATGTTCGGGTGCTTGAGGTACGAGGTCAGCTTGAACTCGTCGGTCAGCATGTCGACGAAGCTGCGGTCCTCGGTGAAGTGCGGCAGCAGCCGCTTGATCGCGACGTCCTGCTTGAAGGCCGTGTCGTCGTCGACGCTCACCTCGCTCCCGAGCGCGTCGGTGAACGTGAAGGCACGAAACAGCTCCGCCATGCCTCCAAACGCGATGCGGTAGGTCAGGTGATAGCGGCCGAGTCGCCGGGTGCGACGCACGCGCGAACCCTACAGGAATGGGCTGATTTCGGGAAGCCCGACGTTCCGCGGGCGCCTCCGCGAGGCACGCGCGTCGTGCCCGCCGAGGCCCCACGCGCTAGAGCGCCGGGTGTCGAACGCACAAGAGCCCACGCTGGCCCCCGATGCAGAGCAGCTGCTCCGCGAGGCCCTCGCGCTTCGCAGCGCCGCCGCCGTGTGGTCGCACCTGTCGCCGCTGCGGCCGCGCCTCGACGAGCAGCCCATCGCGCTCGCCTGGATGACCCTCGCGCAGGCCTCGCCGCGCGATCGATCGCTGCCCGACGACGCATCGCGGGTCATCACCGCGCACGCGCAGGACGCCGACGTGCTCGCGGTGACGCTGACCGCGCTCTGTCGCCGGGTGGACGCCGCGGGCATCGACGCACCGGTCGAGGTCGCGGCCCAGCTCGAGGCAGGGATCGCTGCGGCGAGCGCGATCGCGCCCCAGCCTCCCGCGCTCGCCGCCGCGGTCGGCAACGCGATCCTGCGCCTGCGCCCCGACGACGAGGCCGGTCTTCAGGCGCTCGAGCGGGCGGTGAAGCTCGATCCCGATGGCCCGTGGCTCCTCGATCTGGTCCGCCTCCACAAGCGGGCGCGCCGCTTCCGCGCTGGGCTCGCCGTCGCGCGCAACGCCCGCAAGCGCCACGGGCCGCAGAAGAGCGTGCTGGTCGAGCTCGCGATCGTCGCGCTCGGGGCGGGCGAGCCGAAAGAGGCGGCCGAGGCGCTCTCCGAGCTCGGCCTGAACGTGGATGACTCGGCCGATGATTCGCTGCCGTTCATCGCCGATCTGCCCATCCTCGCGGTGCGTGTTCCTTCGCGTGCCCCCGAGCACGGGGTGATGCGTATGGGGGACGCGGCCGCCGAGACGCAGGGCGCGTTCGAGACCGTCTGGGTGCAGCCGCTCTCGCCCATGCACGGCGTCGTGCGGAGCGCGACGTTCCGCGAGGCGGTCACCGACTTCGGCGATCTCGTCCTCTTCGACGTCGCGCCGATCGCGATGGTGCCGCGTCCAGGCGGCGGCGAGCACGCGCCGCTGCTGTCGTTTCTGATGGTGCTGCGCGCGGGCGACGAGCGGCGCTTGCGCTTCTTGGCGCTCGAGCAGTCACCCGGGCAGGTGCGCGCGGTGATGGAGGCGGCGGCGGACTGCCCCGTGTTTTTCCACGCCGAGACCGTCGAGCGCGTCTGCGCGCGGTGCATGGCCGGCGAGACGTTGGTCAAGCACGAGCACCTGCCGCCGGAAGATCAGCGCTTCGCGATCGGCAAGCTCATCGTCCCGGCGAGCGTCGATCTCGCGGGCGTCGCCGCCGCGATCGAGCGCGCGAAGGCGGCCCAGCCTGGCGTGCTGCTCGCGATCCCAGCGCTCTACGAGCAGCTCGGTCGCACGCCCGAGGCGGGCAAGCACCACAAGACGTGGGGCGCGATCGAGCGCGGCCTCGGCGCCAAGCGCTGACCAGCGTTGCGCCGCAACGAGGCAGGGATGAACGCCGCGTTTCCGCCGAACGCGGCGGCAGCTAG
>CAYZQM010000117.1:0-19333 GCA_964480175.1 uncultured Sandaracinaceae bacterium
CGTCGTGCCCGCGCCGATGCCGCTGGGCACGCCCTGCCCGGGCCTGTGAGCGCTGCCCGGTCGCGTGGCGCGTGCCGCGCGAGCGTCATTCGGTCGCGAGGACGAACGGGTAGTTTACCCCGACGACGCGTCCGCCCTCGGGCTCCGGGAACCTCCAGGTCCGCACGGCCTCGACGATGCAGTCGTGCACGGCTGACGTGAGTGGAGACAGAGGGAGCGTGCTCTCCGCCACTGCTGCCGAGCGCACCACACCGGGGGAGATGATGATGAACGACACGATGACGCGTCCGGTGAGCTCCGGCTCGGTCGAGAGGGCCACCTCGTAGCAGCCGCGGACCTCATCGACATGCTCCTGGATCACGCCGCGAATCACTGCACGCGACAGGCCGCCCTCCGTCACGGGCGCGTCCGTCGGAGCCTCGATGGGAGCGGGCAGGCTCGAGGTAGGCCCATCGGCGGGTGCCGGCGTCAGCGTCCTCGGGCGAGTCTCCGCGGAGGCTCGCGAGCTCGCGCTCGGACGCGCCGTGGGCGCCTGGACGGACGAAGGCGGGGCCTCGACAGGCGCAGGCGATGCGTCGTCAGGCGCGAGCCCAGGCGCGGCGCTCACCGTCGTCGGGTCCGCTGCCACCCGAGACGTGCCACCGCACCCACCCATGGCCGACGCCAGCGCGAGCACTCCGAGCGCGATCCCGACCGCCGCGAAGCGCGCATGCCCATCTGCAGCATCCTGCCTCGACGCGTTGATCATGCGCCGATGTTGGCGTCCGCGTGCCCCGTCGGCAATCGCCCCCGTAGGCGAGCGCGATCAGCTGATCGTCGCGGCCGGCTTGGCGTGCGCGGACGCGCGCTCGTCGCGTCGGTAGTTGCCCGAGGTCATGAGCCTGTCCTTCGCGGCCTGCATCTTCTGGCCGAGCTCGAGCAGCTCGTCCTTGCTCATCAGCTTGCGGGCGCGCGGGAACATCTCGTCCTCTTCTTCCGAGGCGTGGTGATCGACCAGGTCGTTCACGACCTTGGCCATCGCGCGGAACTCGGTGCTGTCGAGCGCGCAGCCCTCGAGGCGCGCGAGCGCCGCTTTGGCGGCCTGATGCTCCGCGCGGGCCTCGAAGCTCATCACCTCGTCGTCGTGCTTCTTCATCGCGCGCTCGAACGCGGGATAGAAGATGTCTTCTTCGATCTGCATGTGGATCCACAGCGCGGGACCCACCTCGGCCAGGGTCTCCTTGCGGGTGACGATCGCGCGCTCGGTGGACTCGGAGAGCTTCTCGAGGGCCGCGCGGGCCTCGGTGTGCTCGGCCTCGAGCAACGCGATCGCGTCCTTGGCCTTCTTCGGGGTCTTGGTCTCGTGCTTGGAAGTGCTGGTCTGGGTCATGCGCCGACGTGGAGCAGCGCGCGTGCCGGCGGCGCAGCGAGGGCAGGAAAACCGCTCCGATCGCAGGCGGCGCGGCGCCCGGCCACGTCCGACCGGGGCGCGGCGGAGGACGGGAGTGCATCGCTCCGAGGCGGGCTGTGCGCGCCTGCGCCACACAGCGCGCGCAGCGGTCTCAGCGGCGCGTGACGCGACGGCGCGCGGCGATCACGAGACAGAGGGCGAGCAACCCGACGATCGCCGCCGCCTCGCCCGCAGTCGTGCCGGCAGCGCTGCACCCGCAGCCGCTGGGCGTCGTCGATGGGCCCGCGTCCATGCCGGCCTCGACGCCGCCATCCGGGGTCGGTGGCGCGCACCGACTCGCGTCGATCGGTGCGGTCGCTTCCGAGACGTTGCCGGCGTGATCGATCGCGACGATGCGGAGGTGACTCGAGCCGCTGGCCCGCCCGACCTCGAGGGGATAGCCGCCGCTGGCGACCCACTCCCCGTAGCGGAACGGCACGACGCCACCTTCGGGAGTGCGATACCCGATCACGTCGTCGTCGGGCGAGGCCTCGTAGTCCAGCCTCCAGCTCGTGAGCGAGTACGGGCCGCAGCACGCCGAGCTCTCGCACACGTTCACGTGGCACTCCGAGACGCCGTGTACGACGGGCGGGGCCGGTGGAGAGAGGTCGGGTCCCGCACCGGTCGTGAAGCGCGCCACCTCGACCTCGACGCTCGGATCGGTCTCGCCGCACGACGCCGGATCACCGACGTCGTAGATCACGTACTCGGTGTCGGGGTTCAGCTCCGCCTCGGCCGCGAGCATGCCGCTCGGTCCCCGCGCGAGCTCGACCCTCGCAGCGTCGCTCGCGCGGCGCACGATGGGGGCTCGCTCGACGTAGGGACTGGGCGAGCCGAACGACAGGGAGAACACCGGATTCGTCGGGACGTCGACGGCCCCCGCGTCGGGGAGCGTGGTCCACGTCCGCTCGACACACGAGGGCACGCCCGCGTCCGGCCTGGACGAGCACGCGCTCGCCACGGACGGCGAGCACAGCGACGCCACCACCAACGAGACCCACCCAAGCGCGCCCATCCGAGAAGTCATCGCGGGAGTCTGGACGGGGGCCCCTCAGCGCGCCAGCGGACTACCCCGGACGACGCTCATCACCTTCGTGATCCGACGTGCTCGGACGAACGCGACGAACGACGTCCCCCGCGCTCGTCGCGAGCGATGCGGCGCGCGCGACGACCCGCGGACGCGCGCCCCCACAGCGCGCCGAGCACGAGCACGAGCAGACCCGCGAGCCGCGCGCCCCGCAGAGATCGGCCCACGCGACAGGTGCATCCAGTGGCAGCCACCGGCCCCCCTGCGTCGTCGTGCGCCGCCGCGTCGGGGGTCCCGGAGTCCGGGATGGCTCCGCCGTCGAGTCGAGGCCCCGCGTCGATCTCCGGCGCGCAGCTCGTCACGTCTGCGGGACACGCGGTCGCCGAGCCGTCACACGCTTCCTCGGGATCGCAGCGGTCGTCGCTCGCCGCGCGGCACACCGTGCCTGCCGGCGAGACCTGGTCCGGCGGGCAGGTCGCGCTCGCACCACCGCACACCTCCGCGAGGTCGCACCCACCCCGCGATGCGCGGCACTCGACGCCCGCGAGGAACGTCGGGACGCAGTCGGCGCTCGTGCCGGTGCAGACGTCGGGCGCGTCGCACGCCGCGCCACTGCTCGGTGCGCACTCGGTGCCGGCAGGACGCAGCACATCGGGACACGACGGGCCGCTGCCGCTGCACGTGTCCTCGACGTCGCACGTGCCCGTCGACGCGCGACACGAGGCCCCGGCATCGCGAAACCCATCGGCCGGGCACGCCGCGCTCGCGCCATCGCAGACCTCTTGGGTGTCGCAGAGATCAGCGACGCTCCGACACACCACGCCCAGTGGGACCCGCGCGTCCCCGGGGCACACGAAGCTCAGGCCGTCGCAGCTCTCCGCGAGATCGCACGCGCCCGTCGAGGGCCGACAGACGAAGCCCGCCGCCGCGGGTGCGTTCAGCGCGGGGCAGGCAGCGCTCGTTCCCGTGCAGTACTCCGGCGCATCGCAAGCGCTCGCGCTCGCGCGGCACACCGTGGACGTGCCCTCGAATCCGTTGCTCGGGCACATCGTGCTGGCGGGCGAGCAGACCTCGGGCACATCGCAGACACCCGCGCTGGATCGGCAGGTCACCGTGGGCGCGACGGAGGGAGAGAGTGGAGCGCAGACACCGCTCGGACCGCCGGTGAGCGCCGCCGAACATGCCTGGCAGTCGGCGGTGCCGCCGCTGCACGCGCTCGCGCAACACACGCCGTCCACGCAGATCCCCGACAGACAGGTCGCTGCGCTCGAGCACGGCGTGCCGTCGCCGTCCGCCGACCGGAGCACGAACACGCGCGCGCTCCCCCCGCGCGTGCCGGTGACGTCGCGGTTGGCGCCGAGGAGCGCTCGGCTTCCGTCGGGGGTGAGCGCCGCCGACCAGCCGAACTGATCACCCGCGGCGCCGCTCGCTGCGAGGAGCGTCGCCTCGTGCGCCCAGCCGGAGCCGCTGCGAACGAACACACCGGCGCTTCCCGCGTCGGCGCCGCCCGGCGTGTCGTCTCGGTAGGCCCCGACCAGCGCGCGGCTCCCGGCGACGTCGAGCGCGACCGAGCTGCCGAACGCGTCGCCCGCCGCGGCCGCAGGGTGCAACAGCGTCGCTTCCTCCGCCCAGCTCGTGCCGGTGCGGAGGAACACGTGCGCGCTCCCCGCATCACTCCCAGCCACGGTGTCGTCGTGGTACGCGCCCACGATCGCGCGGGAGCCGTCTGCGCTCAGCGCGATCGACCAGCCGAAGTTGTCGTCTGCGGCGCCGTCTGCGGCCAACAAGAGCGCCTCTTGCGCCCAGCTCACGCCGGTGCGCTGGAACACTCGCACGCTCCCCGCGTCGCTGCCGGCAGCCGTGGTGTCGCTGTATGCGCCCACGAGCGCACGACTCCCGTCCGAGCTGAGCGCCACCGACGATCCGAGAAAGTCGGTGGCGCTCAGACCCGGGGCCACGAACGTGGCCTCCAGCGCCCAGCTCGTGCCGCTAAGGACGAACACGCGCGCGCCTCCAGCGGCAGGCCCAGACGTGTCGTCACCGGGCGCGCCGACGAGCGCCCGGGTCCCGTCCGCGCTGATCGCGACCGACGCGCCGAAGCGCGCGTAGTCGAGGCTCGGACCGAGCAGCGTCGCGTCCTCGATCCACGTCGTGCCGGAGCGCAGGAAGACACGCACGCTCCCGGCGTCGGTGCCGCCCGCAGTGTCGTCACCGGGCGCGCCGACGAGCGCCCGGGTCCCGTCCGCGCTGATGGCCACGGACGAGCCGAGGTAGTCGATCGCCGCACCGTCGGAGGCGAGGAGGATGGCCTCCTCGATCCACGTCGTGCCGGTGCGGAGGTACACGTGCGCGCTGCCGGCGTCGAAGCCACCCGAGGTGTCGTCGAAGTACGCGCCGACCAGCGCCCGGCTCCCGTCCGAGCTGAGCGCGAGCGAGTAGCCCAGGTTGTCGCTCCCGGCGCCGTCGGACGCGAGGAGCGCCGCCTCCTCGGCGATGATCAAGAGCGGGTCCACCACCAGCGGGTAGCGCGCGCCCGCGTCGTCCACGACGAGCGCGATGGTCGAGGGCTCACGCACGGTCAGTCGCGCGGGCACCCGCGCGCCCGCGGCGTCGACGACCACGAGGTGCGCGTAGATGGCGACGCACGCGCCGCTCGCGTCGCGCAGCTCGATCGCGTCGTCCGAGAGCGCACGCGGTGACAGGTCACCGGTGATCGCGACGTCGATGGTGAGCGCGCCCTCGCCCATCGGGCGCTCCGCGAGGGTCACCCCGTGCTCGAGCCCGCTCGGGAGCGCGCGCCACCACTCGACGACGCCGGGCGCGCGGTGGGTCTGCACCGCTGCGCCAGACACCGTCGGGATCGCGCGCGTCTCCAGCGTGCGCCGTCCATCGATGCGGCCGAGCGCCGAAGCGGCGAAGGTCACGCGATGATCCCCGACGGTGACGCTCGCGCCGCTCGACGTGATGCGCGCGACCGCCCCGTCGGCCTCGAGCATCGCCCCCTCCTCGAGGACATGCGGCTGGTACCGCGCATCGCTCGCCGACATCGCCTGCTCGAGCCCGATGCGCTCGGGCCACGACATGCCCTCGAGCGCGAGCGTGCCCGTCCGAAGCGCGACCCCTCGACGGGCGACGTCGCTCGCGACGGGGCGAATGCCCTGCGCTGGCGCAGGTCCGGGGAGAAGGATCGAGGAACCGCCGAGGATGGCGAGCCCGAGGAGAAGCGAGGGCGACCGCATGCCGCTGCGCTGTGCAGCGCTCGCGCCACGGCGATTCGCCGTATTGCGCAGCGTCTGTGACCTCCGAGCGTGAGACGGTCTCGCCGCGCGGATGTGGGACGGGGCCACCCGCGCGGCCGCATCGCGCCGGCGTTCCCGGTCGCCGTCGCGGCCGCATCGAGAGGCCCCCGAGCCATCCGATGCGCAGCGCCGCCGATCGCGATCTCAGTCGCTCGCCGCCGTGTCTCGCGTCACGCCCGAGCGCGCCTCGAGCGTCGCGAGGAGCTCCTCGACGTCGGCGCAGGTCGTGCGGTCCACCACCATCAACGCATCGCCCGCGTGCACTTCGATCGCGCCGATCGCCGCGGGCGCTGGGGGGCGGGTGCGCAGCGCGGTGATGGCGTCGAACCGGACTCGCTTGGTCCCGAGCAGGCGCGAGTGGCGCACGAGCCCCTGCTCGTGGATCACGAGGCGATCACGGATCGCCCGCAGGCCGACGACCGCGATGAGGACGCCCACGATCACGCCCAGTCCGCCGAAGATCGTGAGTCGCGCCCAGTCGGCGAAGAGGCCCGCCCCGAGGACCACCGCCCCGATCGCGCTGAGCCCGCCGCCGAGGATCACGGTCATCATCCGATGTCGCCACGAGCCCACCACCACGCGCACCTCGGCCCCCACCTCGCTCGGCGCAGCGTCGCCCCTCGCGTGCTCCGTCGTTGGGTCCATCGGTGTCCTCGATCGAGGTCGCTCCCCCGGCCCAGGACTACGCGAGCTGGACGAGGTCCTTGCGGTGCTCCCAGACCTTCTCGAACGCCTTCGCATAGAGCCGCACGGTCTCGGCATCTTGCGCGATCAAGGGGCAGGTCTGGGAGAAGAGCACGATGGACGACGCGAGCAGGTGGCTCGTCGCGGGGTACTCGGCCGTGTAGTTGGCGCGCAGGCGCTCGGTGTCGGACGCGCTGAAGGGGAAGCCCTTGCCGTAGCCCTTCAAGTCGCGGAACAGGGGGAAGTTCGGCAGCGGCTCGCCCTGCCAAAGCACCACCTCACAGCCCTCGGCGCGCAGCGCCTTGATGGTCGCGTCGCGCAGCTTGGTCGCCGGCAGATCGACGCCGGCCTTGCCCGCGTCGAGCCACACCCGGTATTTGTGGAACACCGAGGTTCGGCCCTCGGGGATCACCGGGCCCGACACGCCGGGCAGCTGACTCAAGGACTTGCTGAGCTCGGCCGCGTTCGCCTGGGCGCGCGAGGTCTTCTCCGGCAGGCGCTGCAGCTGGGTGCGCGCGAACGCCGCCATCATCTCGTTGCCTCGGTACATGCTGCCGACCCCGAGCGACACCATGCCTCGGTGTCCGTCGAGCGGGCGCCGCAGGTCGTAGTGGCTCGCATCGGCGGCGACGATGTTCTGGGCGAAGTTGCGGATCTGGTTCGCGCGCTCGAGCAGGTGATCGTCGTCCGTGACGTAGACGCCGCCCTCGCCCGCCGAGAGGTTCTTGCTCGACTGGAGCGAGAAGCCCGCGCCCTGCCCGAAGGTGCCCACCGGGCGGCCGTCGTAGGTCGCGCCGTGCGCCTGGGCCGCGTCCTCGATCAGGATGAGTCCGTGCTTCTTCGCGATCGCCGAGAGCGCGCCGAGGTCGGCGGGACACCCATGCACGTGCACTGGCATGATCGCCTTCGTGCGTGGCGAGATCGCGGCCTCGACCTTGCTCGGGTCCATGTTGCCCGTCTCGGGCAGCACGTCGACGAACACCGGGATCGCGCCCTGGCTGATCACGCAGAGCGCGGTCGCGACGAACGAGTACGAGGGCACGATCACCTCGTCGCCCTCGCCGATCCCGTGCGCGCCCACCGCGACCTGCAGCGCGCTCGTCCCCGAGTGGCAGAGCAGCGCGTGCTTGGCGCCCACGAACTTCGCGAAGTCGTCCTGGAACGCCTTCGCCGCGGGGGCTTCGCTGCCCGAGAGGATCCCTCGATCGAGGACCTCCATCACCGCGCGCTTGTCCGCGTCGGTCACCTCCGGCCACTTGCCGTGACGTGCGTTGTCGATGACGGGCTTACCACCGAGGGCTGCGAGCTGGCTCATGTTCGATGTCTCTTGGAGAAGGGGCCTGCGGGCCGAAGCTCGAGCGTCGAGCTCAGCCGGGCGTGAGGACGAAGGGATAGTTGACGGTGACCGCGCCGCCTTCGGGCGCGGGGAACGTCCAGCGCGCCACCCGGGTGGTGATGCACGTGGTGATCTCGGTGGTGGTGCTCGAAGGAGGGAACGTCGTGCTCGCGACCGACGCCTCGGTGACCGCGCCGGTGGCGCCGATCACCAATCGCACGGTGACCTGCCCCGAGAGGTTCGGATCACGCGCGAGCCCGGTCTCGTAGCAGTGCCTTACTTCGTTGATGTGCGCGCGCACCACGCGCTGGATGACCTCACGAGAGAGCGAGCCCGTGACCTCGGACGAGCCCGCGCGGACCGTCGGTGGCGTCTCGGGGCCGACGCCTCGGCCGATCGTGCCTTCGGCTTCCGGCGCGCTGCCCGGCGGTGATTCGTCCGCGACGCTCAGCACGATCGGATATCGCACGCTCACGATGCCGCCGCCCTCGGGCGCGGGGAACGTCCAGCGTCGCACCGCCTGCGCGAGGCACTGGGTCAGCTCGGTCGCCGCGCTCGACTCGGGGAGACTGCTCTCGCTGACGGACGCGGTCGGCACGGTGCCGTCGGGTCCGATCACGAAGGTCGCCATCACCGTGCCTTCGAGCGCCGCATCGCGCGAGAGCGCGAGCTCGTAGCAATACCGCACTTCGTTCTGATGCCGGCGCAGGACCCGCCGGATCACGTCGCTGCTCAGCGAGCCGTTGGCCACGAGCTCGCCGGCGCGCACGGCGCCCGTCACCCGGGGCGCGCCGGGATCGCTCGTGGGCTCGATGGTCCCGACTTCCTCCAGACCGAGGGTCCCCTCGTCGTCGGAGGAGGTGTTCTCGGAGGAGGTGTCCTCGAGCGGCGTCGGTAGCGGCGGCGCGGCGCTCGGAGGGACGATGGGCGCCGACGTCGGCACGATCGGCGCTGGCGGCGCGATGTCCGGCTCGCGGCCCGTCACGAAGAAGAACGCCGCGCCCCCGATCGCCATGGAGAACGCGAGGACCGCGATGGCGACGCACCCGATGACGATGGCGCCCCCGCTCCCTCGATCGGCGTGTCCATGTCGCGGCGCGTTCATGTGAGAGGGTGACGCGCGGCGCCGAGCTCGTCGCTCGACGCCGCGGGCCTCGGATCGATCAGGCCTTGCCCGAGATCTTCTGCGCCCAGTCCAGCAGCATCGTCTCCTGCTGGAAGGGGTCGTGCTGGGGCGCCTCGTTCGGCGAGGTGTAGGGCGACTTGAAGAAGAGCGAGAGCTGGCGCTGGATGCCCTTCTCGCCCTTCTGCTTCGCCACGTCGCAGATGCGCGCGAGGTCGACGCAGAGCGGGGCCGCGAGGATCGAGTCCTGGCAGAGGAAGTTGATCTTCATCTGCATGGGCACGCCGCAGAAGCCGCCGAGATCGATGTTGTCCCAGGCTTCCTTCGCGTCACCACGGGGCTTGTAGTAGTGGATGTGGACCTGGTGATTCTCGACGCGGTAGCCGACGATCGAGTCGAGCACGGCCGCCTTGGACATGACCTTGGTCTTGTTGGACGCGGGGTTGTCCAGGATCAGACCGTCGTTGTTGCCGAGGAAGTTGACCGAGTACCAGCCGACGACCTTGAGGTTCCGGACGCGGAACATCGCGGCGAGCGCGGTCTTGAGCAGCGTCTGGCCGGTCTTGCCGTCCATGCCGCCGTAGGGATTGCGGAGCTCGTTCGCCTGCTCCTCGAGCGCGGGCACGTTGGTGAGGCTCGGCGCGAAGTTCACGTACGGGCAGCCGGTCTTGTTGGCCGTGTAGAAGTAGCGCATGGCCGGCGAGATCGCGGCGTTGCCCTCGTCGATCGCCTTCTCGAACGCGGCGAGCGTCTTGTGGCAGTCCTGGAGCTCCTGGTAGCGCTCGGTCGACGCGAGGTTGACCATCACGACGGTGTCCAGACCGTGCTCTTTCTTGAAGTCCGTGATCGTCTTCTCGATGTGCGCGACCTCGTCACGCATGGTCTTGACCTTGACGATGTTCTCGCCCTTCACGTTCGCGGCGTACTCGCCCGAGAACACGGCCGGCCAGGGCTTCATCGCCGAGAGCTCGTCCTTGATCTGATCGAGCTGGCTCTGCGGGAGCACGTTGTGGTGGATGGCGGCGTCGTAGAGCGACTGACCCTGCACGTCCCAGCCGGCGAAGACCATGTCCTCGATCGCCGCGAACTCCAGGTAGTCGGTGATCTGCCGACCGGGGGCGGGATTGCCCTTCTCGGTGATCATGCCGACGCGCGGCACGATGTTCTTGGCCATCAAGCGACAGCCGGCGATCAGCGTCGAGCTGACCGCACCACTCACACCAACGACGACGACTCCGAGCTTACGACCCATGGCGAATGTCCTTCTCTCTTTTGCAGCCGAGGCCCCTGTGGCCGAGCGGCGAACACTGTCTCTGGTTGACGATGAAAACGTGTGGTTCGGGGAGTCCCGCGATCAGCTTCGAAGGTACGTGCGCAAGAGATCCTTGCGCCCGTGATCGAGGATGCGGGGGAACTTGGTCTGGACACTGGTGTTGCCGATGTCCTTCATGAAGCGCTTCACCGAGCCGGTGGGGAGCGCGACGACCTCGGGGGCGAAGATGCCGACGTCGTCCTTGCGGTGCTCGCGGTACACCCGGTTCTCGCGGCAGAGGCCCTCGTCGAACGCGCGCGAAAAACCCGTCATGTCGGCGGGCGCCGCGCCCTCGAACTCGACGAAGAGGACGTACTTGCTGCGCGCGGTGCCGTTCACGCCGACGTCGGCCCCGCAGCCGTAGTCGACGGTGGTCGCGGGGAACTGCGAGAGCGCGCTCTCGACGGCGCGCTGGATCTCGACGTGCGTGGTGAGCTCCTGGGTGGTCGACAGACACCCGGACACCCGACCGGCGAACTCCATGCGATGCGGGTTCGTGCTGGTGAAGCGCACCAGGTCGCCCAAGCGGTAGGAGTAGAGCCCCGAGACGCTGGTCACGTAGAGCGCGTAGAGCTTGCCGACCTCGACGCCCCAGAGCGGCACGCGCGTGGGCCACTTCGCGGTCTCGAGCGAGGACAGATCGCTCGCGTCGTCGACCGGCACGAACTCGTAGAACACGCCGCGGTCCGGGACCATCAGCATGCCGCGATCGCCGGTGTGATCGGTGGTCGCGTAGATGCCGCCCTCGGTCGCGTTGTAGGTGTCGACGAGGACGACGTCCTCGCGGCCCATGCGCTCCTTGATGACCGGCAGGTAGGGATCGGCGCTCACGCCGCCGCCGATGAGCACGCGCAGGTTCGGCCAGATGTCCGAGACACTGCGAGCCTTGCGGCCCTTCTTCTCCGCGATGGCGAGCAGCTTGTCGAAGAGGATCGAGAACCAGCAGGTGGTGCCCGCCACCATGCGGATGTCGTGATCGAAGTACGCATCGACGATGCGCTCGAGCTTGTAGTCGTAGTCGGCGATCTCGCGGATGTGCGCCTCGGGCAGCTGCACCGGCTTGGTGAACGCCGGCATGCGGATCGACTGCAGCGACGGGTTCGTGGTGATGAAGACGGGGCCTTCCTTCTTCATCGTGGTCGGCGGGAACAGACCGAGCGTGTAGCCGCCCGTGAAGTCGTCCTCGCCGCGCCACGCGAGGTAGCGGTAGAGCGCGTCCGCCGCGCTGCCGCGCTGGAAGGTGATCTGCCGCTCGCTGATCGGCAGGAACTTCGGGCGGCCCTGCGTCGAGCTGCCCGAGCTGTTGCCGAAGTACTGGATGCGCTCGGGGAGCAAGAGCCCGGTCTCGCCGGTGCGCATCGCGTCGATCGCGGGGCTGAAGCTGTCGTAGTCGCCGACCGGCACGCGCGCGGCGTACTGCTCGTAGCTGCGGATGTCCGCGAAGCCATGGCGGCGACCGAACGTGGTGCCCTGCGCGTGGCGCACGATCCGCATGAGCTGCTGGGTCTGCACCTCTTCGAGGTTGCGCAGCGCGCGATCCCAGAGCGCGACGCGGACCTTCGCGGCGGCGAGCAGGCTCTGGCCGACCAGCTTCGGGTACGGCGAGCGCTTGAGCGGGCGCGTGCTCGAGACCGGCGTGCTCGCGACCGGCGTGCTCGCGACCGGCGTGCTCGCGACCGGCGTGCTCGGCGCGGGGGCGACCGAGGGCGAAGAGGTGGATCCGGAGACCGAACGGCTTTGGGTGGTTTCCATGTGGACCGAGGGTGGAGGAGGTGAGCGTCGACGCGCGGAAGCGGCAAGGAGCGTCAGGGACGCGAAAAGCGCGCGACTATCCCACTGTTGGAGGGGTTTTCAAGGCAGCGGCGAGCGAGGGCGTGAGAGGAGGCAGAGGAGCGTCGCCTGCGAGCGCGACCAAGAGCGAGGGATGCAGCGCGCCGTTCGAGAGCACGACGCGGCGCGCGCCGAGCACCAGCGGCGATCCATCGAGCTGGCTGCTGCGGCCGCCTGCGGCCTCGACGATCGCGGCGCCCGCGCAGACGTCCCACGACTTCAGGCCGAGATCCCAGAACGCGTCGTAGCTGCCGTCGGCGACGAGCGCGATCTCCATCGCGGCCGCGCCGCAGCGGCGCACGCCGTGGGTCACGGCATCGAGACGGAGAAACGTCTCGTAGTTGTTGTCCGGGTCGCTCGCGCGCGTGGAAGGAAAGCCCGTGGCCAAGAGCGCGCGATCGAGGCTCGCGGTGCTGGAGACGCGGCAGGGCTGGCCGTTGCGCTCGGCGCCGAGACCCTTCGCGCCGGTCCAAGTGAGGCCCATCGCGGGCGCGGTGACCAAGCCCGCGATCGGTCGATCGGGCTGGCCTTCGATCCGCATCGCGAGGCCCATCGCGAAGCAGAAGAACGGATGGCCGTGCGCGAAGTTCGAGGTGCCGTCGATCGGATCGACGTGCCACACGAGCGAGGCGGCGCGCGCGGTGTCGGCGCCTTCTTCTCCGACCAATCCGTGCTCCGGGAGCAGCTCGCTCATGCGCGCGGCGACCAGCGCCTCGGCGCGCTCGTCGTACTCGGTGACCAGATCGCCGCGGCCCTTCTCTCGCGCCGCATCGAGCGTGCGCGCACCGCGGTAGCCCTCGAGCAAGAGCGTCGAGACCTCGCTCGCTACGCGACGCGCGACCGCCAAGAAGCGGGTCAGCTCCTCGGGGCTCGGGATCGCGTCGGGTGCGGAGGTCACGAAGACGGCAAGAGCAACGGGCGGGCCAACGTCCGGAAACTCCAGGCGTTCTGGCAGGCATTGGCGAATTCGGCCGCCCGGCCGATTCAGACCGAGGACCCTTCCGCACACCGTGAAAAAAGGGCCCGTGCGGACCTGTCCAGTGCGCAAGCCGGAGCGCGGAAGCGCGAAGCGCGTTGCGCAGCAAGGAAGAGGATCGAGAGCGAGATCTCGCCGCTGAGGAACGCAGGAGGGCAGCAAGCGAGCGGGCGTCTGCTCGAGCTCCCCGCTCCTCCCTACCTGCGTTCGGAGATTCTCCAGGCCCATGATCGCGCCGGTGCTCGTCGCCTCGATTTTGCTAGGTTCGGCGCGTGACGAGAGCGCGCGGACTGGTGGTTGCGATCGATGGGCCCGCGGGCGCGGGCAAGAGCACGGTGTCCAAGCAGCTCGCCGATCGCTTGGGCTACACGCTCGTCGACACCGGCGCGCTCTATCGCGCGGTCGCGCTCGCGGCGCAGCACGACGGCGTGTCGTGGGAAGAAGGCGCCGAGGTCGGCGCGCTCGCGCTGCGCTTGGCGGAGAAGAACGCGATCGCGTGGGTGCGCGACCCCGACGGTTCCACGCACCTCGAGCTCCGAGGCGCGCGTCCCGGCGCCGCGATCCGCACGCTCGAGATCGGGCAGGGCGCGAGCATCGTGTCCAAGCACCCCGAGGTGCGAGACGCGCTGCTCGAGCTGCAGCGCTCGCTGGGCAAGGACGGCGGCGTGGTGCTCGAAGGGCGCGACATCGGCACCGTCGTCTTCCCCGACGCCGAGGTGAAGGTCTTCTTGACCGCGACGGACGAGGAGCGCGCGCAGCGACGGGTGCGCGATCTGAAAGAGCGCGGCCAGACGGCCGACCCTCAGCACGTGCTGAGCGAGATCCGCGAGCGCGATCACCGCGACACGATGCGCCCCGTCGCCCCGCTCAAGCAGGCGGGCGACACGGTGCTCCTCGACTCGAGCACGATGACCCAAGACGAGGTCGTCGATCACCTCGTCGCCCTGGTGAAGTCGCGCGCCTAGGCGCGGGTCACTTCGGCGCCCAGCGTGGTGAGGCTGTCGACGAAGCTCGGGAAGCTGGTGTCGATGCACTCCGCGTCTTCGATCATCGTCTCGCCTTCCGCGCACAGACCGAGGAGCGCCGCGCTCATCGCGATGCGGTGATCGCCGTCGCTCTTCACGGTCGCGCCGGTGAGCTCGGCGCCGCCGTGGATCACCAGGCCGTCTTCCAGCTCGGTGCAGTCGGCGCCGAACGCGCGCAGGACGCTCGCCATGGTGGCGATGCGATCGCTCTCTTTGACCCGCAGCTCCTCCGCGTCGCGGATCTCGTGCTTGCCCGGGATCGTCGCGAGCAGCGCGGCGAGCACCGGGACCTCATCGATCATCCGGGTGACGAGCTCACCGCCGACGCGCGCAGGACCGAGCGACGCGTGACGCACGAAGAGATCGCCCACCGGCTCCGAGCCCGCCGCCTCGCCCTTGGGCACCACCTCGATCGGCGCGCGCATGCTGCGCAGCACGTCGAGAAAGCCCGTGCGCGTCGGGTTGGTGCCCACGGCGGTGATCTCGATCTGGCTCCCGCGCACCATCAGCCCGGCAGCGAGCAGGAACGCCGCGCTCGAGAGATCCCCGGGCACCGTCCACGAGAACGCGGGCAGCACCCGATCCCAGCCCGACGGATCGAGCGCGACCATCGGGCCCGCGGTCTCGAGCGGGACCTCCAGCGCGCGCAGCATGCGCTCGGTGTGATCCCGCGAGAGCGTGGGCTCGGACAGGATCGTCGGCCCGTCGGCCCACAGGCCCGAGAGCAGGAGCGCGCTCTTCACTTGTGCCGAGGCGACCGGTGAACGGAACTCGATGCCGGTCAGCTTCTCGCCGGGCACCAGCGGCGCGACGGAGAGCGGCGGGTAGTGCTCGCCATCCTTGGGTCCCTTGATGCCCGCGATGTGGCCTCCGCGCGCGCGCAGCGGATCGACGATGCGCCGCATGGGACGACGGCTCAGGCTCGCGTCGCCGATCAAGCGGGTGCCGAACTCCTGCGCGACGAGCAGCCCCGCGATCATCCGCATCGTGGTGCCCGAGTTGCCGCAGTCGATCACATCGCTCGGCATGCGCAGGCCATCGAGGCCCACGCCCGTCACCCGCAAGAGCGCGCCGTCCTCGAGGCGCTCGTAGCGCGCGCCCATGCGCTCGAGCGCGCGCGCGGTCGCGAGGTTGTCGAGACCCCCGCTCACGCCGCGGATCATCGAGGTGCCCGAGGCGATGCCGGCGAACAAGAGCGCGCGGTGGCTGATGCTCTTGTCTCCGGGCACCGTGAGCGTGCCCTTCAGCGGCCCCTGCGCGGGCCGTACGCGGAGCGTGCTCATCCGGCCTCGCTCGCACCACCGTCGCTGGGGCGCGGATAGCTGCCGAGGATCTCGACGTAGCGCGCCTTGCTCTTGAGATCATCGATCGCGCCGACGACGTTGCGATCGGTGACGTGCCCGTCGAGCTCGATGAAGAAGAGCTCGTGGTAGGGGCTGCCCGGGATGTGGCGCGACTCGAGACGCGTGAGGTTCACGCCGCGATCCGCGAACGGCGCGAGCGCGCCGTGCAGCGAGCCCGGCCCCTCCATCAGCGCGACCGCGACCCACGTGCGATCGTGCCCGGTGCGGCGCGGCGCCTCGCGGCCCACCACCACGAAGCGCGTCTCGAGCGACGCGTCGTCCTCGAGATGGCTGAGCACGGTGCGCAAACCACCCTCGCCTTCGGCGATCATCTCGGGACCGAGCACCGCGCTGCCGTGATCTTCGCGCGCCATCTCGGTGGCCATCGCGCCCGTCTTCATCTCGAGCTGCGCGGCGCGACCGAAGTGGGTGCGCAGCGAGCCCTGGCAGGCCGCGAGCGCGGCCGCAGGCGCGACGATGCGCTCGACGTCGCCCGCGTTCCCCGTCTTGCTGTAGAGGTGGTAGGCGCTCTTGAGCCGACGCTCCGCGAGGATCTTCGCGCGGCCGAACGTGAGCGCGGTCAGCGTCGCCTGGATCGTTCCGTCGGACGACGTCTCGAGGGGGACCATGCCGTAGCTCGCCGCGCCGCGCTCCACCGCGGAGAACACCTCGCCGATGGTGACGAGCGGATCGAACGACGCGCGCGCGCCGAAGTGGCTCCGCGCCGCTTGGTGCGAGAGCCCGCCCTCGGGCGCGATCACCGCGACGCGCACCGGAGCGACCAGCTCGTCGCACACGGAGAGCACCTCGCGCATCACCGGCTCCACGCCGACGGCGGGGAACGAGGTCCGCAGCTCGGTCAGCCGGTGGATGACGTCCGCGTGCGGCGGGAGCTGGTGGTAGCCGCCGGGATCACGCTCGCGCAGCTCGACGAAGCTCCGCACCGCAGTGGCGCGCGCATCGAGCGCGCGGATCAAGTCGGCGTCGGCTGCCTCGAGTGCTTGTCGGATCCGCGCGAGCTCGTCGCGGTCGGCAGGTGGCATGGCCGGAAGATAGCCCAGCCCACTGCTCGGCTGCGGGACAATCTTCGCGCGTGACGGCGCCGTCAGCGTGGACGCGGGATCAGGGGCGCAGCGAGGCGAAGGAGCGGAGGAAGTTGTCGCCGAGCACCCCTTTGATGCGGGCCTCGGTCCACTTGCGCTCGAGCATGTAGTCGACGAGTCGGTAGTAGGCGCTCGCGCCGTCGCGCAGGTCGGGGGGCGGGATGATGAAGCCGTCGTAGTCGGTGCCGATGGCCGCGCAGCCCTCGCCGCCCGCGCGGATGAACGCCTCGAGGTGATCGAGCACGACGCGTCCGTCGCGCACCCGCGAGCCCAAGAACGCGCGGTGCACGATCACGCCGAGCACCCCGCCCGTATCCGCGACGGCCTTCACCTGCGCGTCGTCCACGTTGCGCCACATGTCGTGCACGGACCTGCTGCCGGTGTGGGTCGCGATCAGCGGCTGGGTGCGGTCGTGCGCCTTCACCGCCCCCCAGAACGTCTCGGTGCCCGCGTGCGCGAGGTCGACGAAGATGCGCTCCTGATTCAGCCAGGCGATGAACTCGCGGCCCGCGTCGGTCAGCCCCCGATCCGCGCGCGTCCTCATCGGGCTCGAGGTGTCGCCGAAGATCGAGTTGCTCAGGTGCACGACGGTGACCCGAGTGAGCAGGTCGTCCGGGTTGACGTAGTCCTTGCCCTCGAACGCGTTGCCGCCCTGGACGCAGACGAGCGCGCCGTGCTCGCCCGCCGCGCGCGCCGCCCGCCACTCGCCGTGACTGCGGACGACCCGCATCGATGGGTGCCGCTCGATGCTCGCCGCGAGCGCGCGCGCGTTGGCCTCGAGGTGATGGGCGCGTCCCGACGACCCGCGCGTGATGTTCGTCGCGATCGACCACATCGCGCCCGTCAGACCGCCCTCGATGGCGCGGGGAAAATCGAGGTGACCGAAGAAGTACCCACCGAACGGCAGCGCGTGCCTCCGGTGCAGGTCGTATCCCCAGAGGCGCGGCGGGATGAAGCTCTCGAGGTGCAGATCGACGACCTCGCTGGCCCACACCAACTCGACGGCCTCGCGCCGCACCCCGATCGACGCGGCGAGCGTGCCTGCGTCGTGTCCGTGCGCTCGAGCGGCGAGCGCGCTGCCAGACGCCTCGCTCACTCGGCGCGGGTCAGACCGAACTGCAGGCGGTGGCCGCCGAAGTACGCGACGTCGGCCACGTAGCGCTCCCCCTCCACGTCGGCGTGGTGGTACTGCCAGCGGGTGCGGGTGCTCTCCATCATCTCGCGACCGCGCACTTCTTCTTCCATGCCGAGCGTGACCTCGGCTTCCTCGAAGCCGCTCGGCGGACGCGCGATGGGCGCGCTCACCCGGAAGGTGCGCCCGTCGACCGCGGCGACGGCGGGCACGAGATCCGCGATGGGGCCGATCGACGTCTCACCGTCTTCGGGATGGAACACGCGCGCCTCGGCGCCATCGGTGAGGCGCAGCTCGACCTCTTCGCGCAGCGCGCCCGCAGGGATCTCGATGCGGAAGCCGCTCGCGAGCTCGAGGCTGCCGCCAGGAGATCCGAAGCGGCCGCTGGCCTCGTGCTCACCGCGCGCGTTCACCACGCCCACGGGAGGAGGCCCCACCGGCTCGGTGCGTACGGTGGGCTCGGTGCGCGCCGCGCCGCCACCGCAGCTCGCGGTGAGGGTGAGACACGATGCGATGAAGAGCACGACGAAGACTCTCGGCATGGTGGACCCCGGGTGTTGACCGGGAGCCTAGCCCGAAACCCCACGTCCTCGAAATGCTCGACGGCCAGAAACCTGCGCTGGGGCGAAAGGCCCCAGCGCTGCTCACGTTCCTTGGTCGATCACTCGCCGTAGGGGACCCAGACGTTCTTCACCTGGGTGGCCTCGCGCAAAAAATCACGGCCCTCGGAGATCGACGCGCGCGACCAGTCGCGCTCGACCTTGCTGACGAAGGTGCGCTTCATGTTGCCCGCCGAGGCCTTCTCGACGGGGCCCACGAGATCATCGGCGCCGAAGTACCAGATGGCGTCCACGCCGTCGTGCGCCGCGAGCACGGGCGCGAGCTCCTTGCGCGTGCCGGTCACGATGTTGATGACGCCCGCAGGCAGGTCCGACGTGTCGAGCACCTGGTAGAGATCGGTCGCGGCGAGCGGCGCGGTCTCCGACGGAACGACGACCACGGTGTTGCCCATCGCGACGAGCGGCGCGACCAGCGACACCAGCTGCAAGAGGGGTGACGCGTCACCGCAGACCACCGCGCAGACCCCGATCGGCTCGTTCATCGCGAGCGTGACCATGCGGAACGGCGTCGCGTGCACCAGGCCGTCGTACTTGTCCGCGTACGCCGCGTAGGTGAAGAGGCGCTCGACGGAGAGCGCGACTTCCTTCTTGGCCGCGCTCTTGTCGCCGGTCATCGACGCGATGCGCGCCGCGAGCTCGTCCTTGCGCGCCTCGAGGTTCTCCGCGAGGTAGTAGAGGATCTGCGCGCGGGTGTGCGCCGCGCTCTTGCCCCAGCCGCTCGCCGCGTGCGCGGCCTCGACCGCGTTGCGGATGTCCTTGCGGTTGCCCTTGCCGACGTGGCCCACGACCTTGCCCGACGGATCGAGCACCGCGGTCGCGTAGCCCTCGTCCGGCCGCGCCTGCTTGCCGCCGACGTAGAGCTTCGCGGTGCGATCGACGGCATCGAACGCGGTCGCGAAGGGGAACGGCGTCTCACCGTCCTTGCTCTTCTTGCTCGCCTTCGCGGCCTTCGCGCTCTTCTTCGCCGGGGCGAGATCCCACTTGGGCTTCACGTACTCGTAGAGGCCTTCCTTGCCGCCCTCGCGTCCGTAGCCCGACTCGCGGTAGCCGCCGAAGCCGCTGGCCGCGTCGAAGTGGTTCGTGCAGTTCACCCA
>CAYZQM010000118.1:0-19311 GCA_964480175.1 uncultured Sandaracinaceae bacterium
CGACTTCTTGCTCGGCTGCATCGGGACCTCGGAGTCGACCTGCTGCGCGGCGGGCGGCCGCGAGCCGCACTGCGCGAACCTCGTCCGCGATCGCCTCGACTGCGGCGCGTGCGGCAACGAGTGCGACGTCACGCGCGCCAACCGCTGCGACGCGCTCACGTGCGTCTGTGGCGACACCCGCGGCCAGTGCGCCGGCACGCCGACGGACCTCTGCTGCGCCGATCGCTTCGAGCGCTACGACTGCGTCGACACCACGAGCGATCGCGAGCACTGCGGCGCCTGCGCCAACCGCTGCAGCGCCGGCATGACCTGTGTCGCCGGCACCTGCGTCTGACGCTTCCGGATCATCAAGACCCGAGCCTTACCGCTCGTCAGCAGCGCGCCGACCTCGCCGAATCCCATTGGAAAACGTCGCGACTGCGACCAGTACGGAAGAAAGTGTCGCGACTGCGACCGGTGTGTAGGCGCCGAGCGGATTCGAACCGCTGTATGAAGGTTTTGCAAACCTTTGCCTAACCACTTGGCTACGGCGCCGAAAACGGACGGGATTGCTAGCACGCGGCCGCGGGCCTTTCAACATCGAGAGAGCGCGCGCACGCCCCCCGACTGGAAACGACGCGCGCGCCGTAATAAGGATCCCGCCGTCATGACGAGCACCCAGGCCGAGATCGACCTCTCCTACAGCGTCTCGAACGAGTTCTTCCAGCTCTGGCTGGACGAGAACATGCACTACACCTCGGCCAGCTACCTCAGTGGCAAGGAGTCCCTCGAGGAGGCGCAGATCCAGAAGTCGCGAATCCTCTACGACTACGCCGAGATGACGCCCGACAAGCTGGTGCTCGACATCGGCTGCGGCTGGGGCTCGAACCTCCTCTACCAGGCATCGCGCGGCACCAAGGTCGCCCACGGCATCACGCTCTCCACCGCGCAGTGCGAGTGGGCGAAGACCAAGATGCGCCTGCCCGCGACCTACGAGGTGAAGCTCCAGGACTTCTGGAAGTACGAGCCCACCGTGAAGTACGACGCGCTGCAGTCGATCGAGATGGTCGATCACGTCGTGTCGCCCGAGCAGGCGAACAAGGGCATGGCGGTCGACCTGTACCGCAAGTACTTCGAGCGCTGTCACTCGCTCTCGAAGCCCGGCGCGTGGTTCGGCTTCCAGGCGATCCTCCGGGATCGGGTGCCGCGCAACCGCAAGGATCTCGAGGACCTCAAGTTCACGGCCGACGTGATCTTCCCGGGCGGCCTCAACCCGCGCCTCGAAGAGCTCATCCAGGCGGTCCGCCCCTACTACGAGGTGGTGGAGATGCGGACCCAGCGCGAGAGCTACGGCAAGACCACCGGCGAGTGGCTGCGCCGCCTGCGTCTGCACGAGAAGACCATCCGCGAGACCTGGGGCGATCAGGTCTTCGTCGACTACGAGCGCTACCTCGACACCTGCGTGCGCGCGTTCGACAGCCACTGGTCGAGCGACGTCCAGTTCAAGCTCCGCTGGTGCAAGGTCTGACGGACCGCGCCGAGCGCGCGCCCGTCTACTGCGCGCTGATCCACCATCCGGTCCGCGATCGCGGCGGCGAGATCATCACCTCGGCCGTCACCAACCTCGACGTCCACGACATCGCCCGCTCGGCCCGCACCTATGGGCTGGCGGGCTATTTCGTCGTCTCACCGATCGCTGCGCAGCAGGTGGTGGTCGAGCGGATCTTGAGCCACTGGAAGACGGGCGCGGGCGCCAAGCGCACCCCCGAGCGGGGCGAGGCGCTCTCTCGAGTGCAGGCGATCACGTCGCTCGAGGCCGCAGAAGCGCAGATTCGAGAGCGGCACGGAGCCGCGCCGACGCTGGTGATCACCGAGGCCCGTCCCGAGCTCGCGGGCGCCGTGGTGACGCACGCCGAGGAGCGCGCGAGGCTGGACCGCGCGAGCGTCCCGTCGCTCATCCTGTTCGGTACGGCGCACGGGCTCCACGCCAGCGTCCTGGCGCGCGCGGATCGCACGCTCGCTCCCATCTTCGGCCCGGGGGCCTACAACCACCTCTCGGTGCGGGCCGCGGCGGCCATCACGTTCGATCGCCTCTTCGCGCCGCAGGCCTAGGGACGCGTCGCGTCGGCCACGGCGGCGCGGACGCGGGGCCACGCTGGCTCGTCCGAGCGCGCGACATGTCGGGGCATTCGCGTGGCACCGAACGTGGTGATGCGGCCGCATGTCGAACGCGGGCGGCCCCTACCGAATCCCCAGTCTTCCTTCCGTCCCTCCGAAGGCCCGGCCCTACGCAGCCGTCGCGCTCGGCGCGGTGATGTTGGGAGGGCTCGTGTACCTGCTCTGGCCCGCGCTCGCGCCGGTGCCGCTGGAGGCGAGCGATGTCCCTCCGAGCTTGGTCGATGGGTTGACCACGTTCCCGGCGATCGAGAGCGACCTGCCGATCGCGACGCCGCTCGCGCCGCTGCTCGCTGCGGACGGCCCCGACTCGCTGGTGGTGTTGACGCCCGGCGAAGGGAGCATGCGTCTACGACGGGGCGAGGCGCTGAGCGTGCGCTTCAACCGGCCGATGGTGCCCGCGACGCGGGTGGGCCGCTCGAGCGAGAGCAGCCCGCTCTCCTTCGAGCCGCGGATCGAAGGAGAGACCCGCTGGGTGAGCCGCAGCACCGTCGCGTTCACTCCGAGCGACCGCTACTTCGATCGCAACGTCGAGACCCACCTCACGTTCTCGAGTGGGCTCACCTCGATCGACGGCGAGCCGCTGATCGACGAGAGCGAGCGAGTGATCGTCCTCGACGGAACGCCGCGCGCGACGAGCTACGCGAGCACGGTGCCGGTGGGCAGCCCGATCGAGGTGCACTTCGACGCGCCAGTGAGCGCGGGCGAGCTGGCCCGCGAGCTCTTCGTATACGAGCGCGGAGGCGGCACGCGCACGGTGCCGGTGTCGATCCGTTCGCGCGGATGGGTGAGCCACGGGGAAGGCGAGGACGCGTGGCGCTCGTTCGTGATGGCGCTCGATCTGCGGCGCACGCTGCAGGCCGGGGCGCGCATCGGGGTCGCGCTGGCGCCGCGCTTCTCGACGTGGGGAGGCAGCGAGCCGTACGTGCTCGGCTATGCGCTCGAGGCGCGGCCCCACATCGACGGGATCGACTGTGAGCCACCCGGCAGCGGCTGGGCGAGCTGCTCGTACGAGGGGAGCCCCGGCGAGATCGTGGACATCGGCGATGCCCTCGTGCTGCGCGCGTCGCACGCCCTCGGCCCTGCGCCGAGCGTGAACGTCGTGCCTGCGGTGCCCAACCTCGAGGTCACCGTCGACAGCGCCGACATGGAGCGCGCCCACTACCTGCGCATCGCGGGCGACTGGGCCGCGGATCAGGTCTACGAGCTGCGCATCACCGGCGCGATGAGCACGAGCACCGGCGCGCGGATCACACCCATCGGTCCTCTGGCGGTCCGGAGCCGCGGTCACGCGCCCGAGGTCACGCTCCCGTCTGGCCTCTTGACCCTCGAGCGCGATGCGCCGCTCCGCTTTCCCATGCGCGGCATCCACGTCGAGGCTGGGCGGGTGCGCTACTGGTCCATCCCGCCCGAGCACGCGGTGCGCGAGCTGCTCGGTCGCAACGAGGCCTCGCCCACCGAGGTCACGACGATCGCGCTGAGCACGATCTTGCCCCGCGCGCGTTCGAACCGCTGGGATCGCGGCGAGCTGCGCATGGACGTGCCCGACGGTCCCGCGCTCTATCGGCTCGTCGCGCAGGCCGCGAGCCACGGCGACGACGACACGGGCCTTCGGACGCTCATCCAGCGAACCGACCTCGCCCTGTCGACGGTGAGCCTGCCGGACGGCCTGATGGTGTGGGTCACTTCGGTCGCGACGGGGGAGCCGCAGGCCGGCGTCACCGTGAGCGCGTTCGCGTCGGATGCCTCGCCCGTCGGCGAGACGCGCACTGACGCGAGCGGTCTCGGCTGGCTCGCGCCGCGCGCCGCCGTCGCGGTGCTGATGGCGAGCGTCGAGCACGACGTCGCGCTGCTGCGAGTCGACGATCGCACCGCGGTGAACGGCAGCGCGCTGAGCGTCGGGGGCGGGGGCGGCGCGAGCGGCGAGGCAGTGCGCGCGATCGTGCGTGCGGACCGCGGTCTCTATCGGCCTGGCGAGGCGCTGCACGTGCTGGGGCTCGTGCGTCGCGTGTCGGGCGTGACCCTCGCGCCGCTCGCCGCGGACGTGGAGGTGCGGCTCGTCGATCCGTCCAGCGGCGAGGGCCTCGCCGGGGTGTCGATCGACGCGCGAAGCTCGGCGCTCGGCATGGTGGACGCGATGCTGCGGGTGCCCGCCGAGTGCGCGCTGGGCGAGACCCGCGTCGAGCTGCGCCAGGGCGCGATCGTCCTCGGCAGCGCGGCCGTGCGCATCGCGCAGTACCGGGAGCCGCGCTTCCGGGTCGACGTCGAGGCTGCCCCGCACCTCGTGCTCGACGACGCGACGGACGCGACCGTGCGCGGGACGTACTTGTTCGGCGCGCCGTTGGATGGCGCGACCGCGAGCGTGACGGTGAGCCGGCAGACCGGCGCGCCGGTCGCGCCCCGCTGGCGGGAGTTCACCTTCGCGCCCGCGCTCACCCCCCACCACCGGAGCACGCTGATCGAGAGCACGATCGAGCTGGACGCGCGCGGCGAGCTCACCCTCCCCTTGCGCGGCGAGCTCGCGGCGACCGCCCGCTCGGTGCTCACCATCGAGGCCGACGTCGTCGATGCCGCGGGGCAGTCGAGCGCGTCGAGCGCCCGCGTCGTGATCCACCCTGCAGCCCTCGAGGTCGGTCTGCGCGAGGGGCCCGAGTGGGTTCGCTCGGGCGAGGATCTGCAGGCGGAGGTCGTGGCGATCGACGCGCTCGATGCACCGGTCGTCGATGCGGACGTGACCGTGCGCTTTCTTCGCGAGGGCTGGCACGCGTGGTGGGAGTGGCACGACGGAGGCGACGAGGTGCTCGAGGGCGATCGATACGCGCTGCGCCGCGCGAACCGACGCGAGGTGGCCCACACGTGCAGCGTGCGGACCGCCGCGGAGCCCGCGCTCTGCACGTTCTCGCCGACCCGCGGCGGCACGTACCTCATCGAAGCCGAGGCGCGCGACGATCGGGGACGCCGCTCGATCGCGTCGCGTCGCGTCTACGTCGCCGGCCCCGACGAGTCGCCCGATCGGGATCCGCCCGGGGCCCCGATCTCCATCACCCCGCAGCGAAGCACGGCGGCGGTGGGGAGCACGGTGGAGCTCGCGTTCGAGAACCCGTGGCCCGAGGCCGAGGCGCTGATCGTCGTCTCGCAAGACGGCGTGCTGCACAGCGAGCGGCGGCGGGTGGGCCCGGGCGGTCAGGTCTTCTCGGTCCCCGTCACCGCGGCGATGGCGCCCAGCGCGTTCGTGACCCTCACGCTCGTACGACCGCGCACCGGTGCGCCCGCGGGCGTGCTCGACGTGCACGCGCCGGATCTCCGCTTCGGCGCCGCGGAGCTCGCCGTGCGCGCGCCGCTCGCGCCGCTGACGGTCTCGATCGCGTCCTCGCCCGACCTGCGGCCGAGCGTCGAGCACGCGATCGAGGTGACCGTCCTCGATGACGCCGGGGCGCCAGTCGACGGCGCGGAGATCGCGCTGTGGGCGACCGACGAAGGCACGCTGCGCGCGACTAGCTACCGGCTCGGGAGCCTGGACGAGGATCTCTTTCCGCGGCTGCCGGCGCGCTTCTCGCTCGAGGACAGCCGCCGCGGCCTGCGCTCGAGGCTCGATCCGCTGATCGAAGCCGACGCGAGCGGGGACGGAGGCGGCGCGAGCACCGAAGGCCCGATGGCCCTCACCGTGCGTGAGCGCTACGAGCCGACGCCGCTCTTCGTCGGGAGCGTGCGCACCGACGCGAGCGGACGCGCTCGGGTGCCCTTCGTCCCGCCCGAGCGGCTCACCGAGTACCGCGTGTTCGCCGTCGCCACCGACGCCTCCGCCCGCGTGGGCTCGGCCGAGAGCAGCCGCGTGGTGACCCAGGACGTGTTGCTCCGCACCGCGCGTCCTCCGTTCTTGACCGAGGGCGACCGCGGCGAGCTCTCGGTCTTCGTGCACAACCGCACCGACGCCGAGCGGACGCTCGAGGTGGTGATCGCGGTCGACGGTGCGGAGGACGCGCCGGTGCAGGTCACGGTCCCGGCGCGCGCAGAGCGCGCGATCTCCCGGACGATCGAGGCGCGCGCGCTCGAGGACATCGCCACGCACGTGGAAGCGCGGGGCGAGGGCGGCACCGTACTGCACGCGCTCGACGGCGCGATCGCGGTGGTGCCCGCGGGGCGCTGGGAGCATCGACGCGCGCTGGTGATGGGCGACGACGGGACGCGCGCGCTCGGGATCGCGATGCCGGCCGGCGCCTCCGAGCGCGGGCGCATGGACGTGGTCGTCGCGGCGCACCCCTTCGTCGGCTTGCCGGTGCTCGCGGACGACGTCGATCGCATGGCGTGGTCGAACGGCCTCGCCGACGCTGCCGCCGTGCTGGCGCTCGCGTCTGCGATCCGCCTGGAGGGAGGATCGACGGCGGGGATCGATCGCTGGCGAGAGCGACGCGCGCGCCTCGCGCGCCGGCTCGATCAGCTCACGCGGCTCGTGAGCAGCGACGGCGGTGTGTCGCGCTACCCAGGTGAGCCCTCGGACCCGGCGATCGATCTGCTCGCGCTGCGCAGCTGGCTCGCGGCGCGCGAGGTCGGCGCGACGATCCCGGACACCGCGCTCGAAGGGCTCACCGCGCGTCTCGCCGACGATGTGCGCGAGGGCCGCTTCGGAGGGACGATGGGCGACGGCGGGATGACCTCGAGGATGGCCGCCATCCGGCTGCTTCAGGAGCGCGGGACGGACGCGTTCATCGAAGCCGCGTTCGCCACCCGCGAGTTCCTCGACGTCGCGGGCCTCTGCGAGCTGGCGCTCGCGCTCGATCCCGGCGACGCCCGCCGCGCGACGGTCATCGCCCTCGCGGAGACGCGAGCGGGCATCGAGCGATCCGGCATGACCCGCGCGAGCCTCGCTGCGCGGAGCCGCTCGATCACCGAGCTGAGCGCGCTCATCCGCCTCGAGAGCCACACGCTCACCCACGCGCGCGCCACCGACCCCAGCCGGGGCACGCGTCGCTTGCTCTCGCCGCTCGCAGGGGCGCTGCTCGAGCGCCTCGAGGGCGCGTCGTTCGTCGAGCGCGCCGACGCGCTGAGCGCGCTCGTCGAGGTGGCCGAGCGCTTCCGCGGCCCCGATGCGCTGCGCCTGAGCCTGACGCTCGACGGCGCCGAGGTGGCGGCCGAGCGAAGCGATGCGGTCGCCGCCCACTTCGTCGTGCCGTTCGCTGCGATCCGCAGCGGCGAACACGCGTTGCTGGCTCGGAGGGGTGTCCCCGACGACTCCGATCACGGGCCGGTCTTCTTGTCGCTGAGCGCGCTGTGGACGGTGCCGATCACGGAGGTGGAGTCGATGGCGCGCGGCCGTGAGGTGTCGCTTCATCGGGTGTACGAGACGCCCGGCGGCGCGCGGATCGAGCCCGGCACCACGCTGCCCGTCGGCGCGCTCGTGCGGGTGCGGCTCTTCGTGCACGTCGAGGGCGGCAGCCCCGACGAGATCATGCTCCGCGATCCGCACCCGGCGGGCTTGGCCCCCATCGACGGCGATCTCGCCACCAGCCCGAACGCCGCGCTGCTCGCGGTGCTGGGCGCGAGCCCGGCGGACGACACCCGCGATCCGCGCGCGTACCACGCGCTGCGCTCGGAGTGGGAGATCCGCCACCGCGCCCACGACACCCACGCGACGACGTTCTACCTGCGCGCGCTCTCACCGGGCCTTCACGAGTTCACGTACGTCGCGCGCGCCAGCACGGTCGGATCGTTCACCGCACCGCCCGCGCAGATCGAGGCGCTCGCCGACGACGCGTTCCTCGGGCGGAGCACCGCGATCCACCTGGACGTCGTCGCGCGATGAGCCGCCGCTTCCGTCTCTCTCGCCTGGTGCAGACGCGGTGGCGCGCGATGTTGGATGCGGCGCTGCAGGTGGCGCGCGTGGCGACGGTGGCCTCGTTGGTCGGCTCCCTCGTGCTCGCGATCGCCTTCGCCTCGAGCCGCGAGACGCTGATCGAGGATGCGCGCTTCGCCCGTCCGCTCGGCGCAGTGGCGGTGGTCGATCGCGAGGGACGCGCGCTCCGTCATCACTTGCCGGACGGGGTCGACACCCGGTGGGTCGCGCTGGACGACATCGATCCCGATCTGGTGCGGGCGTTCCTCGCCGCCGAAGACGAGCGCTTCTACGAGCACGGGGGGATCGATCCGATCGCGATCGGTCGCGCCCTCCTGGGCAATCTCTCGGGCGGACGCTTGTCGGGTGCTTCGACGCTGACCCAGCAGGTCGTGAAGCTCGTCTACGGTCGGCCGCACGGGCTCTGGGACAAGCCGATCGAGATGGCGCGCGCGATCGAG
Source organism: uncultured Sandaracinaceae bacterium (assembly GCA_964480175.1). GTDB lineage: Bacteria > Myxococcota_A > Polyangia > Polyangiales > Sandaracinaceae > CAYZQM01. The sequence goes on from CAYZQM010000118.1 coordinate 8,446, forward strand.
CTCGAGTCGCGGATGAGCAAGGACGAGATCCTCGAGCAGTACTTGAACCGTGTGCCCATGGGCAACGGCGTCGTGGGCGTGGAGCGCGCGGCGGAGGTCTACTTCGGACGCGACGTCTCCGATCTCACCCTCGCGGAGGCCGCGCTGCTCGCGGGGATCCCGCAGGCGCCGAGCATCACCGAGCCGCGGCGGCATCTGTCGCGCGCGCTGGCCCGTCGGGGTTACGTGCTCGATCGGATGCGGGAGCTCGGCGCACCCGAGGCCGAGATCGCGGCCGCGCGCGAGAGCGTGCCGAGCATCCGCCGCGCCGCCGCGCGCCCCTACCGCGCCCCGCGCTTCGTCGATCGGGTGCTGGCCGCGAGGCGCCGCGATGGGATCGCCGGCGACACCCTCCGCACGACGCTGAGCCTCGAGCGCACCGAGGAGGCGGAGGCGATCCTGCTCTCGGCCCTCGAGCCGCTGCGATCGCGCGGCGCCGAGAACGCCGCCGCGATGGCGCTCGACGTGCGGCGCGGCGACATCGTCGTGTACGTCGGTGCGGCCGACCCCGACGCCGAAGGTGGCGCGCTCGATCTCCTCGCGGCGCGCCGTCAGCCGGGCTCGACGCTCAAGCCGTTCGCGTACGAGCGCTTCTTCGAGACCGGAAGCGGCCCCGCGACGCTCTTGGACGACAGCAACTCGCACATGACGCTGGGCGACGGCAGCACGTACGTCGCGCGGGACTTCGACGGCTTCACCCGAGGGCACGTGCGCGCGCGCGTCGCGCTGGCCAGCTCGCTGAACCTCGCCGCGATCGACGTGGTGCGGCAGATCGGGCCAGCCGCGTTCGTCGATCGGCTGGGGGAGCTCGGGTTCGCGAACGCCGCGATCGCGAACCGGGAGAGCGCCGCGCTGGTGCTCGGCGGCATCGACGTGAGCGCGCTCGAGCTGGCCGAGGCGTATGCGACGCTGGCGCGCGGGGGGCGGTCGCTCGGGACACCAGGGGTGTTCGAAGGCGAGCGGGGAGATGGAACGCGCGTGTTGGCGCCAGTCGCGACGGCGCTGACCGTCGATGTGCTGCGTGATGGCGCGGCGCGGGCGAGCGCGTTCGGTCGGGACCTCGAGGACGAGGCCGGTGGACCGTTCGCGCTCAAGACGGGCACGTCCGAGGGGTTCCACGACGCGTGGTCGGTAGCGTTCGACGAGCGCTTCGTGGTCGTCGTGTGGGTCGGAAGCCCGGCGAGGCGCGCGATGGACGGTGTGTCGGGCTTCGCGGGCGCGGCGCCTGCCGCGGCGCGTATCCTCGGTCGACTGCGTGAGGCGAGCCCAGAGGACGCGGCGACGTCGTCGGAGTCGATTGGGCTCGCGACGGTGATGGTGTGCTCGGCATCCGGGGCGCTGCCTTCGGCGGCCTGCGATCACGTGGTGGCCGAGCGCTTCGATCCCGATCACTTGCCGCATGCGCGCTGCGACGGAGCGCATGGACGGGACGAGGTCAGCGTGCCGCGGGTTCGCTCGCCGAGAGAGGGTGCGCTCTTGATGGTGAGCGGGCCCGACGTGGCGATCCCGATCGTCGCGGAGGGCGCTTCGGCGCTCGAGATCGATGGGCGGCCCGCGACGTCCGGACCGTGGCTGGTGGGTGCGGGACACCACGTCGTGGTCGCGGTCAACGAGCACGCTCGGGCCAGGCCGGTGTCGTTCACCGTGCGGTCCGTGGAGTGAGCTCGAGTTGGGGGCCGGCGCGGCGAGCGTCGGCGGCGCGAGTCGGTGGCGACGGCTCCGCGAATGGCGACTCCACTGCTGAGGGCCGCGCCTTTGTGGGACGCCGCTGAGCTCGACGGGAGCGTCGGGCGGGAGCGCCGGTGGCGGGAGCGCCCGGTGGCGGGAGCGCCGGTGGCGCCAGAATGGGCGGGAGACCCGCGAGACAACAACTCAATTACTGAGGACCGTCCCCTTTTCGGGCCACACGTCCCGATATCCTTCGGCAATTTGTTTCTCAACTACTGAGGACCGTCCCCTTTTTGGCGGATGTGGCTGTTTTTGTGGGTCTGCACGACTCCCCGGATCCGTCGCTCCTACGATTGGGGCGTCTTCTGCCGCGTCGAAGCGGTCAGCTGCCGATCGAGGCGAGGGTGGCGTCGACCTTCTCGATCTCGGGGAGCCCGATGCGGCGCATGAGCGCACGGGCCTCGCGGAGGCGCTCTTTGGCGCCCTCGGTGTCGCCCCGCTCGAGCAGGTGGCGGCCCAGGTCGGCCAGCACCCGGGCGGCCTCCTTCTCGCTGCCGATCTCGCGGAACTCGTCGATCGCCAGGAGGAACGACTCCTCCGCGCGGCGGTCAGCTGCGCCGTCGGCGTCGAACAGGGTCCGGCTTCGCATCAGCCCCAGCGCGCGATGGGCCTGCGCGATCGAGGCCTTCGCGCCGTACTCGTTGGCCAGCGCGAGCGCGCGCAGGAGGATCTGCTCCGCGTCGTCTTCCTCGAGCTTGAGCGCGACCAGCCCGAGGTTGCGCTCGACCTCCGCCATGCCCCGCTTGTCGCCCGACTCGTGGGCGTGCGCGCGCGCCTCCACCAAGAGCACGCGCGCTTCTTCCGTGCGCCCCTCGCTCGAGAGCGCCTCGCCGAGGTTGTTGAGGATGAACGTCTGGGTCCGCCGATCGCCGATCGCGCGCGCCTCGATCAGCGCCTCGCGCCACGCGTTCTCGGCGCGCTCGTTGTCGCCGCGCTCGAACGCGATCAGCGCGACCGCGTTGAGCGACTCCGCGACGCCCGCGCGATCGCCGACTTGCTGCCGGAGCGAGAGCGCCATCTCGAACGCCTGCGCCGAGGCCTCGAGCTCACCGCGCGCATGCTGGATGCGGCCGATGTTGGTGAGCGAGACCGCCTCGCCCCGCGCATCACCGTGCTCGCGCCGCAAGTGGAGCGCCTCGCTCGCCGCCTGCCCCGCGCCCTCGAGGTTGCCGAGCAGCGTCTCGGTCTGCGAGAGATCGTCCAGCGACGCCGCGATGCCCCGCACGTCGCCCGCCGCGCGGAAGAGCTCGAGCGCCCGCAAGAGCACCGCGCGCGCCGAGGCGTCCTCGCCCCGCGCGCGGTAGATGCGCGCGATGCGGTTCAGCGCCGCGCCGCCCTTGCCGCGCGCGCCGAAGCGGAAGCTCGCCTCGAGGATCTTGCCGAACGCGGCCAGCGCGTCGTCGTAGCGGCCGAGCGTCGTGAGCGCAGAGCCCTGGACGTGCCACGCCTCGAGCCGACGTGAGAGCTCGTCGTCGGCGATGAGCGCGACCGCCTGCTCGGCGTGGCGAAGCGCGATCGGCGTGTTGCCCAGCGCGAGATCTTGCTTGGACGCCATCAGGTACGCGCGACCGGCGCGCACCGTCATCCCCGCCTTCTCCAGGTGGGGTGCTGCGAGCGCGGCGACGCCCTCGCGCTCGATGTCGAGCGACGTGGTGATCCAGTGCGCGCACGTCGCGTGACGGCTGAGCCGCTGCGCCTCGGGCAGGTGCGCATAGACGAAGCGGCGGGTCTCGCCGTGTACGAAGCGGTACTCCCGGTTGCCCGGCAGCGCGCTCTCGATCGGCTCGAGGAACCCCTTCTCTTCCAGCCGCGTCAGCGCGTGCGAGAGCGCGTGCTCGTCGTCGTCGTCCGGCCAGATCTTCAGCGGGTCGTCGCTCGGCGGCGTGGCCGGACGCTCGCTGCGCATCATCGCGAAGATCCCCCGGTCGGCGACGACGTCGCCCAGCACCGACGCGCGATCGATCGTCGCGCGCTCGAGATCATCGAGCCGCGCGAGGCGCGCTCGGATCGCGTCCTCGAGATCGATCGGGAGATCGCCGCCCTCGAGGCGGGCCAGATCCGGCACCAAGCCGTGATCACCCTTGAGGAACACGCCGGCCTCCACCAGCGCGAAGACGAGCTCACGCAGCGCGCTCGGGTTGCCCCGCGAGCGGTGGGTGAGCGCCGCCACCACCGGCTCCGGCGTGCTCGCGAGCGCCGGTAGGATCACGTGCAGCATCGAGGCGACGTCGGCCTCGCTCAGCGGCCCGATCGGGCCCGCGACGACGCCGCCCTTCGCCTCGATCTTGCCGGTGCGCTCCGCGATCGGCTGCTCGCCTGCGATCACGATCGTGAGCGGCGCCTCGCACGACGCGAGCACCTCGACGAGCTGCCACGCGCCGTCCTCGGCGAGGTGCATCTGATCCAACAGCAAGAGCGTCGGGCGCTGTCGGGCGTCGCCCTCGAAGAGCCGCTTGAGCGCGGCGCTCTGCCGTCGGCGCAGCTCGTCCGGTCGATCACCGAGGCCCGCCAGGAACGGGCTGTCCGGGAACGGGACGCCCGAGAGCGCCCCGAGCAAGTGCGTCGTCTCGCCGATCGTCAGCGCGTCGGCCGACTGCAGGCCCTCGGCGACGAACATCGCGATCTGCGCCCGAACCACCGAGGGAGAAGACGACGGGGTGACGCCGAAGCGCTCGAGCAGGATGCGGGTGAACGGCGCGTTCGCTCCGTCTCCGTCGCGGCTCGCGCCATACAGGATGCGGGCGCCCGGGTTGCTGCGCGCGGCGAGCTCGGCCGCGTGAAAGAGAAGACGGGTGCGTCCCGACCCCGCCTCGCCCTCGAGCGCGACCAGCGTCGCCTTGCTCTGCGCCGCCGCCGTCTCGATCGCCGTGCGCAGGATGAGCGAGATCTCCTCGCGGCCCACGAGCGGGGGCTCGACCTCCTCGGTGCCCGCGTGGGACTCCGACTCGATGTCGTCCTCGCCGAGCTCGGTCTCTTCGGGCTCTTGATGGGGATCGAACGCGCCGGGCGCGCGGCTGACCATCGTGCGGTCGGCCTGGGCCTCGAGGTACTGCCCGGTGCGGCGCGGCGCCGATCCCAGCGGCATGCCGCACGCGGCGCAGGCACGGAAGCCTCGCGGGTTCTCGAACTGACAGTGCGCACAGGTCTGCGACGCGAGGTTCATGCGGCATCCAGGGTCTCAGGTGGGCGCGCGCAACGCAAACCTGAAGGCGCCATCGACGACGACCGACCTCGGACCGAGATCGACGCCCGAGCCCCGGGCACCCGCGCGCCACGAGCGCCGGTGGGTGTGCCCGTTCGACCGTGGATCCTCGGCGTTGCGCGCCCGCGATCCACCGCTATCCTCCCCGCCCTTTTCCGCAGGGCCCCGGCCCTCACGAGAGCGAGCATGGCGAACAAGGACGACGAGCAGGGCCACGAGCACGACGAGACCGAGGACGAGGCCAGCTCGGACGAGGGGCGCGAGGAGAACGAGCGCGACGAAGAAGAGGGAGAAGAGGACGAGCGCGACGACGAGTCGGACGACTCGGACTCGGATTCCGACGACTCGGACGACGCCGCGGAAGCGCCTCCAGCAGCGAGCGCGTCGAACGAGGCCGAGGACGACGGCGACGAGGACGACGCGCCCGCGCCCGCCCCGGCCGCCGCCGCGCCCGCGACGAAGTCCAAGCCGAAGAAGATGACGGCGGGCGCGCGCGTCGCCGCGGCCAAGGCCGCCAAGGCCGCGCAGAAGGCCGTGAAGAAGGCCGCGTACGCCGAAGAGCGCGCGGCCCAGACCAACGCCCCGGCGCCGACGCCCGAAGAGGAAGAGGCGGATCCCGTCGAGCAGATCAAGGAGACGCCCCTCGGGCAGGCGACGGTCCGCGCGCAGGAGTGGGTGGGCGACAACCAAGGCCTGGTCATCGGCGCGCTCGCGGTCGCGGCCATCGCGCTGCTCGGCTACTTCGGATACCAGTACGTGAACGACAACGCGGCGGTCGCTGCGGGCGCGCTCCTCGAAGAGGCCGTCGAGATCTCCCGCGCGGAGATCCGCGACGAGGGCGAAGAGGCGGACGAGGACGACGACGAGCGCTCCTACGCCAGCGTCGCCGAGCGCACCGAGGCCGCGCTGGCGGCGTATCGCCGGGTGACCAGCGAGGCGTCGGGATCGGCCGCGGCCGGCTGGGCGCGCTTGGGCGAGGCCCGCCTGCTCCTCGACTCGGGGGAGGCGACCGAGGCCCGCGAGGCGTTCGAGGCGGCCATCGCGTCGCACGGCGCGGATCCCGTGATCGCGATGCGCGCGTACGAGGGCGTCGGCTTCACCTACGAGGCCGAAGAGAACTGGGACGAAGCGCGCGAGTCGTTCGAGCGCATCCGCAGCCTCTCGAACGGCGAGTACGCCGCGGTCGCCGACTACAACCTCGCGCGGGTGCGCCTGGCGACGGGTGACGACGTCGGCGCGCAGACGGCGCTCGAGGAGCTCGTCGACGAGCTCCGTGAGGAGAGCGCGTCGGGCGAGCCCGCGTTCCCCTACGTGCTCGCGCAGGCGCAGACCCTGCTTCGCGAGCTCGATCCGTCGTCGGCGAGCGCGGCTGCGCCCACGCTCGGCGCGGGCGCGAGCGAGGAAGAGATCATGGAGATGATCCGCCGCGCGATGGAGAGCCGCGGCGCCTCCGGTGAGTGACGGGAGCTCGCCGATGTCGGTCCTGCGCGCCGCCCTCGCCGCTGCGATCGCGCTGAGCTGCGCCGCGTGCGCGGGCATCAATCCCGACATCATCTCGTACGACGACCGCTACGCCGAGAGCGCGGGTGGCTCGCGTGAGGGGCGCTTGGTGCTGCGCTGGGTGCGCCGGCTGGCCCCTGATCTCGAGGGCCCGTTCATGCCGATCGAGCGCGCGGTCGCGGCGCTCGATCCCGAAGCCGATCGGATCTACGTCGGCTCGAGCTCGGGCAACCTCTGGGCCTTCGACGGTCGCGGCGCGCAGATCTGGATGTACCACACGGGCAGCGGCATCGGCTCGCAGCCGCTCCTCGATCCCAGCCGCGACGAGCTCTTCGTCGCGATCGACGACGGCCGGCTGCACGCGCTGCGCGCCAGCACGGGCGAGCTGCGATGGACCACCGAGATCGGCGGCGCCGTGGGCCGCACCCCCGTCGCGACCGACGACGCGATCTACGTGATGACCGACGCCGACGTGCTCGTCGCCTTCGATCGCGAGAACGGCGAGGCGCTCTGGCGCTACCGTCGTGAGGCGCCCGAGGGCTTCTACATCACGGAGCACGCTGGCATCCTCCGGATGGAGCAGCGGCTCGTCACCGGCTTCACCGACGGCGCGGTGCTCTGCTTCGACTCGCGCGACGGCAGCGTGCTCTGGACGCGCGACACGATCGCCGAGCTCCCGAGCACCACCGACGACGACGGCCTGCGCTTCACCGACGTCGACACCACGCCGGTCGTCGTGGGCGACGGCCTCTTCATCGCGTCGTTCGCCGGCGGCCTGTACCGGCTCGATCCCCGCAACGGCACGATCCTGTGGCACCGCGAGGAGCTGTCCGGCGTGACCGGGCTCGCCGAAGCGCCGGGCGGCACACTCGTGCTCTCGTCGGGCGATCTCGGCCTCGTGGGCATCGACGCGCTCTCGGGCGAGCGACGCTGGACCTCGGAGATCGAGCATGGCGCGCCGACGCCGCCGGTGGTCGTCGGGGATCTCGTGGTGGTCGGCGAGAGCGAAGGCGGCCTGGTCGCCTTCCGCAGCTCCGATGGGCGCGAGGTCGATCGCATCCAGGACGGACACGGCTTCGCGGCGCAGCCCGCGATCGCGAGCGGACGCGGCGCAGCGCTCTCGAACACGGGCCGCCTGTTCGTCTTCGACGTCCGCTGATCGCAAGGCCGGCCGACCGCGAAGGCCGGGTGACCGCGAAGGCCGATGCGACCGCGGAAGGCAGCGCGACCGCGGAGGCACTGCGACCGCCGCGCGCGCGCTCGCTTCGTGACCGAACATCGCGTGCCCCAACGGAAAGAGCCGCCGAGTGATCCACTCGACGGCTCTTCTCTCGACGTCGTCGCTCGCGCGAACGAGCGCTGCGACCGCCTCACTCCTCCGGGGGCGTCGCCGGCTCGAGCGTCTCGTGGGTGCTCCACTCGAGCAGGCCCTCGCTGACATTGAAGCCGCTGGCCGAGATCCGCGCGAAGCGGCCCGCGATGCGGACCTTCGCGCCGACGTCGAAGTCGGTGGGGATCGGGCGCATGCCGCTGTCGGGCTCCGGCGGGACGTAGCGGCCGCGCGCCGCGAGCTCGCGGGCCTCGTCGATCGCGAGCTGGTTGTCCGCGTAGCCCACCACCATCAAGCGGTCGTGCGGGTCGGTGACGCCGCGGGCGTCGGCGATCCACATGTGCGGCGCCGAGGGCGTCGGGCAGGTGCGGCCTTCGGGGCACTCGGGCGGGGTGTAGACCTCGACGATGTAGCCGGTGACCTGGAGCTCGGTGTCCATCGTCGTCGACTCGCGCCGGCGCACGCCATACACGGAGTAGCTGTTGTCCGGGTACGTGACGGGGTACGGCGCCGGCGGCAGGGTCGGCGGCGAGGGGACGTTCGGGGTCACGTCGGGGAGGCGCTCGATGGTGAGATCGGTGGCCGGGCCTTCGCCGCAAGCCACGAGGCAGAAGGCCTCGGCAGTGAGCGTGGTGGCCACGGCCAGCTGCTTCATCGAGAAGGGGAACGAACGGGTCAGACGCATCGGCAGTCCTCGGTCGGGGCCAGAGAAGGGTCCCGCGCGGCGCGGACGCTAACACGCGCCGCACCGCGATCGGAAGCCTGTTGCGCGCCCCCTCGACGCCCCCGCTCCGCGCATCCGGCCGCTCGACTATCACACGATAGGTGCTAGGTCTCGGCCAGCGCTCGCCACCCCTCGGAGGCCCTCATGCAGGACACGATCGCGTCGCTCTCCTTCCTCGAGCTCTGCGCCTTTCTCACGGTCGTCACCGTCGTGCTGACGCTGCTCGGCTTGGCGATGGGCTACGCCGCCGAGGCGGCGATGCGACCGAAGGGGCGCACCATCTTCACCGTGCCGCGCAAGCGCGGGCTGCTCCGCACCGAGATCATCGGCACGGTCCTCTTTCACGTCGTGTACGTGCCGCCGACCGCCTACCTGATCTGGGCGGGCTGGATCCGCTTCGACGCCGAGGGCCTCCTCGCCATCGCGCTGAGCGCGACGCTGCCCTGGCTCGCGTTCCAGATCTTCTACTACTTCTTTCACCGCGCCCTGCACTCGCGCGCCCTCTTCTTCATGCACCGCTGGCATCACGAGTCGCTCGTGACCTCGCCGATGACGGGCCTGTCGATGTCGCCGTGGGAAGCCGCGGGCTGGCTCATCGGCCTCTTGGTCCCGCCGATCCTGATGAGCTCGCTCGGCGTGCTGCACTTCTGGGGCTACGCGTTCTTCCTAGCGTACTTCTGGATCGGGAACATCGCGGGCCACGCGAACGCCGACTTCTTCCCCCCTCGCATCAGCCGCGCCGCCGCGATGTTCGTGGTGCCCATCACCTACCACGCGCTGCACCACGCTCGCTTCGACGGACACTACAGCTTCGCCGCCGCGTACATGGACCGGATCTTCGGCACCGAGTTCAGCGACTGGAAGCCGCTGCACGATCGGGTCTACGACGGCACGTCGCTCACGTCGCTGCGGGTGAAGGGCGACGCGCCCGATCCCTCAGGTGCGGCGCAGGCGTAGCTGACGGATCTTCTCGCCCACCGGGCACCCCGCGCATCCGCTGCCGCAGCAGCGACGCCGCGGCGCGCTCGGCTCGATCACCGACGGCTCGTGTGGCCGCACCACCCGCCGCGAGAACGACGCGGCGAGCATCACCCCCGGCTGGGGCACCCCGCGCAGCGATCCGACGGTCAGCTTTCCGGCCACGAGCGAGACGGTAGCAGGCCGCTCGACCCGCGGCGCGGCTTCGGCTAGGAGTGCGCCCGACATGAGCGACGCATCTCTGCCGCAGGGTCCCCTCCCCTCCGTTCACGACGAAGCCGCGGACACCCCGACCTGGCTCCCGGTCACGGGCCTCGTGCTCTTGCTCCTCATGCTCCTCTGGATGCTCTACCGCGGCGCCAACCCCGCGGTGGATGACGCGCCCGAGGCGCCGGTGATCGACACCGCCGCCGAGATCGAAGCGCCCGCAGAGTGAGCCGTCCCGGACGGGGCAGGCGTATGCTCCCGCCGATGCGTCTGTCGTCGCGCCTTTCGCTCCTCTCGTTCTTCGCGCTCCTTTGGAGCTGCACGCCTCGCCGCGCCGCCGATCCCGTGCCCCCGCCGGATGGGCGCGCCAGCAACAGCAGCGGCGGCGTCGTGATCGTCGAAGCCAACGCCGGCTACGTCGGCGGCACCGCATCGACGTCGGGCACCTGCGGCGCGACGCTGACGGTCTACGACGTCCGGGTGCGCGCGGGATGCACCATCGACGAGCGGGTGAGCGGCACGCCCGGCGTCCTCACCTACCCGTGCGGCGGCGGACCGGCGACCGCGACGTTCGGCGCGTCGGTCTTCACCGGCGCGGTGACGGCCACGGGCGACGTCGATCTCTCCATCCGGACGGGCTTCGACTTCACCGATGGCTGCCACTGGCAGACCAAGCAGTACCTGCGCGGCAACGTGAACAGCGGCGCGCTCAGCTACGAGTACCGCGAAGAGCCCGACGAGGGACAGGTCGGCTGCGCGGGCGCCTGCGTCGCCAACGCCTCGGTCACGGTCTCGCGGTGAGCGCCCCGTCCGCAGCCCGCGCATGAGCGAGCGAAAAGACGCGGCCCTCCAGGCCTTTCGCGCCGTGGGCGGCGCGCTGACGCCGGGCGTCGCGCCGTTGGTCGAGGCGCTGGGCCACGCCGCCCCCGCGCTCCTGCCGCTCGCGATCGGCGACCCTTCGCTGCCCGCCGACGTGCTCTCGCTCGGTCTCGATCGCGAGCTCGACGCGCGGCAGATCCGCGCGCTGATCGAGCGGCGCATCGAGCCGGGGGAGCCCGCGCTGCGCCGCACCCTTCGCCGCCAGCGCCACCGTCACCTCGTGCGGCTCGCGCTGCGCGAGAGCATGGGCCTGGCGGACGTGGACACCACCGCGCGCGA
>CAYZQM010000119.1:0-7707 GCA_964480175.1 uncultured Sandaracinaceae bacterium
GCGGGTCTCGGGATCGGCCGCGCCGCGACCCATGAAGCGCTTCACCGAGACGATGGTGTCCGTCGGCGCGTCGATCGCCGCGCGCTTGGCGGGGGTCCCGATCAGCGGAGCGCCGACCGCGCGGTACTGCACCACGCTCGGCACCAAGAGCTCGCCATCGCAGTCGCTGATCGCGACGGGTCCGCCCGTCGGCGGCACGTACGCGACGATGCTGTGGGTGGTCCCGAGATCGATCCCGATCGGACGGGGCGCGCTGCGGGGGTCGTGGATCTGCAGAAGGGACATGGCGAGAAATCAGCTTTCGAGCGCGAGCTCGACCTCGTCCAAGAAGCGTCGGAGGTAGCGGAGCCGACCGAGCGCCGTGCGCGCGGTCCGTAGATCGTCGGTCTCGTCGAGCGCGGTGGCGAGCTCCGTCGTGCACGCGGCCGCGTCCTTCGTCACGCCCGCGGCCATCCCCTCGAGCCCCGCTCGGTCGCCCGCCGCCTTGCGATCGGCGAGCCCCTCGCGCAGCTCCATCACCTCCATCAGGAGCGCGGGATCGGCGGCCTCCTTCGGCGCGTCGGGCGCGCGCAGGCGGAGGATGATCTCCGCACGATCCGCATCGTCCTTCAGCGCGCGGTAGGCCTCGTTCACGGCGACCGCGCGTCCCAGCGCCGCGCGCCGCTCCGCGGGCGACGCCTGCACGTGCCGATCGGGATGGAACGCCTTCGAGAGCTCCTTCCACCGCGCCTCGAGCTCGCTCGGCTCGATGCCGAAGCGGACCGGAAGGCCCAGCACCTCGAAGGGAGACGTCACGTGAGAGGCCCCGTCAGATCCCGAACGACTCGCCGCAGCCGCAGCTCTTCTTCTCGTTCGGATTCTGGAACTTGAAGCCGTGGCTCATGAGCTTCACTTCGTAGTCGAGCACCGAGCCGCGCAGGTACACCATGCTCTTGGGATCGACCACGACCGTCAGCCCCTCGTACTCGATGCGCTGATCGCGATCGCGGATCTTGTCCGCGAACTCGATCACGTAGCTCGCGCCCGAGCAGCCGCCGCCGCGCACGCCGAGCCGCAGCGCGGCCTCCGGCGTGCCGCGCTTCTCCAGCGCCTTGCGCGCCATCTCGACGGCCTTCGGCGTCAGCGAGATCGGGGCGAGCGACTCGGCGGCGGCTTCCGTCGGCGGGCTCTGCGTCTCTCGGGGGGTCACTTCGGTCATGGCGTTCATCCGCGGATCACTTGGCGCTGCGCGCCGCCTGCTTTTTGCGGAAGTCCTCGATGGCGCTCTTGATCGCGTCCTCCGCGAGCACCGAGCAGTGGATCTTGACGGGCGGCAGGTTGAGCTCCTGCACGATGTCGGTGTTGCTGAGCGCGAGCGCCTGATCGACGGTCTTGCCCTTCACCCACTCGGTCGCGAGCGAGCTCGACGCGATCGCGCTGCCGCAGCCGAACGTCTTGAACTTCGCCTCTTCGATCACGTTGGTCTCGGGGTTCACCCGGAGCTGCAGCCGCATCACGTCGCCGCACGCCGGCGCGCCCACGAGACCGGTCCCGACGTTGGGATCGTCCTTGTCGAGGTTGCCCACGTTGCGGGGGTTCTCGTAGTGATCGATGACTTTCTCGGAGTAGGCCATGGTGTTCCTCTAGGAGTTCTGTTGCGCCTCAGCGCGTGACGAGCAAGTGGGGTCGAGCAGCCGGGCGTCGGGAGAGCGAGCTGGCAGTCAATGCGCGGTCCATTGGATCGACTTGTAATCGATGCCTTCCTTGTGCAGGTCGTAGAGCGGCGACATGTCGCGCAGCCGCTTCACCTCGCGGATCACGATGTCGGCGACGTAGTCGACCTCCGCTTCGGTGTTGAAGCGGCCCAGGCCGAAGCGGATCGACGAGTGCGCCAGCTCGGTATCGACGCCGAGCGCGCGCAGCACGTAGCTCGGCTCGAGCGAAGCGCTGGTGCACGCGCTGCCGGAGCTCACCGCGACGTCCTTGATCCCCATCATCATCGCCTCGCCCTCGACGAACGAGAACGACACGTTGAGGTTGCCGGGGTGGCGGGTCGGGTACGGCGCGCTCGCGTCGTCGTCGGCGCCATTCAGGTGCACCATGTCGAGCGCGTCATAGAGCTTCTTGCGGAGGCGCTCGCGCAGCGCGAACGCGTGATCGCGATCCTTCTCCCACTCGGTCCGCGCCAGCTCGCAGGCCTTGCCGAGGCCCACGATGCCGGGGACGTTCAGCGTGCCCGAGCGCATGCCCTGCTCGTGACCACCGCCGTCGATCTCCGGCGTGATCCGCACGCGAGGCCCCTTCTTCGGGCCAGGCGTGCGCCGCACGTAGAGCGCACCGACGCCCTTGGGCCCGTAGATCTTGTGCGCGGAGATGCTGGCGAGATCGACGTTCATGTCGTCGACCGAGAACGGCATCCGGCCGACGCCCTGCACCGCATCGCAGTGGAAGAGCACGCCGCGCTCGCGGCACACCTTGCCGATGGCCTGGATGGGTTGGACCGTCCCGATCTCGTTGTTCGCGAGCATCACGGACACGAGGATGGTGGTCGGCTTGATCGCGTTGGCGACGTCCTCGGGCGTGATGCGCCCCGCCTGATCCACGTCGAGGTAGGTGACCTCGTACCCTTCCCGCTCGAGCCGCTTCATCGTGTCGAGCACCGCCTTGTGCTCGGTCTTCACGGTGATGAGGTGGTTGCCCTTCTCACGGTACTGGTGGGCGACGCCCTTGATCGCGAGGTTGTTCGACTCGGTCGCGCCCGAGGTGAACACGATCTCCTTCGTGTTCGCGGCGCCGAGCAGGAGGCGAATCTCCTCGCGGGCCTGGCTCACCGCCTCCTCCGCGGCCCAGCCGAACGCGTGGTTGCGGCTCGCGGCGTTGCCGAAGACGTTGGTGAGGTACGGCATCATCGCCTCCAGCACCCGCGGATCGAGCGGCGTGGTGGCGTGGTTGTCCATGTAGATGGGCGTCTTGATCATGTCGGTCTTCCGCGCGTGCGCGCGCAGTCAGTTGGCGGAGAAGCCGGCGACGAGCACCGGCGCGTGGGAATCGCAGTCGTGGCGATCACAGCTCTTGCAGGCGGTGACGACACGGACGGGCTCGCAGCTCTCACAGGTCTCGAGGTAGCCGAGGCTCTTGGCGAGCTCGGCCTCGAGCGTCTTGAGGCGCGCGATCTGGGCGCGCGCGTCGCTGAGCTTCTGGCGGTAGAGATCGGTGACCTTTTGCATCGCGGCGCCCGCGGACGCGCTGGCCTTCCACTCCGTCAGCACGCTGCGGATCTCCGGGAGCGAGAAGCCGAGATCCTGCAGGTGCGCGATCCACTCGACGCGGGTCACGGAGCCGGGCCCGTACAGGCGGTAGCCGCCCTTGCTGCGCTCCGACGGATCGAGCAGACCCATCTCCTCGTAGAGGTGCAGCGCGCGCACGGTCTTGTTGGTGCGGCTCGCCAGCTGACCGACGCGCAGCGCCTTGCCCTCCACCTCACCGGTCGGCGGCAAGAGGCCCGCCGGAGCCTGCGCCTCGCTGCCTCGCTGCGGCTCGCGACCGAGCAAGCGCTCGGCGGCGAGGAGAGAGGCAGCGCTGGAGGTCGGGTGGCTCATCGGCGATTCCACAACCCTCACCCATGCGTGAGGGTTCGTGTGGGACCCAGTTCCTAGAGGGCAGCCCGCGATTCGTCAAGGGAATCCATCGGAGTGGCGGATCCGCCAGCTCCGCCGCCAGCGCCGCCAGCGAGCACCCCGTTTTCCTCGCGTTTCGATCCCTCCGGACCGGGCCCTGCCCTTGCGATGCCCCCGCCATGCTCGTCGCTCTGGCCATCGGCCTCCTCTTCGGGAGCGGTCTGGGCGCTGCGCTGCCCGCAGCGCAGCCGGCCCTCGGGATCCTCCTGCTCGCCGTCACCTCGCTCTTGATCGCGGCCGCGGTGCGGGTGCGGGCGCGGCCGATCGCAGGCATCGGGATCGCGCTGCTCGTCGGCGTCGTCCTCGGTGTGGCGATGGCTCCCCTCGATGCGCCGCCTTTGGTCGGGCCTCGCGCCCAGTCGTATGCCGTCGAGCAGCGCGACGACGAAGGCGTGACGTTGCGCGACGGTCTCGATCGCCGGGTGCGCATGCACGCCGCGCTCGCGCCGGGGAGCACGGTGCACCTCGCGGCCGTCCTTCATCCCAACGTCGGCTTTCGCAACCTGTCGCCTCACGTCGCCTGGCCATCGCACGCGCGCTGGGACGCGCGGGCCCGCGAGGTGAGCGCGCTCGAGGTGACCGGTGCCGCGTCGCCCTACCGCGCGGGCATCGAGTGGGTGCGCGCACGCTTGCGGCGCGGGCTGCGCGCGACGCTCACCCCCGAGACGGCGGGCGTGGCGCGCGCGCTCGTGCTCGGGGAAGGTGCGGCGGTCGACGACGAGACTGCCGACGCCGTGCGAGGCGCGGGGCTCAGCCACGTGCTCGCGGTCTCGGGGATGCACGTCACGTTGGTCGTCGGCGCGCTCTTCTGGCTCCTCTGGCAGCTCTTGGCGGCGATCCCGTCGCTCGCTGCGCGCTTGGACGTGCGACGTCTCGCGTGCGCGGTGTGCGCGCCGCTCGCGCTGCTCTACGCGGACCTCGCAGGCGGGGCGCCGAGCGCGTGGCGCGCAGCGACGACGGCGGCGCTCGCGTGGACGCTGGTCGCGATGGGCCGTCGTCCGTCCGCGATCAGCACCACCGCGGCCGCGAGCGTCGTCTTGTGCATCGTCGATCCCAGCGTCGCGCTCTCGCCTGGCTTCGTCCTGTCGATCACCGCGACCGCCGCGATCGTCACGCCCGGCGTGCGAACGGGACCGCTCGCGGACGGCGCGCGCGTCGCGTGGCGCGCGTTCGTCGCGACGGCGCCGTTCACCCTCTACGTGTTCGGATCCGTGGCGTGGCTCGGGGTCCTCGCGAACCTGATCGTGGTGCCGATCGGCGGCGCGCTGCTCTTGCCTGCGGCGTCCATCCACGCGCTGCTCGCGGGCGTGAGCGTGGAGTTGGGCGCGCTCACCGCGCCGCTCGTGGAGGTGACGACGAGCGCGTTCGTCGGCGCGTCGGGGGCGTTCGCCGACGCGACGCCCGATGGCGCGCTCGCGCCACCCAGCCTGGGTCAGGGGGCGGTGCTCGCGATCGGCTCGCTCGTGCTGCTCGCGCGTCGTCCTCCGCGCGACAAGGCGTTCGCGATCGCGCTCCTCGCGCTCGGCTACTTCGGTCTCGAGGTGCGCTTGCGTCACGTCGAGCAGCCCGAGGGGATCTTGCGCGTCTCCTTTCTCGACGTCGGCCAGGGTGACGCCGCGCTGCTCGACCTGCCCGACGGATCGGCGATGGCGATCGACGTGGGCGGCGCGCCGAACGGAGGACCGGATCCGGGCGAGCGCGTCGTCGCGCCGCTGCTGCGCGCCAGGCGGCGGAGCGCGCTCGAGCGCGTCGTGATCACCCACCCGCATCCCGATCACTACGGGGGCCTCGCGGCGGTCGCGAGCCACGTGCGCATCGAGGAGATCTGGGACACCGGGCAAGGGCACGCCGAGCACGAAGACGGGGAGTACGCGCGCACCCTCGACGCCCTGGTGCGCGGCGGTACGCGTCTACGCCGACCGCACGCGCTGTGCGGTCCCCCGACGCAGGTCGGCGGCGTGCTCGTCGAGGTGGTGTGGCCCTGTCCCCGCTTCGACGCCGGCTACGATCCGAACGACAACTCCCTCGTGCTCCGGGTGCGCTTCGGGCGGCGCACGTTTCTCTTCGCCGGCGACGCCGAGGCCCACGCGGAAGCCGGCATGCGCGGCCGCATCGGCCGAGTCGACGTGCTCAAGGTCGGCCACCACGGCTCGCGCACCTCCAGCAGCGAGGTGATCCTCGACGAGCTCAGGCCCGCGTTCGCGGTGATCTCGTCGGGCTTGGGCAACCGCTTCGGTCATCCCCATCCCGAGGTCGTCTCGCGGCTCGGCGTGTTCTCGCGCAGCGTGCTGCGGACGGACGAAGAAGGCGGCATCACCGTCGTGACCGACGGCAGCCGCCTCTGGGCCGACACCTGGACCGGCCGTCACGCGCGCGCCGAAGACGCGGGCGGCGCGGGGATCAGTCGGTGATGACGCGGCAGCCGAAGACGCTGAGGTCCAAGCTGGCATCCACGCTCTCGGCGCCCGACGCCAAGGTGCAGTCGCCCACCGTCGCGAGCACCACGTTGCCCCGGAGATCCAAGACGTCGATCGACGCGGCGCACGTGCTGCTCGAGTACGTGTCGGATCCGAGCTGCGCCGACACCGCGATCTCGCTCGACCCGAGCACCCCCGTGATGCTCGCGTGGCGCAGCTGGTTCGGCGCGCCGTCGCCGTTGGCGTAGAGATCGATGCTCGCGGTGCGAACCCCATCCGACTCGTGGATCTCGCAGGACCCGGTCACCCGCCCGCCCCCGTCCAGGCGGCTCTCCTCCGCGAGGGTGATCGCGGTGTCGAACGTCGGCGCCGTCACTCGGACGTTCCCCTGGGCGGTCAGCCCTTCGGAGCCGCCACAGGCGGAGAGAGCGAAGGCGGCGAAGAGAACGGCGAGCGACGTGCGGTGGGTCATGGTGGAAACTCCAGAGAGGCCTGGCGGCGCTTAGCGATGTCCGTGCCAGTACGGCAGAAGCCCCGAAAAACAGCGATTCGCGCTCATCGCCCGCGCTCGGCGTTCACAGCGCGCGCCCCCGATCGGTCGCAGATCGTGAACCGCAGGCCACGATCCCAGCTCGCCATCCGAGCCAGTCGGCCCCGCGATCCCGGAGATCAGCTGCCGCGCACCCCGATGCCCTCGTACTCGAAGCCTTGGGCGCGCAGCCCGTAGCCCGACCAGATGTTCCGACCGTCGAGCAGAAAGCGCCCCTTCATGAGCTGCTTGAGCCGATCGAAGTCGGGGTTCTGGTACTGGCGCCACTCGGTCACCAGCACGAGCGCGTCGGCGCCCTCGGCCGCGTCGTAGTGATCGCGGGGAAGCGCGATGCGATCGCCGTAGATGGCGCGCGCGTGCTCGTGCGACTCCGGGTCGTGCGCGGCGACCTGGGCGCCGGCCGCGAGCAGCCCGTCGATCAGCGTCAGCGCGGGCGACTCCCGGAGATCGTCCGTCCGCGGCTTGAACGAGATGCCCCACACCGCGACCCGCTTGCCCGACAGATCGCCGCCGAAGTGGGCCGAGAGCTTCTTGCCGAGGAGCTGCTTCTGCTCCTTGTTGACCTCGTCCGTGGCGATGGCGAGCGCGAGCTCGACGCCGTGCTCGCGCGCGGTGTGGATGAGCGCGGAGACATCCTTGGGGAAGCACGAGCCGCCGTAGCCCGGGCCCGAGTAGAGGAACTTGGGCCCGATGCGCGCGTCGCTGCCCACGCCGTGCCGCACGCTGTGCACGTCGGCGCCGACCCGCTCACAGAGCCGCGCGACCTCGTTCATGAACGAGATGCGCATCGCCAGCATGGTGTTCGCCACGTACTTGGTGAGCTCCGCGCTCTCCGGGCTCATGAAGACCGCGCGGTCCACGTCGAGGCAGAGCGGATGGTAGAGGCGCTCCATCGTCTCGCGCGCCCACGCGTCGCCTTCGCGCACGCCGACGACGATGCGATCGGGCCGCAAGAAGTCGTTCACCGCGTCGCCCTCCTTGAGGAACTCCGGGTTCGACACCACGTGGATCGGGACCTTGCTTCCCTCGACGATCGCGCGGACCCGCGCGTTGGTGCCGACGGGCACGGTGCTCTTGCAGATCA
>CAYZQM010000119.1:7717-15486 GCA_964480175.1 uncultured Sandaracinaceae bacterium
GTGCTCCTTCACCGTGCGGGCGACCGCGTCGACCGCCGACAAGTCCGCCGCGCCGTTCTCGGCCATCGGCGTGCCCACCGCGATGAAGATCAGGCGCGCGTCTCGGATCGCGCTCGGCACGTCCGACGTGAAGCGCAAGCGGCCGCCCTTCACGTTGCGCTCGACGAGCGCATCGAGACCCGGCTCGAAGATCGGGATCTCACCGCGCTCGAGGCGCTCGATCTTGCTCGCGTCGATGTCGGCGCAGACCACCTCGTTGCCGCACTCGGCGAAGCCCGCGCCGCTCACCAGGCCGACGTATCCCGTACCCACCATGCAGATCTTCACGACTCACTCCTGATCACGACGGCCTCTCGAGAAGCGGGAAAGGGAATGCGCTCAGACGGACTCGGCCGCGGGAGGCGGCGGGAGCTGAGAGCGCCGAGCGAAGTACTCGATCGTCTTCTGGAGACCCGCGCGCAGCGGGACCCGATGGGCGAAGCCGAGCACCTCGCGCGCCCGCGTGAGATCGGGCCGACGCTGCATCGGATCGTCGATGGGCCGCGGCATGTACACCACCTGGGAGCGTGACTCGGTGAGCGCGAGGACCTGCTCGGCCAGCTCGCGCATCGTGAACTCCCCGTCGTTGCCCAGGTTCACCGGGCCGGTCTCGGTCGGGTGCTCCATCAGCTTCAAGAAGCCATCGAGCAGATCGTCGACGAAGCAGAACGAACGGGTCTGCTGCCCATCGCCGTACATCGTGATCGGCTCTCCGCGCAGCGCCTGCACGATGAAGTTCGAGACCACGCGGCCATCGTCGGGATCCATGCGCGGGCCGTAGGTGTTGAAGATGCGGACGATGCGCACCTCGACGCCGCGGGTCCGAGCGAAGTCCATGCACAGGCTCTCTGCGGCGCGCTTGCCCTCGTCGTAGCAAGCGCGCGGGCCGAGCGTGTTCACCGAGCCTCGGTAGGCCTCGGTCTGGGGGTGCACCTCGGGATCGCCGTACACCTCGCTGGTCGACGCTTGGAAGAAGCGCGCGCCGTCGCGCTCGGCGCGAAGCAGACCGTGGAGCGTCCCCTGCACGCTGGTCAGCATCGTGAAGATCGGATCGCGCTGGTACGCCGGAGGCGACGCAGGACACGCGAGGTTGAAGATCCGATCGAAGCGCGCCGCCATCACCCCGTCTTCGGGCAGCGGCCGCGTCACGTCGTGCTCGACCAGCGAGAAGCGCGGGTTCGCTGGCGCGAGCAAGTGCGCGACGTTCCGGCGGTGACCGGTGAAGAAGTTGTCGAGCGCGACCACGGTGTGGCCTTGCTCGAGGAGGCGGTCACAGAGGTTCGAGCCTAAAAAGCCCGCACCGCCGGTGACGAGACAGCGGAACGTCATGGGCGGCGGCGTTGTAGGCGGCTTCGAGGCCCTGGGCAAACGCTGCGCTCACGTCGAGACCGAGACCGACTCGCTCGGGGTGATCACCGCGTCGCTCGCGCTCTCGGTGACGCGCGCGCCGGGCCAGACCACCACGCGCCGCAACCGAACGCCAGCCGCGACGTGGGCCCGCGCGCCGATCACCGATCGCTCGAGCTCGGCGCCGTCCACCTGCGCATCGGGGGCCACCCAGCCGCGAGCGTCCAGCGCGAGACGCGGCCGATCGAGCCTGCCCTCGAGCACGTCGAGGTGTGCGGCGTGGTACTCGGCGATGGTCCCGCAGTCGCGGAACGGCGCACCTTCCACGTGGGCGGCGATGGGCTCGCCGGCCTTCAGCCACGGCACGTAGCCCTGCCGGATGATGCAGCCTTCCGCCGGGAGCAGCCCGATGGCCCGCGGCGCGAGCACGTGCACCCCGGTGAACATCATCGCGTCGGTGCTCGCATCGACTTGCCCGAGGATGCGCGCCACCCGACGGTCCCCCGGCACTCTTTTCAAGTGAATCGCGCCGAGCTCTGCGGCGCGAGGATGCTCGCGCACCACCATCGTCGCCAGCGCCCCGCTGCGCCGATGCACGTCGATCGCCGCGCGCAGATCGGGGAAGAACAGGACGTCCCCGTTCATCAACAGGATCGGCTCGTCGGTCGGGCCCGCCTCCGCGGCGAGCAGGGAGAGCGCTGCCCGCACCCCGCCACCCGTACCGAGCAGGGTCGGCTCGTGCGCGATCGTGAGGCGTACGCCCGCCGGCACGAAAGGTCGCATCGCAGGCTCGACGCGCGCGCCGAGGTAGTGGGTGTTCATGACCACCTCGGTCACGCCCACGTCGGCGAGCAGGTCGAGCGCGTGCGCCGCGAGCGGCCGATCGAAGAACGGCACCACGGGCTTGGGGAGCGCGTTCGTGAGCGGCCTCAGGCGCGTCCCGAGCCCGGCGCCGAGGATCATCGCGCGCATCAGCGCTGCGTCGCCTTCGCCTCGTTCCACAGCGCATCCAGCGCCTCGGGGCTCTGCTCCGGGAGCTCGATGCCGCGCTCGCGCGCGATCTTCTCGACGGCGCCGAAGCGGGCGCTGAAGCGATCCAGGCTGCCCCGCAGCCCGGCCTCGGGATCGAGGCCCCGGTGCCGCGCCCAGCTGCTGATCGCGAACAAGAGATCCCCGAGCTCGGCCTCCATCGCTGCGACATCACCGCGCTGGCTGGCCTCGTCGAGCTCCGCGAGCTCCTCGTCGATCTTCGCGCGAGCGCCATCCGCATCGACCCAATCGTAGCCGACGCGCGCGGCCTTCTCGCCGACGCGCACCGCGCGCAAGAGCGCCGGCATCGCCACGGGCACTCCGTCGAGCGCGCCCTTGGCGTTCGCCCCGTCCTTCTTCTTGCGCTCCTCGGCCTTGCGGCGCTCCCACGCCGTCAGCACCTCGTCGCTCGTGTCGGCGCGCTCGTCGCCGAACACGTGCGGGTGCCTTCGCACCATCTTGTCGACGATCGACGCGACCACGTCGTCGGGCCCGAACGTGCCCTGCGCCCGCGAGAGCTCGGCTTGAAAGACGATCTGCAGGAGCAGATCGCCGAGCTCCTCACGCAGCGCAGCGGGATCGTTGCGATCGATCGCGTCGACCACCTCGTGCGCCTCCTCGATCACGAACGGGCGCAGCGAGGCGAGCGTCTGCTCGCGATCCCAGGGACAGCCATCCGGCGCGAGCAGGCGCTGCATGATGGCGACCAGCTCCGGGAGGCTCTGCCCCCGCTGGTCCTTCAGCTCGATCTTCGATGCGCCGTCGCTCATGCCCCGGCGATACCACACCCGGGGCGCGGGCGAGTCACTCCGCCGCGCCGAAGCGCTGCGCCAGCTCGCCGCGCGAGTGCACCTCGAGCTTCTTGTAGACGGCGTCCACCTGCTTGCTGACGGTGCGCAGCGTGGTGCCCCGGCTCTGGGCGATCCGGGAGTTGGTGTTGCCCTGGAGCAAGAGCTCCAAGACGCCACACTCGGCGGGCGTCAGCCGCTCGACGGCGGCTCGCTGCGCGGAGCCAGCGGGGTAGCGGTGAATGCACCGGCCGCGATCATCGCCCCTCGGAACCGTCAACGGTCGCTGCTGCGCACTCGCGCTCCCAATCAGTCCCTTTCCAGTGCTGCCCAAACGGTCTTCAATCACACATCCTCCGCAGACGGCCCCGCGACACGACTGCGGGCCAAAACTACCGGGCAACGCTCCGGGGGTCCATGGAGTGCCCATAAACTAGCCCGCAACTACAGCGCGGCTGAACCGGCGCTGCCGTCCGAACGGACGCCGAGACGGCGCGTGGTATGAGAGCGCCCCCCATGGCTGCCCCCGTCTTCTCGCCCGTCTCGACCAAGGTCTCGTTCCCCGATCTGGAGCAGCGACTGCTCTCGCTGTGGGCCTCCGAGCGAATCTTTTCGCGCTCCGTCGAGGAGGCGAAGGACCGCCCGCGCTTCGTGTTCTACGAGGGCCCGCCGACCGCGAACGGGATGCCGCATCCGGGGCACGTGATGACGCGGGTCATGAAGGACGTGATCCTCCGGCACCGATCGCTCAAGGGCTTCTACGTGCCCCGGCGCGGCGGCTGGGACACCCACGGTCTGCCGGTCGAGGTCGAGGTCGAGAAGGAGCTCGGCATCAGCGGGCGCCACGCGATCCTCGAGTACGGCGTCGAGGCGTTCACCCACCGCTGCATCGAGTCGGTGTTCCGCTACATCGACGAGTGGCAGAAGATGACCCAGCGCATCGCGTTCTGGGTCGATCTCGAGAGCGCGTACGTCACGTTCCACAAGCCCTACGTCGAGAGCGTGTGGTGGGCGCTCAAGACGCTCTTCGACCGGGGCCTGCTCTATCAGGACTACAAGGTCGTCTGGTGGTGGGCGCAGGGCGGCACCGCGCTGAGCTCGGGCGAGGTCGGTCAGGGCTACCGCGAGGTCGAAGATCCGTCGGTCTTCGTGCGCTTCCCGGTGCTCGGCGAAGACAAGACCTCGCTGCTCGCGTGGACCACCACGCCGTGGACCTTGCCATCGAACGTCGCGCTCGCGGTCAAAGACAGCGTCGAGTACGCGACGGTCGAGGTCACCGAAGGGGATCGCGCAGGCGAGCGCTTCGTCGTCGCCGCGGCGCTGGTGGAGAAGCTCTTCGGTGAGACGGCGACGGTGATCGAGAAGCGTCCGGGCTCGGCGCTCGTGGGGACGCGCTACCAGGCGCCGTTCAGCTACGCGACGCCCGAAGGCGGCAAAGCGCACGAAGTGATCGCAACGGACTTCGTGACGCTCGATACCGGCTCGGGGATCGTGCACACCGCGCCGGCGTTCGGTGAGGACGACTTCCGGGTCTGCCGCGAGAACGGGATGGGCTTTCTCCAGCTCGTCGAGCCCGACGGAACCTTCAAGGCCGAGGTCACCGACTTTGCGGGCCGCTTCTGCAAGGACGCCGACCGCGACATCTTGAGGAACCTCCGGCAGCGGGGCCTGCTCTTCAAGGAAGAGGTCTACAAGCACGACTACCCGTTCTGCTGGCGCAAGCCGAGCGATCCGCTGATCCAGTACGCACGTCGCTCGTGGTTCATCCGCACCACCGCCGAGATCCACCACGCGATCGACAACAACCAGCAGATCCACTGGGAGCCCGAGCACATCAAGGACGGCCGCTTCGGTGAGTTTCTCAAGTCGAACGTCGACTGGGCCATCTCGCGCGAGCGCTTCTGGGGCACACCGCTGCCCATCTGGGTGAACGACGAGACCGGTCGCATGACGGCGATGGGGAGCGCGGACGAGATCCTCGCGCTCAATCCGAGCGCGTTCGATCACTTCAAGAAGGCCAAGGAGGCGGACCCGACGCTCTCGGATCACCTGATGGTGCACAAGCCGTGGGTCGACGAGGTCACGTTCAGCTTGCCCGGTGAGAAGGGAACGTACCGGCGGGTCTCCGAGGTGATCGACTGCTGGTTCGACTCGGGCTGCATGCCGTTCGCGCAGCACGGCTATCCCCACCAGAACCAGGCGGCGTTCGAGGCGGAGTTCCCCGCCGACTACATCACCGAGGCGATCGATCAGACCCGCGGCTGGTTCTATTCGCTCTTGATGATCAGCACGCTCTTGTTCGGGGATCGGGCCAAGCCCCATCCCTTCAAGAACTGCACGGTGATGGGGATCATCACCGACGAGAAGGGCGCCAAGCTCAGCAAGTCGCTCAAGAACTACAAGGAGCCGAGCTACATGTTCGCGCAGTTCGGCGCGGACGCGGTGCGCTGGGCGCTCTACGCGCAGGCGGTCCCCGGACAGACCAACAAGTGGTTCGAGGGCGGCGCGGTGGACGCGACCCGCGATCTCTTGCTCAAGCTCTGGAACGTCTACTCGTTCTTCGTGACGTACGCGAACATCGACGGCTGGTCGCCTGCGATGAAGGCGCCCGCCATCGCCGAGAGGCCCGAGCTCGATCGCTGGATCCTCGCCGAGCTCGACGACGCCGTCCGCAGCGTGGATGGCTCGCTCGCGACGTTCCGCACCCACCCGGCCGCGCGGCGCATCCAGGACTTCGTCGACGCGCTCTCCAACTGGTACGTGCGCCGCAGCCGCGACCGCTTCTGGGCCTCTGCGAGCGGCGGCGCGAGCGACGACAAGCTCGCGGCGTTCGCGACGCTCTACGAAGTGCTCGTGGGTCTGTCGCGGCTGCTCGCGCCGTTCATCCCCTTCGTCGCCGAGGAGCTGCACCAGAACCTGGTGCGCGGACACGTCGAGGGCGCGCCGGTGAGCGTGCACCTGAGCGCGTTCCCCGAGACCTCGAGCGAGCGCAGAAACGATCTGCTCCGCAGCGAGATGCAGCTGGTGCGCGACGTGGTGACCCTCGGTGCGCGGGTGCGGGCCCAGGAGAAGCTCAAGGTCCGCCAGCCGCTCGGCGAGGCGATCGTGATCGTCGCGAGCGAGGCCGATCGGGTGGTGCTCGATCGGCACCGCGCGATGATCGAGGAGGAGCTCAACGTCGAGCGCATCTCGTTCGCGCCTTCGCCGGAGCAGTACGTCGAGTTCCAGCTCCTGCCGAACTTCCGCGCGCTCGGGCCCAAGCTCGGCAAGGACGTGCCGGCGTGCAAGGCGGCGCTCGCGAAGGCGGACGGCGCGAGCCTGCAGCAGGAGCTCGCCAGCAAAGGATCGATCGAGGTCGCGCTGCCCAGCCGCACCGTCTCGCTCGACGCGAGCGAGATCGAGATCCGCCTGAGCGCCAAGCCGGGCTTCGCGGCGGCTTCTGATCTGGGGCGCGTCGTGGTGCTCGACACCACGATCACCGACGCGCTCAAGCAGAAGGGCTACGCGCGCGAGCTGGTCAGCAAGATCCAAGCGGTGCGCAAGGAGCTGGACCTGCCCTTCGAGGCGCGCATCGACGTGCGCTACCAGGCGGACGCCGCCCTTGGGAGCGCGCTCGAGGCGCATCGCGACTACGTGTCGGGGGAGGTCCTCGCTCAGACGCTGCAAGCGGGCGAGCCCGCAGGCGAGGTCCGCGAGATCGAGATCGACGGCCTGAAGCTGACGTTCTCGGTCGCCAGCGCGAGCTGAGCGAGCGCGCTCGGCATCCAACGAGCCCGAGGCTGGCCGGATCGAGGACGCTCTCGTTCCGCCCAACCCAGCGGCCGCCTGGATCGAGCGTGTCTTCCTCCGCCACGCTCGACGGCTTGGTGGATCGAGAAAATTCTTCGCCCGCCAAGCGCCGGGCTTGCTGGATCAAGAAAATTCTTCGTCCGCCAAGTGCCGCGGCTTCCCGGATCAAGAATTTTCCTCCTTCGCCAAGTCCAGCGGCTTCCCGGATCGAGACTTTTCTTCCTTCGCCAAGTCCCGCGGCTTCCCGGATTAAGAGTTTTCTTCCTTCGCCAAGTCCCGCGGCTTGCCGGATCAAGAATTTTCTTCCCCGCGAAGCCCAGCGGCTTGGTGAACCGAGAGCGTTCTTCGTCCGCCCAGGTGCAGCGTGGTCGGGCCGAGAGTTCTCTTCCACCGACAAGCCCCGGGCCTGCTGACGCGAGAGCGGTCTTCCTCCGCCCAACCCGCGGTTGGCCGGATCGGGAGCCCGCGTCCCTTCGCGATGTGGGCCAGCGGCGGGTGTCCCGTGAGGCGGAGGCCGCAGCGTGTATCGTGTAATTCCAACTGGTTACACGACGACTTCTCAACTACTGAGGACCGTCCCCTTTCGAGGCTGCGACAGCGCGACGTGTATCGTGTAATTTCAAATGGTTATACGACGACTTCTCAACTACTGAGGACCGTCCCCTTTTGAATTGCTGTGTGATTACGAGTGCTCGAGAGCCGATACCGCAGCACTCGACTGGCAAGCGGGGCTGGGGCCCCGCGCGCAGCGCACGCAGGGGCGAAGCCCCGGTACGC
>CAYZQM010000119.1:15586-19282 GCA_964480175.1 uncultured Sandaracinaceae bacterium
CGCACGCAGGGGCGAAGCCCCGGTACGCGTGCGGCCGGGGTCTGGGAGCGGACCCCTCGAGGAGACGCGGGTGCTCGACTGACAAGCGGGGCTGGGGCCCCGCGCGCAGCGCACGCAGGGGCGAAGCCCCGGTACGCGTGCGGCCGGGGTCTGGGAGCGGACCCGTTCGAGGAGACGCCAGTGCTCGACTTGCAAGCGGGGCTGGGGCCCCGCGCGCAGCGGAACGCAGGGCGAGAGCCCGTACGCGTTCCGGCCGGGGTCTGGGGGCAGCGCCCCCAGGCAACGAACGCGCTGGGGCCCCGCGCGCAGCGCACGCAGGGGCGAAGCCCCGCTCGCGTGGCGGCCGGGTCTGGGGCGGAGCCCCCAGGGGAATCAGTACTCGACGCGGAAAAGCTGCTGACCCATCAGGATCAGGCTTCCGGCGGCGACGACCCGCGGTGCGCCGAGGCGCACGAACGTGCCGTTCGAGCTGCCCACGTCGGTGAGCATCATCTTGCCGCCCTCGTCGTGCAGGCGCGCATGCAGACCCGACACGTAGCCGTCTTCGGGGAAGAGGATGTCGCCGCGCTCGCGGCCGAGGTGCATGCCGCCGACCGGGATCGGGTAGCAGTTGCCCGTGGTCTCTCGACCGACGAGCAGGCAGATGCGGCCGACGTAGTTGGCCGCCGGGCTGCCCATCGCCTCGACCCCGTCGCGCAGCGGCTGGTTCTTGAAGCGCTCGAAGCGGATGATCTCCTGACCGACTCGGAAGATCGAGCCGTCGGGGACCTCGGTCGCGACGTCGGCGGCGATCCGGATGTAGACGCCGTTGAGGCTCGCCTCGTCCTTCACCGTCAGGCCGTTCGGCCCGAAGGTCAGCGTGGCGTGACGCGGCGAGAGGTACGAGTCGCTCGCGAAGAGACCCCCCGTCTCACGGCCGACCATGGTGGTCTCGCCGAGGGGGAACGTGTCACCCTCGCTGCCGTCGGGTCGGATGAGCACGAGCGATCCGCGGCGTCCACCCGCCGCGGGCGCGGCCGCCGGAGGCGCCTGCACCGCAGGGATCGCAGGCGCCGAACCGCCGAGGGTCGCGCCGCACGTGCCGCAGAACTTGAAGTTCTTGTTGTTGATGGCGCCGCAGTTGCTGCAGGCCACCGTGTCGCCGCCGCCCGCAGGCGCGGGCGCAGGCGCCGGCATCGCTTGCGGAGCCGGAGCGGGCGCAGGTGCGGGCGCCGCCATCGGAGGCGCGCCCATCGGCGGCGCTCCCATCATCGGCGCGCTCCCGGGCGCGGGGCCAGGCGCGCCTGCCGGAGGCGTCGGCGCGGTGAAGCTCTTCGGCGCATGCGCCGCATCCCGTGGGAGCTCGGCACCACACCCGAGACAGAACTTGTAGTGGTCCTGGTTCTCTTTGCCGCAGCGGGGGCAGACGATCACCGGCGCTCTCCTCTTCGAACCTTCGCGCCTCGACGGAGACGCTGGCACAGGCCCGGGCCTATGCGGGCGCGACGATAGCTGCGGCGGGCCTTTGGGGTCAAGCGTGTGCTTTCCGCCCGCGCCGCCATCTCGTAGACTCCCGCCCGCCATGGATGCCGTCTCGCCGGGCCTCGATGAGGACGACGCGGAGCGCGACGGGCCCGACCCCCTTCTCGGCGCGCGGCTCGCGGGCAAGTACGAGCTGATCGAGGTGCTCGGCGAAGGCGCGATGGGGCGCATCTACCGGGCCAAGCAAGCGGACCTCGACCGCATGATCGCGATCAAGGTGCTGCACAAGCACCTCGGCAGCGAAGATCGGGTCGCCCGCCGCTTCCATCGCGAGGCGCGGGCCGCGAGCCGCCTCTCGCACCCCAACTCGGTGCAGATCCTCGACTACGGCTCCGAGGGCGGCGTCCTCTACATCGCGATGGAGCTCCTCGAGGGCGAGGATCTCCAGGCCGTACTCGATCACGATCCGCCGCTCTCGCCGGCGCGCATCGTGACCGTCCTCGTCCCGGTCCTGCGCGCGGTGGACGAGGCGCACCGCGCCGGCATCGTGCACCGCGATCTGAAGCCGGAGAACGTCATCCTCTGGGCCGATCGCAGCGGACGCGAGCACGTGAAGGTGTGCGACTTCGGCATCGCCAAGATCCTCGACGGCGAGGGCAACGCGATCACGGTCGACGGCTTCGTGTGCGGGACGCCGCAGTACATGGCGCCCGAGCAGGCGCGGGGCGACGTCATCGATCATCGGGTCGACGTGTACGCGGCGGGCGTGGTGCTCTACCAGATGCTCTCCGGAAAGGTGCCCTTCACCGGCGAGACGGCGCTCGGGATCATCACCAAGCACCTGACCGACGAGCCGGTGCCACCGAGCCAGCGCAACCCCGAGCGCTTCGTGCCGCGGGTGCTCGAGGCGATCGCGCTGAAGGCGATGTCGAAGGCGGCGGTCGATCGCTACCAGACCGCGGGTGAGATGGCCGACGCGCTCACCGCGGCGGTGCTGACGCTGGGCGAGGACGGCGCGCGCTCGGTGGCCGACCCCGCGATGAAGAAGCACGCGGTCCCCTACACGCGGAGCGATCTCACCGGACCGCAGCCTCGGATGAAGAAGACGAAGAGCGGCCGGAGCATCGACGACGCGAGCCTCGTAGATGCGAACGGCGTGGATCCGAACGTCGTCGATGCCGAGGCCGCGACGCGCGAGATGCCAGCGCCTGCGCCGTCGGGCTCGCGGATCCTGACCGCGGCGCTCCTGGTCGCGCTGGTGGTGGTGCTCGCGCTCACCGGTGCGCTGATGCTGGAGGGGCCGAGCGAGCCCGACGATCCACCCGAGGCCGCGCCGACACCCGCCGCGGTGGAGCCGCCCGCGCCCAACGTGGTCTCGCCCGCCGTGGAGGATCCGCCGCCTGCCGTCGTGGACGAGCCGTCCGTCGAGCCGGCGCCCGCGCCGATCGAGCCTGCGCCTTCGCCGCGGGGCACAGCGCGCCCCCGCGTCGAAGGATCGCCGAGCGTCGAGGCGCCCCCGGTCGCGCCGCCGACCGTCGAGGCGCCGAGCACGGAGCCGACGCCCGCGCTGAGCCCGGGCGCCGCCGCGTTCGCAGAGGGACGCCGACGCTTCTTGGCGAACGACACGGCGGGCGCGATCACCCAGTTCGAAGAGGCCGCGCGGCTCATGCCGAGCAACCCCGAGGTGCAGCGACAGCTCGCGCGCGCCCACATGCGCGCGGGCGACGTCGCGCGCAGCGTCGCAGCGTACCGGCGCTACCTCGAGCTCGCCCCCGACGCGCCAGATCGGGCGGTGGTCGAGGGGATCATCAGCCGCAACACCCGCTGACTCTCATGATCGCGGCGAGGCCGCTGAGGTTCGACCGATCCTGAGCGGGCACGGGCGCGGGCTCGGGCGCGGGCGCGGTCGAGACGGCGCCTGCGGCCGGATCAGCGCGGTGAGACCACGACCGACCACGTTCACGACCACGATCACGATCACGTTCACGAGTGACACCGGCGCGCGCGTCTCGAGACGTGAACGTGGTCGTGAACCTGAACGTACCTGAACGTGGTCGTGAACGGCTGTTTCTCGATCAGCAGCGTGCTCCGACGACGACCGCACGACCGACCACGTTCACGACCACGATCACGAACGATCACGACCACGTTCACGGGTGACGCCGGCGCGCGCGTTCTCCAGACGTGAACGTGGTCGTGAACCTGAACGTGGTCGTGAACGGCTGTTTCTCGATC
>CAYZQM010000120.1:0-19271 GCA_964480175.1 uncultured Sandaracinaceae bacterium
GCGCGCGTCTCGAGACGTGAACGTGGTCGTGAACCTGAACGTGGTCGTGAACGGCCGTTTCTCGATCCGCAGCGGGCGCGGATCGAGACGGCCAGCGACTGGGTCAGCGGGAGGGGGTGACCTCGACGTCCAGGGTGTACTCGCCCGAGTTGCCGGTCGCGAAGCCGTCCATGAACACGTAGTAGGTGCCGGGCTCGAGCTCGGTCTCGATCATCGAGTGGCGGTTGTCGCCCGCGTCGTCGTTGCAGCCGAGCTCGGTGGTCGCGTCGGTGCAGTCGCTGCGGATGTAGATCGCGCCGTCCCACTCGGTCTGCTCCGAGCTGATGCGCACCGTCGAGCGCCGACGGATCACCAAGCGGTAGACCCGATCGGGGCTCGCCGCGCCGCCGGCGCAGGTCGCGGTGAAGCCGTTGCTCTCGCCGACGGTGGTGCCCTCCACCTGGGTGCCCGGGCGGATCAGCGGGGCGCTGCGGCACGCGGCATCGAGCGCGCCGAGATCGTCGAGCTGGAGCGAGACGTTGGCGGCGCCGAACGCGTCGCCCCCGCCCGCGCCGTCCACCACGAGGTAGTACGTCCCAGGCGTCAGCGTCTGATCGAGCGCCACGGTGCTGGCCGCCATCGGGTTGAGGCACGCGATCTCGGTGGTCGTGTCCGTGCACGTGCGGCGGAGGTAGACCACCGGGGGGAACTCGGCGTCCGCGAACGACGCGCGCACCCGGGTGCGCGAGCGGATGTCCAAGCGATACACGGTGTCCGGCGAGCCGCTGCCGCCGCACGAGCCCGAGAGATCGTCCGCGGCGGCGAACGTGTCGGCCGCGAGCGCGCTGCCTCCCGCCGAGTCCCAGGCGACCGCGCTCGCGCAGGTGTCGCCCGCGGGCGCGCTGCCGGTGAGCGGCGCTGTCTCCGCGGTGATCGAGAAGTCGCCGGCGTCGGTGCCGCTCGCGCCGTCCGCGAACACGTAGTAGCGGCCCGGGTCGATCGTCATGTTGATGAGGTTGTGGCCCGCGCCGAAGTCCTCGTTGCACGCGAACTCGGTGCCCGGATCGGCGCAGGTGTTGCGCATGTAGAGCGTGCCGTCGTGGGTGCTCTGCATCCGCACCCGCAGGCGCGAGCGCGCCGCGACGTCGAGCGTGTAGACCTGATCGGGGCCGCCCGAGTTGCCGCACGTCGCGGTGAAGTAGTCGGCCGTGCTGGCGGTCGAGCCGGCGACGGGCGTGCCGATCGGGAGCGCGCTCGCCGCGCTGCACACCTCGCCCACGCTGCGCATCGGGTTCACCTCGAGCGACACCTCGAACTCGCCCGAGCCCGCGCCGTATCCGTCGACGACCAGGTAATACAGACCGGCCTCGAGGTTCGCGCGCACTTCGCTGCGGCTGGTGGTCGGCGCGTCGTCGTTGCAGCTGAACTCGGAGCGGGCATCGCCGCACTGCGAGAGCAGGTAGAGCGCTCCGTCGTAGCTCGAGTTGAGCACGGCGGTGACGACCGAGCGCTCGGCGAGCTCGAACCAGTAGACCTGCTCGGGCGCGGTGCCGCCCATGATGCAGCTGCCGGTCATCTGCGAGTCGCCGCCGCTGGTGTTGCCGCGCAGGGACGTCGCGCTGGTGAGCTCGAAGGGCTCCTCGCAGGTGCCCGGGCCGCCATGCGGCTCGGCTGCGGCGACGCCGGTCTCGCCGCCCCCGCTGGGGTCGTAGTAGGAGCCCGACGAGGGCGCGCCGCCCGACCAGCTGCTGACGACGTAGCCGCCGCTGCCGCGGGTCATGCGGACGACGAGGGTGAACTCGCCGCCGTACGAAGGACAGAACTGCGCCGCAGCCTGACCATCGGAGGTCGCGTCGCGCGCCACCTCGTTGCCGCTCGCGTCGCGGACGACGACGTCGATGTTGGCGACGCCGTCCGAGCCGAGCGCCAAGATCGTGTAGCAAGTGCCCGGCGTCATCGACGAGGTGATCACCGACTCCGCGCCCTCGGGGAGCGAGCCCTCGCTGAGCGCGCCCGACTGGCTCAAGCCCATCGCGGTCATGGCGTTGTGCACCGCGACGTAGCGGGGCTCGAGCATGCGCCCACCGCATCCCGCGAGCGCGAGCGTAGTGAGGAGCACCGATGCAGAGAAGGACGCGTGCTTGCTGGAGCGCATGATCGGGGCCGAGCGTACTCCAAAATCGCCGCTAGGCTCGCCCGGCGGGCCGCACACCGTCAGGTGCGCGGGGCCCGCCAGCGGTGCACGCGGCGGGGCCAGTCGGCGCTCGCGGCGTGGTTCTTCGCGACCGTCTTGAGCAGCGCGCGCGCGACGTCGACCGCCCACGTCGGCGCCGGCGGCTCGAAGGGCTCGAGCTCGGTGACCTTGTCGCCCAAGCGCGCGCGCGAGGTGGAGGCGCCCTGCCCTTCGCCGATCAGCACGGCGTACTGCGCGCCCGCTTCGTCGACGCTCAGGCGGTCGAAGCGAAAGCGAAGGCCGCCCGCGGGTTCGTGGTCGCTCATCGGCGTCTCCTCAGCGGGGCGCGGGGATCGGCGGCGGCAACGTCGGCGACGTGGACGGCAGCCCGGTGAAGACCGTGGGCGTCGGCACCAGCGGACCGATACCCGCGTCCCGCAGCCCACCGTCCGGAACCGGCACCGGGACCGAGCGCATCGTGCCCATGCGATCGATGGCCACCGCGCCGCCGTCGGGGAGCATGTACGCGCCGATGTCGCTGTCGAAGCGCGGAAGCGGCGCGGTGATCGGCGAGCTGCGGTCGCCGCGGATGCGCCCCTCGAGCACGGTGACGCGCAGCGGCTCGGTCAGCTCGAACACGTAGCCGCCTCGGTTGATAGCGAGGTTGTAGGTGTTGCCGTTCATCTCGAGATCGCGGCGGAAGCCGAGCGTCTGCTGGCCCATGCGGTTGTGCGCCCGGTGCGCGAGCACGAACGACATCAGGCGCACCGCGATGTGGTTGTGCAGGCGATGGCAGCCGTGCGAGTGCCTCCGCATGATGCTGTTGTAGTCGACCGATCCGTGGCTCCGGATGCCCTCGTCGGCGCCGTAGCGGATGGTCCCGTCGGAGCGGGTGACGATCGGCGTGTGGTACGCGGCGACGAGGCCGTACGCGCTCGCGTAGCTCGGACCGGTCTCGTGGTAGTTCGGCGCGTAGGCGTCGCGTCCGCGACGACCGGTGCGGCGCAGCAGATCCCGCGGCGGCGTCGACTCGGGCGGGAGCCACACGGGCGAGGCCACGATCTGGCGCCACACCACGTCGCCCGGCGGCGAGTTCTTGTAGCGCCACCAGAGGCGGTCCTCGATGAGCTCGCTGCGCCAGCCGCCGATGGTGGTGCCGAAGCGCGCGAGCGCGATGTGCTGCCCTTCGTACTCGACGAAGATGGTGGTGCGAGGGCGACGCTCGACGGGCTGCGCGCGCTCGTTGCCGCGCTCGTCGTAGGGGAACTCGTACCAGACGTCGCCCCGATCGATCTCGACGCGCAGATCCATGTCCGCGCCGTAGTACTCGGGCAGATCGGGACCGCGAAACGCCACGAGGTGCTCGGCCGTGGGCGTGAGCTCGCCGAGCGACTCGAGGAACGCGAGCGTGGCCTGCGGTGTGCCGAGACCGAACGCCTCGATCGCCATGCTGCGCAGCTGCCCCTCGAGGTTGGGCACGTCGTGGCGCTCGCCGTCCGCGCCGCGGTAGTGGCTCTCGATCGAGCCGTCCTCGATCACCCCGGCCGCGTGCATCGCGCGCTCGGTGATCACCCGGATGACCGACTCCTGCTCCCCTTCGAGCGGCGAGCGACGGAGCATCTCGAGGGTGTCGCGGCCCAAGTATCCCCAGCCGTAGATGCGATGACGACGCTCGAACGCGGCGAGCGCCTCGTGGGTGGGCCAGTCCATCGCGAACGGGGTCACCTCGGCGCTGATGCCCTCGTAGTAGCCCTCGCACTGAAGACGCAGCTGCGCGGCGCGGACCGCGCGCGCCCGGGGAAGGATGCGGAGGTACTCGGCCAGGCGCCGCTGATCCCGATCGGAGAGGCGGCTTGCGTCGATCGCCTCCGGCGCCTCGACGTGCTGGGCCCGCATCCAGTCTTCGGCCGCGCGCTCGTAGCTGCGCAGCTGGCGCGCGAACGTGCGCGCCTCGTCGCGCCCCGAGTAGGCCATGAACCCCTCGAAGTCCGCGAGCGGTGAGAGATCGAGGCCCGCGACGCACGAGAGATCCCGGGTGTGCTGAAAACGGGTGCGGAGCAGGCCCAGCGTGGGCGGGATGCCGAAGAGCTCGAGGTAGCGATCGTCTTCGGCGCGCTCGCCGTGGTGATCGTCGGGGAACTCGCCGCGGGCCAGCGCGAGGTACGTCTCACGGTAGTCGTTGGGCACCTCTTCTTCTTCCGCGCTGTCGCGGGTCGTGAACAGGTACGGGGTCCAGGCCTCACCGAGGTCGAGCACGATGTAGCCGTGCTCGCGGGCGGTCGCGGCGTCGATCTCTCGCTCGGTCGTCCCGCCCTCGTAGAGCGGAACCGGCTGGTGCATCGGCGGCGGGCGGGTGTCGACGACGGCGACCGCCCTCTCCTCACCGTGCTCGTCGGCCTCCGCCGTGCCCTCTGGCGTGCGATCCGGATCCCCGCTGGCCGCCGGCCCCCCGACGACCTCGGCGGTGCCGCAGCCCGCGAGGGTCAGTGCCAGTAGCGATACGAGGATCTTGCGCATGAACGTCTCCACTTTTGTTCAGGTGGCCCAGCGCCGCAAGTTTTGGGGCCTGGGTGAGTCCCTCGGGCCATCGCACGGTCCTTGCCAGGGCAAATGGCGGAAAAGACAGGGCGTTGGCCCGCCCTGCGTGGTCGGCTTGCCGCACCGGTGGGTCGCGAGGTCCGCGCTCGTGGTATGCCCGGCGCCCTATGGCTCGCCTCGCTCTCTTCGCGCTCGGTCTGTCGCTCGCCCTGCTTCCCAGCTGCACCCCGCAGGGGGATCCCGCGATGGGGCCCGAGGGCTACTCGGACGACTTCGATCGCGAGGAGCTCGGCGAGCTCTGGAACAACACGGGCGCCAACTGGCGGATCGAGGACGGCGAGCTGGTGATCCGGGGCGCGCGCAACCGCCCGCTCTGGCTTCGTCGGACGCTGCCGCGCAACGTGCGGATCGAGTTCGACGTGCGCTCCGAGAGCCCCGACGGCGACATCAAGGTCGAGGTCTTCGGCGACGGCGAGTCGCGCGCGACCACCGACTCGTACACCGCGACGAGCTACGTCGTGATCTTCGGCGGCTGGGGCAACAGCCTGAACGTGCTCGCGCGCATGAACGAGCACGGCGACGATCGCGTGGTCGGCGTCGAGCGCCGGGTCGAGCCGGGCCGGACCTACCACATGCGGATCGAGCGCAGCGGCAGCCGCATCGCGGCATGGGTGGACGATGATCTCCTCGTCGAGATGACCGACGACGATCCGCTCACCGGCCGCGGCCACGATCACTTCGGCTTCAACGACTGGAACGCGGAGATCCACTTCGACAACCTCCGCATCACCGCGCTCTGAACGCGAGCGTAGCGAGCCCGCGCCAGGAGCGAAGCGACGAGCCCGCGCCGATCTCGAATCGTGAACGTGATCGTGATCGTGGACGTGGTCGTGAACGCCCGCTCGATCGGCTGCCTGATCCGTCGTCGACGTTCGCGATCTCCGAACGTGAACGTGGTCGTACGTTTTTTTCGCGATTCGAGATCGAGACATTCGAATCCGTGGATGCCCCCATCCGCCCGGTCCTCGGCCTTCGGCCTGCGGGCGGGCTGTTCCCCCAAATCCGGCGCTACGCGCCGTCAGGGGGAACGCCGGCCGAAGATCAGCACGCACGTCGTCGCGCACCAAGCGCTGACCGTCTTCGCCGAATCAGCACGCCTTCCAACACAGGCCTGAACGTCGCTGAACGCGCGCTAACGGGTCTTCGGCAGCTCGGCTCGCTCGAAGCAGGCGACGGGTAGGCGCAGCTTCTGCCGCAGATCGGCGGTCGCGGTGACGAAGCGGGCCGTCACGGGATCGTGGTAGCCGCTCACCTCGGGGAGCTCGGGGATCTGCGCGGCATAGAAGCGGTGGATGCGCGCCATCGACAGCTCGCGCACGTACTTGCCGATCATCGAGGCGAGCGCGACGGCGACGTTGCTCGCGTCGGCGTCGACCTCGAAGGTCAGCGTGCCCAGCTCGCGCACGTGGTAGCTCGATCGGCCCTTCACCTCTTCGAGCTTCACGACGCGCATCGGATCGATCCAGAAGAAGTAGTCGTGGTAGCTCCGGATGCCCCCGACCATCCCGCACACCGCGCTCAGATCGATCCCGGCGGCGGCGCGCGCATCCAGCAAGAGCCGCTCGAAGAGCTCGAGATCGAGGCTGAGCTTGCTGCGCCTGCGCTCGACGCCCTCGCTGTAGACCTTGGCGCACGCAATCGCCGAGCGCGCCCGCCTCAGCGTCGCGCCCGCGCGCGCGAGCTTGCCGAGCACCTTGCGCCCCTCGCGCACGTCGCCGCCGAACGCGGGGAGCGGGAACTGCGCGCCCCAGCACTGCGCGCTCGCCTCCTTCGGGCACGGCGAGCGCAGCGCCATCAGGCCATCGACCGCGAGCGCGTGCAGCAGCGTGTCGGCACAGGCAGGCGGTCCGCCCTCCCCTTCGAGCGCGGCGAGCGCGACGCTCTCAGCCCAGGCCATGTCCCCGAACGCCGAGACGGCCTTGCTGTCGCCGATGCCCATGCGCTCGGCCTTCTTCGTCAGCGCCTTGGGGTTGGCCTCCGCGCGCGCGTCGAGCTCGAGGGTGACGGCCGTCGCCACCAACGGGCCCAGGCGCGGACCCAGGCCATTCTCATCGACGCCGACCAAGAGCGACACGCGGGAGGTGTGGCACGCGTCGCAGAAGCCGCACGCGCGGTGAGCGAGCGACGCGCCGTTCTGCCTCCGGCGCCCGTGATTTCGAGCGCAATTAGCCGGCGATCCGGGCATCGAGGCGATCGCGGATCGCCGGCCACTCGCGCTCGAGGATCGAGTAGCTGGCCGAGTCGCGGATCGATCCGTCCGCCGCGGGGAAGTGCGATCGAAGGACGCCGTCGAGCTGGGCGCCGAGCCGCTCGATAGCGCGGCGCGAGCGGGTGTTCCGCACGTCCGCGATGAACGTCACCCGCCGCACGCCCCAGTCGTCGAACGCCAAGCCCAGCAGCAGGCGCTTGGACGCCGTGTTGATCCCGGTGCCTTGCGCTGCGGGCGCGAGGAACGTCCAGCCGATCTCCGCGGCGTCGGGCAGCCCGCCCCGATCGCGCGGGGTCGGCCACGTCCATCGCTCGAGGTGCGCGAGGCGCGTCGAGCCGACGATGTGGCCCGAGACGCGATCCCGGATCGCAAACGCGCGCGTCTCGTCGCGCGACGCCTCGTCCATCGCGCGCGCGACGTACGTGCGCATCTCGTCCAGCGACGTGGGCACGAAGGTGAGCGCGAACGCTTCACCACTCGCGGCGGCGATCGCAGCGAGCGCATCGACGTGCCGGAGCTCGAGCGGCTCGAGCACGACGCCGCCCTCCGCCAGCGTGGGATGCGACAGCGTCATCGCGCGCTCAGAAGGGGCGCGGCATGCGCACCCACCACGCGTCGTAGGGCCCGCCGCCGTAGGTCGCCTGCACCGCGTTCGACACGCTGAGATCCATCGAGGCCGTGCGACCTGCGGAGGCGACGCTGCCATCGGGCGCCACCGCGACGCTGCGCAGCTCGTCCGCGCCGCTGCCGCCCGCGCGGCTCGCGTAGCGCAGCGAGCCGCCGCCGAGATCGACGTCGAGCGCCAAGAGCACCGCTTCGCCGCCGGTGCCGCTCGGAAGCGCAGCGCCGAGCGTCGGGAAGTCCGTCGACTGGGTCGAGCCGGAGACCCACACGATCCCAGCGGGGTCGTAGGCGACGCCCTCGACGTGCTCGTTGCCGCTGCCGCCGAGGAACGTCCCCGCTTCGATGCGGCTCCCATCACTCGCGGTCACGAGCAGCAAGTAGTCGCGCCCGCCTGCGCTGGTGCGATGGAGCGCGCTCGCCGGCACCAGCGTGTCGATCGACGGAGCGTCGGTCGGGATGGCGACGATGGCGCGTCCGGTCTCGTCGACTTCGAGGTGATGGGTCTCGGTGTGCTCGCCGCCGCTGCCGCCGAGGTACGTGGCGAAGACCACGCGCGATCCATCCGACGACAGCCGGGTGAGGAACGCGTCGCTGTTGCCGCCGTAGGTCGGCTGCACCACGCCCGCGGTGACCGCCTCGTTGGGCGCGTCGGTGCTGTAGAGCACGTACACGTCGCCGGTCGGCCCGACGCGGATCGTCGGCGTGGTGCCCGAGGTCGCGGAGATCGCCGCGCCGCCCAGGTGCGCGCCCCACACGACGGAGTCGCCCGCCGGGCTCAAGCAGACGACGGCCGCGTGGCTGGTGCTCGGGCCCGTCGGCGCGGCGGAGCCCGCGGTGGCGTAGGGCCAGCTGTCGTCGACGAGCGTGACGCCGACGTAGCTGCGGCCCGCCCCATCGATGGCCAAGTCGCGGATGAACGCGGGCCCGCCGTCGCCCACGTACGTGGCCCAGTCGAGCGAGCCGTCGGCGTTCACCCGCATCACGACGCCGTCTTGCGTGCCGTACGCGCCGTTGGGGCGAGCGTCGCCCGCGAACGTGCGCTGCAGCGCGCCGGTCGTGGTGGGGAAGCCGTTGCCCGCGCGCCCCGCGATGTACGCGTTGCCGGCCGCGTCGACCTCGATCGCGTACGGCCGATCGTAGCCGGGGCCGCCGATCAAGAGCGCATAGAGGAGCGTGCCGTCCGGAGCGATCTTCACCACGAAGATGTCCTCGCTGTTGCGGGTGCCGCCCGACACGGTGCGGCGCTCCGGCGAGCCGCTGAAGAACGAGCCCATGTAGCGGAACAAGCCTCCCGTGACGTAGAGGTTCCCCTCGGCATCGAACGCGACGTCGCGCGCTTGGTCGTCGACGATGTGATTGCCGTTGCCTCCCAGGTACGAGATGACGCGCGGCAGCGGCATCCCCGCGTCGGGCGTGTCCGGCAGCGTCGCTGCGTCGCTCCCGCCGGAGTCCGTGGCGCTCGTCGAACCATCGGGGGCGTCGAGCCCGCCGCTCGCGTCGAGTCCGTCCCAGCGAGCGTCGAGCGACGCATCAGAGACGTTCCCATCGGGCACCTCCCCCATCTCCGAGCACCCGAAGGCGCCGAGCACCAACACCATCCACGAGCACGAGAGAGGACGAACCCAAGAAGAAGACATGCGCGATTGGGGAACGCGCAGCCCCTCCGTGTCAAGCGACGGTCAGAGGCCCTCGAGGAAGGGGTCGCGGTCGCCCATGAAGTCGGCTTCGGTGTAGACGACCGGCTGATCGGGGAGATGACCTCGTCCTTCGAGGCAGCCCTCGGTCGCGACGTGGGTGATCGCGACGAGCGAGACGAGCACCCGCACGCCCGTGCTGGGGCCCGTGAACATCACGGGCATCTCGCCGACGTGGCGGCCGCACTCGCCGCCCGTCTCGATGCCGCGGAGGATCGCGTCGGGACGCGCGGCGCGCAGGGCCGTGATCATCTCGACGGCCGCCGAGTTGGTCAGCCCATCGCTCAGCGCGATCACGGGTCCTCGATGCATCGGTGAGGCCGGATGCATGAGCTCGGCGAGGTAGTCGCCCTCCACGCGATGAGCGCCTGCCTCGAGCGGCGCATCGCCGAAGAGAAACGTCAGGCCGCTCTCGGGCACGAAGGGAAACGTGATGAGCGATCGGAACGGATCGGGGATGGCGCGCACCCGCGCTTCGTAGGCCCGCCACTGCGCGTACGGGGCGGACACGAGGTGGTTCAGTACGGCGACGCCGTGCGTGCGCAGGCCGCCTTCGTTGCCGCGCAGATCGAGGATCAGCGTGCCGTCGGGATCGATGCCCGCCATCAGCGCAGCGACGCGCGCCTCGTAGCCCTCGCGATCGGCGATCCCGAAGCTCGGCAGCCTCAGGAGCGTCGCGCCGCCCTCGGTCTCCGTGACGAAGGGCCACGGCGGGGTCTCGGTCGACGGCGCACCGAGGGTGCGCGCGGAGAAGCGGGCGCGTCCCAGCGCCGCCGTCGCGTCGCGATCCACGCCGCGCAGGGTGAGCGCGCGCGTCGTGCCGTCGGGCAAGCGCACATCGATCGCGTACTCCGCGCGCAGCCCACGCAGCACGTGGAAGTAGCGACCGAAGCTCCGCTCGAGCTGGGCGGTGCGAGCGCTCTCCCCGCGGCCGTCCGCGAGGACCAGCGCCTCGAGCTCGGCCCACAGCGCCTCGATCGCCTCGCCATCGACGCGTTCGATCACCGTGCCGCGGGGGAGCGGCTCGGCGCACGCGTCCACGAAGAAGCTCGCGCCGGCGCGGCGGATCAGGAGCGGGATCAGCGATTCGACGTCATCGAAGATCGGGAGCGCGATCGCGAGATGCCCATCCCCGAGCGGCGCGAGGATCCGGTGCATCGACAGCGCGACCTCGAGCTGCGTCTCCTGGTCACTCGCAGCGTCGCTCGAGCGGCCCAGCGCGATCGCGTCCATGCGCGCGGCCTCGGCCTCGACGAGCGCATCGAAGTCACCTCGCTCGACGTACGCGAAGGGACGGGGGTGCACCTCGGCGATGAACTGCGACAGCGCGCGCAGATCATCGCTCGAGGCTCCGGGCGCGGCCCCGCATCCGGCCGCGAGGATCACCCCCCAGAGCGCGAGCGCCCTCATGCGTCCTGTTCCCATGCGGCGAGCAAACGCATCGCGCGCGCCTTCTGTGCGACGCCGAAGAGCACTCGATCGCGCTCCCACGCCGCGCGCGTCGCGTCGTCGAGCGCCGCGAAGCTGGGCTCGAGCGCGCTGATGGCCTCACTCACCTGTGCGATCACGCCGCCGAGCGCGAGGTGCACGGCGCGCGACTTGGGATCGGCGAGCGCCAAGCCCCGGATGGCGACGAGCTGCGCCAGCAAGCGCTCGCGCGGCGGCTTGGGCCCATCGACCCGATGGGCCAGCGCGAGCGCGAGCGCCGCCATCGCCCCGTGCACGTGGAGATCCTCGACGGTGCGGAACGGCTTGAGGTAGTCGGCATAGCCGTCGCCCGGGAGCGCCTCGGCCTCGACGCCGTCGAGCTTCAGCTCGGCGTGCGCGAGCTCTGGCACGAAGGGGGCGGAGGTGCGCGCGATCGTGAGGTTTGCGGCGTCGGAGCGCACGCGCGTCAGCACCAGCTGCGGCCGCCCGTTGCTGAGCGCGCCCGGCAGCTGCGCCACGACGAAGAAGCTCGAAGGACCTGCGGCCTCACCCGGGATCGTCACCCACCGTTTGTGCCCGCGCAGCGTCTTGCCATCGAAGCTCGTGCGGATGGCGCGCGGATGGGCGCCGCCCTCTTCCGTCGCGGCGAGCGACGCGAAGGTAGCCCCCCGCGAACGCCCACGCGACCCTGTCGACCGAGAGCGCAGAAGCGATGGCTCGATCGATCGGCGCGTCGAAACCCGAGGTGCGCGCGCGGTGATCGGCCCACCACGATGCCGCGTCTTCGTACGTGCGCGGCTCGCCGGGACGCGCCGCCATCTCGAGCAGTTTCGTCAGTGCGTCGTCCATCGAGGCCTCTTCAGCGGAGCCAGCCGCCCACCAAGATCTCCGCGAGGATGTTGGAGAGCGCGTGAAAACAGATCGCGGCGCCGATGCCGCCCCGTCGAGCGCGGAGCCAAGAGAACACCAGCCCCGGGAAGAACGTCGCGAGTTCGTCCAAGCGCGGCTCGCTCGCGAGGTGCACCAGCGCGAAGAGGATCGCTGAGAGGATCCACGGCGCGATCGCGAGGTCGGCGCCGAGGATGCGCCGCGGAGTCCACAGCGCGCCGCCGCGCGCGCGACCGAAGTCGTGCAGGCGCGTCTGGGCGTAGCCCCGAAAGAACGCCTCCTCCGGCAGTCCCACCAGGACGAACTGCGCGATGGCGAACGACGCGAAGTCGGGCGCGAGCGCGAGCCCGAACGCGCGCGTGGGCCCGTACCAGAGCGCAAAGCCCACGACGAAGGGGGGAAAGATCACGAGCGCGAGCAGCAGCGCGACGCCGAGCTCGCGCAGCGCGCTGGGCAGCGCGCGCCGGAGCGCGGAGGGAAGCGACTCGTCGTCTTCTGGCTCGAGCACTCCGCTGAGGTCGATCCCGAAGCGCCGCGCCCCGTGCGGCTCACGCCGCGCGATCCACAGCGGCAAACCCAAGAAGAGCAGCGCGATGCCCACCTGCGCGACGTCGTCGAGCGCGCTGCCCGTGTCCACCGCGCCGAGGGCCATCGTGCCGAGGAACGCGGCGCCGTACACGACGAGCACCTCGCGCAGGACGGTGCCACCGACGAGCGAGGGCGCTGGCCGCGGCGTCGGCGCTTCGGGCGAACGCTCGGTCTCGGACGACGTGTCGCCGCGCGTGCCGTCTTCGGTCACTCGGGCTCGGCGAGGAGCGTGTCGACGAGCGACTCGATGCGACCGAGCGCCGCATGATCCACGCCGACGAAGATCTCGCGCACCAAGCCGCGTCGGTCCACGAGCACGACCGTGGGGATCGCGCGGATGCCGTAGCGCGCCATCGTGCCGCCCGTGTCGCGCGCGACCGTGTAGTCGACGGGGCTCACGGCGAGGTGGCGGCGGATCCGGGAGGCGGGCTCGCGACCGACACCGATCACGGTGAGGCCGCGCTCGTGCCGGGTGTCGTGGAGCCGATCGAGCGTCGGCATGATCGCGCGACACGGGCGACACCAGGTGGCCCAGAAGTCCAGCACCACGACCCGCCCTCGCAGGGCCCCGAGATCGATGGCGTCGGTGCCCGAGAGCCGCTCGGTGGTCAGCGCCGGGGCTCTGCCCCCCACGGTGACGTCGCCGTACTGCGCCGCGGAGGGGCGCGTCGAAGCGAAGAGCACCAGCGACAGCACGATCACGCCAGGCAGCAGACGTCGGACAAGCACGGCGCGACGGTAGCACGCAGGTAAACGTCCACGCCCCAGCACCCGCTTTTCAGGCGGCTCTCAGCGGGAGTGCGCCGCAAGCGAGTGCGGCCGCAAGCCCGATCTCGAGTCGCGAACGTGGTCGTGGTCGTTCGTGGTCGTGAACGGTTGTCATCAGCCCCGTGACCGTCGGTTTCGTTCACGTTCGCGACCACGTTCAGGTTCACGTTCACGATTCGAGATCGAGACTCGCGCTGATCAACGTCGTCTGGAGGCCGTGGCCGATGCCCGTGAGGGCGTGCGCACGCAGGCACTCGTCGTCTCGACGCGGCCGCGACGGTCACAAGCGGGGACGACGCGGCCACCCGGCTCCATGCCCCTCTCCGCGACCGCGCCGCTCCTCGTCCTTCTCACGCTCCTGCCGGCGACCGCGTTGGCGCAGCCGACCCCGCACTACACGTCGGCTGCGATGATGCGCGAGACGCCGGTCACCGTGGAGACGGCATGGCGCGTCGACCGAGCGGGACGGCACGCCAGCGTCGT
This sequence comes from uncultured Sandaracinaceae bacterium, assembly GCA_964480175.1. Lineage (GTDB taxonomy): Bacteria > Myxococcota_A > Polyangia > Polyangiales > Sandaracinaceae > CAYZQM01. The sequence goes on from CAYZQM010000120.1 coordinate 13,433, forward strand.
GGCGCAGCTCGAGGGCGCGAGCCTTCGAGTGCACGACGGCGCGACGGTGGAGACGGCGATCGCGGCCTCGGGCGATCACCTCTGCATCGCGCTCATCCACGGCGGCGACAGCGGGCCCTTCGCGCGGGCGCTGCTGCTGCATCGCGAGGGGAGCGGGCTCGCACTGGATGCGACGGTCGAGATTCCCCGCGAGCTGGCGACCGAGGATCGTCGACCGCGATTCCCCGCCGGTGTGCTGGTGGCGAGCACGTCACGCGGCTTCGCGGTGATGGTGCAGCACCAAGAGCGCGACCCGAGCGCGAACGTGGTGACGACGCTGACGGTGCTCGGCGAGAGCGGCGCCACGATCGAGGCGACCCACCGAGTCGCCGTGCCGTGGGCGCTCTCGGCACTGGTCGCGGATGGGGACGGCTACCAGCTCGCGGTGAGCTGGGGCGGCTGGGGCGACGCGCACGCCGGCACCCAGCGGATCTGCTTGGTCCACCTGACCGCCGAGGGAACCCCGACGGAGCATCCCTGGTGGGCGTCGCCCTTCGTTCCTCCGACCGACGTGCAGCTCCTGCACACCGCCGACGGAGCGACGGTGGTGGCGTGGCTCGGCACAGGCGGCGCGATCGAAGGAGGCCGCTGGACCGCCCCCGGCCGCTGGTCCGCCGAGCCCCCGACGCCGACGCGCTACGGCACCGTCGAACGAGGCGCGAGCGCGTGGACACTGACGGAGCGCGAAGGAGTGATCGCGGTAGTGAGCGCGAGGTGATCAGCGCGAACTGAATCGGTCAGCGCGCGACGAGAGCGCGCTGATCTTCATGAGGTGTTCCCCCTGAGGAGCCGAAGGCGACGATTTGGGGGAACAGCCCGCCCGCAGGCCGAAGGCCGAGGACCGGGCGGATGGGGGCATCCACGGATTCGAACTCTCGAACTCTCGGGTCTCTCGAACGCTCCAGCTCGCTGTCGCTCAGCACGGTCGACCGCGAACGATGACGATGCTCGAACGAAACGATCAGGAAGCCTTGAAGGCTGCGGTGCGCTTCTCGAGGAAGGCCGCCATGCCTTCCTTCTGATCCTCAGTCCGGAAGCAGCGCGCGAAGGCCTCGATCTCGAGATCATTCGCCTCGCGAAGCGGCTTCTCCTCGCCCTCGAGGAGAGCCCGCTTGGCCTCGGTGATGGCGAGCGGCCCCTTGGAGGCGATGGTCTCGGCGACCTTCTTCACGGCGCCCATCAGCTCGGCAGCAGGGAGGACCCGATTCACCAGCCCGATCCGAAGCGCCTCCTCGGCGCCGATGATCGCGCCCGTGTAGACGAGCTCACGCGCCATCGCGATCCCCACCCGGCGGGCCAGACGCTGGGTGCCCCCGAAGCCGGGGATGACGCCGAGGTTCACCTCGGGCTGACCGAACTTCGCCTTGTCGGCGGCGTAGATGAAGTCGCACGCGAGCGCGAGCTCGCAGCCCCCGCCGAGCGCGAAGCCGTTCACCGCGGCGATCGCCGGGACGTGCAGCGTCTCGAGCGCGTGCAGCGCGCGGTGCCCCGCGTGCGCGAACGAGCGGGCGCCCTGCACGTCGAGCTCCTTCATCGAGGCGATGTCGGCGCCGGCGACGAACGCCTTGTCGCCTGCGCCGGTCACGATCAGGCAGCGCACGTCCTTGGACTCGCTCACCTCGTGCACGGCGGAGCCGATCTCCTGCACCACGGTGGGATCGAGCGCGTTCAGCTTCTCCGGGCGCGCGATGGTGAGGGTGGTGATCGGACCCTCGTGGGTCAGCTGAACGAACTGTCGGTTCATGGTGGCGATGCTCCTCTAGGGCTCACTTCGCGGTGTAGTCGTAGAAGCCGCGGCCGGTCTTCTTGCCGAGCCAGCCGGCCTCGACGTGCTGGCGCAGGATGGGCGCGGGCCGGTACTTGGGATCCCCGAGGTCCCGGTGCAGCACCTCGGCGATGAACAGGCACGTGTCGAGCCCGATCAGGTCCGCGAGCGCGAGCGGCCCCAGCGGATGGTTGAGGCCGAGCTTGGCGCCCTGATCGATGTCCTCGGGCGTCCCGAGCCCCTCCTGCAACACGAAGCACGCCTCGTTGAGGAACGGGATCAGCATCCGGTTCACGATGAAGCCAGGCATGTCCTTGCTGGTGATGACCGTCTTGCCCATGCGCTCGGACAGCGCCTTCGTCGCCTCGTAGACCGCGTCGCTGGTCTGCAGCGCGCGGATCAGCTCCACGAGCTTCATGACCGGGACGGGGTTCATGAAGTGCATGCCGACGACACGCTCGGGGTGCTTGGACTTGCCCGCGAGGCGCGTGATCGAGATCGACGACGTGTTCGAAGCGAGGATCGCGTCGGGTCGGATGGCCGCCTCGGCCGCCGCGAAGATCTCGTGCTTGATCTTCACGTTCTCCGTCGCGGCCTCGATCACGATGTCGCATCCCGAGAGGCCGGCGTAGTCGCCCTGCGGAAGGATGCGGCTGGTGATGAGGTGCTCGTCCTCGCGGGTGAGCTTGCCCTTCTCCACCATGCGGCCGAGCTGCTTGGTGATGCCGGCGTGGCCCTTCTTGGCGAGCTCGACGTTCGCGTCGAGAAGGATCACGTCGATGCCGGCCTGCGCCGCGACCTGCGCGATGCCGCTGCCCATCTGCCCTGCGCCGATGACGCCTACCGTTCGAACCTCGCTCACGCATGCCTCCTGACGACGACACCCTCGACGGGTGAGCCGGGGGCGTATCGGTGGACGCGCGCGGGGTCAAGCGCCGTGAGGCCTCACTCGTCGTCGTCGAAGCCGTCGTCGTCGTCGAGGTCTTCTTCGTCGTCGCTGGCGCTGCGGCGCGGTGCGCCCATCCCGCCTTCGTCGAAGCTCTGACCGCTCAGGATGGCGATCAGCGACTTGGCCTTCTTGAAGCCGTGCTCGCCGTCGATCGCGATGGTCGCGCTGCCGGTCTCGATCGCCGCCGCGAGCACGCCGTCCGCGACGCTCGCGAGCAAGCCCTCACTGAGCCGAGAGCGGGCGCCGAGCGCGTGCACCCGGACGTAGATCCCACCGGGCGGAGCCATGTCCTCGCCGGTCGGATCCCACACCACCGTCCAGCCGTGCTGCTTGGCCAGCTCCGAGGCGCTCTCCAGCTCCCAGACCCCGCCGGCCTCCCACACCAGCTTCGTGCCCCCGCGGGTCACCCGCTGGGCGAACTTCTTCAGCATCTCCTGATCGCGCGCGCTCGGCGTGAGCTCGGCGCGCGTCTCGAGGACGAACGTATCGGCGCGCGTGGCCTCCTGCGCGGCGAGCAGCCAGTCGAGCGAGCTCGTGTCGTCGAAGCGCAGCGCGCCCCGCGGCTGGTTCACCACGGCCCGAGGCACGACGAGCGCGATGCGCGCCGAGGCCGGGACCGTCTCGCGCCACTCCCGCAGCCGGCCGATGCGCGGCAGCGGGTTGCGGAAGGCGAGCTCGACGAAGGGCAGCTCGGCGAAGTAACCGGCGCGGGGCGCGCGGTTCACGGTCGCGCCGACGTGGAGAGCGAGGATCGTCATGAGGGACGGCTACCTACCACCGCTGCTGCGAGGAGGCCCGCCGCGGCGGACGGAACGCGAAAGGCGCCGCCCGAGAGGGACGACGCCTTCGCACCGAAGGAACGCAAACTAGACGCCAGCGAGTACGAGCAAGCTGGGGCTGGGGCCCCGGCGCGCAGCGCATCGCAGCTCCGAAGGAGCGGTACGCGATGCGGCCGAAGCTAGACGCCAGCGAGCACGAGCAAGCTGGGGCTGGGGCCCCGGCGCGCAGCGCATCGCAGCTCCGAAGGAGCGGTACGCGATGCGGCCGGGTCTGGGGCGGAGCCCCAGAGAAACCCAGCGGAGCCCCAGGGAATCACAGCCGCTTGCTGTCCTCGATCAGGCCGCGCACGGCCTCGGCGCTCTTGTCGAGCTTCGCCTTCTCGTCGGCCGAGAGCTGGATCGTCACGATCTTCTCCACGCCCTTGCCGCCGAGGATGACGGGGACGCCCATGTAGAGGTCGCTGTAGCCGTACTCGCCCTCGAGGAACGCCGCGCACGCGAGCACGCGCTTCTGATCCTTGAGGAACGACTCCGCCATCGCGAGCGCACCGGCCGCCGGCGCGTAGTACGCGCTGGTGCCCATGAGCTTGACGATCTCGCCGCCGCCGCCCGCCGTGCGGGTGACGATCGCATCGAGCTGCTCCTTGCTGAGGAGCTGCCCGACCGGGATGCCGTTGACGGTGCAGTACGAGAGACAGGGAACCATCGTGTCGCCGTGGCCGCCGAGCACGAGGCACTTCACCTCGTCGACGCCCACGCCGCACGCCTCGGCGACGAAGCACTGGAAGCGCGCCGAGTCGAGCACGCCGGCCATGCCGACCACGCGCTCCTTGGGGAAGCCCGTGACCTTCTTCATCTCGTAGACCATCGCGTCGAGCGGGTTGCTGATCACGATGACGAGCGCCTCGGGGGCGTTGGCCTTGATGCCCGCGGCGACCGAGCGGATGATCTTCAGGTTGATGCTGAGCAGATCGTCGCGGCTCATGCCGGGCTTGCGCGGCACGCCCGCGGTGACGATCACGACGCTCGCGCCCGCGATGTCCGCGTAGTCACCGGAGCCGGTCACCTTGCTGTCGAAGCCGTCGAGGGCCCCGGTCTGCATGATGTCGAGCGCCTTGCCGCGCGCGAAGTCGGCCTTCTCGGGGATGTCGAGGAGGACGACGTCGCCCAGCTCCCGACGGGCCGCGAGCATCGCGAGCTCGCCACCGATGTTGCCCGCACCGATCACTGCAATCTTGTTTCGCTTCGCCATGACTTCTTTGCTTCTCCGTGAATGAGGCTCGATGAAGAGAAGGCCCCTCTGGAGGGGCCTTCGTCTCTCACATGTGCTTGATGACCGCGTCTCCGAACTCGGAGCACTTCACCTTCGTCGCGCCCTCCATCATGCGCGCGAAGTCGTAGGTCACGGTCTTGGCGCCGATGGCGCCGTCCATGCCCTTGATGATGAGGTCCGCGGCCTCGTCCCAGCCCATGTGGCGGAGCATCATCTCACCGCTGAGGATCACGCTGCCCGGGTTGACCTGATCCTTGTCGGCGTACTTCGGCGCGGTGCCGTGGGTCGCCTCGAAGATCGCGTGGCCCGTCACGTAGTTGATGTTGCCGCCGGGCGCGATGCCGATGCCGCCGACCTGCGCCGCGAGCGCGTCGCTCAAATAGTCGCCGTTCAGGTTGAGCGTCGCGATGACGTCGAACGCCTCGGGGCGGGTGAGCACCTGCTGCAGCGTGATGTCCGCGATGCTGTCCTTGATGACCAGCTTGCTCTTCCACTTGCCGGCGCCGTGGGTCTCCCACAACGCGAGCGCCGCCTCGATCTCCGCGTGCAGCTCTTCCTTCTGCTTGGGCGGGAGCATGTCGTAGCCGGGCTCGACCTGACGGGCGTTGCCCTCGACGCTCAAGTTGGCGTCCGCCTCCTTGTTGCCGAAGATCCAGGTCTCGCGCTCGGTCACCACCTGATCCCGGAACGCCTTCACCGCGAGCTCGTAGCCCCAGGTGCGGAACGCACCCTCGGTGAACTTCATGATGTTGCCCTTGTGGACCAGGGTGACGCTCTTCTTCTTGTAGCGGAGCGCGTGCTCGATCGCGGCCTTCACCAGGCGCTCGGTGCCCTCGGTGCTCACCGGCTTCAGGCCGATGCCGCTGGTCTCGGGGAAGCGAATCTTTCCGAACTCCTTCGGGAAGTTCTCCTTCAAGAAGGCGGCGACCTTCTTCTGCGCGTCGCTGCCCGCCTCCCACTCGATGCCCGCGTAGATGTCCTCGCAGTTCTCGCGGAAGATGGTCATGTCGCACTTCTCGGGCGCCTTCACGGGC
>CAYZQM010000121.1:0-11218 GCA_964480175.1 uncultured Sandaracinaceae bacterium
TGCGAGATGCGAGATGCGAGATGCGAGATGCGAGATGCGAGATGCGAGATGCGAGGCTGGCTCGACGTAGGGATGTACGGGCGTTGCCCTCTCCGTGGTCGGAGATGCGGGACGGGCGTCTGCGATCGGGCAGCGCCCTTCGGACTGGTGGCGCCCGTGCGCCTCGACCTGCCCTCGGGGGGCTCGCTCGGGATCCACAAGCGTGCCGGCGCGGGGCCCGTCAGTAAAGGTCGGCCTGCGGCCGCGGGTACTCGCCATGCTCGACACTGCGTGTCTGCGCGTGGCTCCGTGCCCGTCGCTTCGCGAACCTTGACTGCCGGACCCCGCGCCGGCGGTGGGGGTGGGCCCCGAGCGGGCTGCACGTTGCAGCTGACTCAGAGGGAGAAGGAGATCCACATCATGTTCCGCATCTATCAGGTCATCATCGCGTTGCTCCGTCTGCTGGCCGTCGTCTTCGGTCACATCGGTCGTCACGACAAGGATCTGGCTCGGCAGGGTCGTCGCGCTGCCGCTTCGATTGCGCTCAATGTCGCGGAGGCTGCCGGGGTCCGCGATGGCAACCGTAGGTTGCGTCTGCTGACCGCGCTGGGGAGTGCGCGGGAGGTCGAGGCGGTCTGCGACGTCGGTGAGGCGCTCGGTTACGTGAAGGTCCTGCCGGAGACGCGCGCGCAGCTGAACCGCGTCATTGGTGCCCTCGTGCAGCTCACGCGGTGAGTCCCACGGAGGCCGGCGGCGCGGTCGCCGGCCTCCGCCTTCGCTCCCTCGCAGCCCTACACGTGCGTCACGCGAAGCTCGAACCCAGGCCGCGGCAACATGTGGCCCAAGTAGCTCCATAGGGACGACGGCTCGCAGACTGTCACGTCGTCCGTGTCCACGTTCAAGCACACGCGCGCCGTGCCTGCCGCGCCGATGACCACGCCCACGAGCAGCTCCTGCGCGGTCTCGATGTTGACTTCCCACACCGCGTGGATGGCATCGGCGTCGAAGGGCACCAACAGGTCGCGCGTCGTGACCAGCTCGTCCCGTTCGCGATCGTCCCACGCACCTCGAATCGAGTACTTGCCATCGCGGATCCACGCCGAGTACTGGCGGTGTCCATCGGTCGACACCTCCAGCATGACTGGCTGGTCGCCGCGGAAGGCCTCGATGAAAAGAGCATCGAGTAGTTCGAAGCGCTCTCCCGCCACCCAAACGACGACGCGCGCCAGACCGACGATGCGCGTGCCGATGAGCTGCGCGAGGTCACGACATAGCTGCTCGGGCTCCGCGTATTTCATTTGCCGATCCTACTGGCTTCCAGCGACAACGACGGTCTACGGTCGCCTCGCCAGGATGCACTTGAGGTAGTCGCCCTCGGGGAACGCCGCGAGCCGCGGGTGATCGGGGGGGCCGCCCCAGCGATCGAGGATCTGGAGCTTGCTCCCCGTCTTGTCGCTCGCTTCGCGCAGCGTTCGATCGAACGTCACCGGGTCGATGTGGCTCGAGCAGCTCGCGGCCAAGTACAGCCCGCCGGGCTCGACCAAGCGCAGACACCCGGCGTGCAACTTGCGGTATGCGTTCACCGCTGCGCCCACCGCGCTCTGGCTCGGGGCGAAGCTCGGGGGATCGCAGATGACGATGTCGAAGCGCATGCTCCTGCGCCTCAGCGCGTCGATGCGATCGAAGACGTCGGACACCGTCGGGGTGTGGGCTGCGGGGTCCAGACCGTTGGCGGCCCACGCGCGGTGCGCGAGCTCGATGGCGCCGCGGGCCACGTCCACGGTCTCCACGCGCGCTGCGCCGCCCAGGCCTGCCGCGATCGAGAAGCCGCCGACGTAGCCGTAGAGGTTCAGGACGCGCGCGCCGGCGCTGAGCTGCCGGACCTTCATGCGCGCCTGCCGGTGATCGAGGAACAGCCCCGTCTTTTGTCCCGCAGACAGATCACTCAGCAGCACCATCCCGTGCTCGCGCACCTCGATGGGGCCCTCGGGCAAGCGGCCGGTGATCGCCTCGGTGCGCTTGCTGTCGCCCCGCCCGCGTCGCAGCAGCAGCGTGACCTCGGGCAGGAGCGTTTGCAGCGCGTCGACCACGGCTTCTTTGAGCGCCGCCTCCGCGGCAGCGCCGTCGAACTTGATCATCGCGTAGTCCGCGTACCGATCGACGACCGCGCCGGGGACCTGATCGCCCTCACCGTGCAAGAGCCGGTAGGCGTCCGTGTCGCTCGAGATCACCCGGCGACGCAGGGTGAGCGCCGAGGCGATGCGCTGCGGGATCACGGACAGCGGGTGTTCGCCGCGCTTGGTGCTGAGCACCCGGAGCGCGATCGGCCCGTCCTCGACGTAGCCGCTCGCGACGAAGCGCCCTTCGCGATCGACCACCTCGGCGAGCGCCCCGGGCGCGAGCGAGGTGGCGACGCAGGCGTCGCGGTAGATCCAAGGATGTCCCTCGCGCACCCGAGCGCCGACGTCCTTGCGAAGCGTGATGCGCCCGAGACTCAAGGAGTCACACCCAACGCCGAGCCCGAGCCCGCGCCCGAGCCCGAGCCGGTGCCCGAACTCTCGCCCGCGCCCGAGCCCGCGCCCGAGCCCGAGCCCGCGCTCTCGCTCTCGCCCGAGCCCGCGCCCGTGCTCTCGCCGGTGCCCGAACTCTCGCCCGCGCCCGCGCCCGTGCCCGCACCCTCGTCCGTGCCCGAACTCTCGCTCTCCGCCGAGCCCACGCCCGAACTCTCAACCTCGGGCTCCCCCTCGGCGATCCACCCCGCAAACCCTTCCAGCAGCGCCTCATAGAACAAGTTCCCGATCACCCGGTATCCCGCAGGCGTCGCGTGCCGGTAGTCGCTCGAGGCAAGCCCCATCCGTGCCCAGCGAGCCATCGATCCGTCGCCGCCCATCGCCTCGTAGGTGTCGAAGAACGCGCATCCTTCGGCCAGCGCTGCGTTGCGCATCGCGATCACGATGCGGAGCACCGGCACGAGCGTGCGCACCCGACCGCGCTCGTCGCGCTCGGCTTGATCCAGGGGCGCGAACAGGAGACACGACGCCTCGGGCCTCGCGTGGCGAGCGAGGCGCGCGACGTCGCGGAAGATGACCTCGAAGTCCTCGACGCTGCGCTCGTCGTCGGCGTCGTTGCCGCCGAACGCCAGGATCACCAGATCCGTGCCCCGCTGCGCGAGCTGGGTGCTGAGGTGCACGGGATCGAACCCGAGCATGCGCGCCGCGCGCGCGCCCACCACGCCGAGTGAGTCGTACACCACACCGCGGCTCCCTCGCTCGAGCACGATCCCGTAGAAGCGCGACTCCCCGTGTCCCGCCGTGCGCAGCGACAAGCGGTGATGTCCTTCGGGCACCTCGACGTGCTCGATCGCGTCCTCCACGGACTCGGCGCGCGTGTCGATCTCCACCCACTCCCCTTCATCGACGCGGTAGCGGAAGTGGCCGCCGCGCGGATGGCGCTGATAGAGCACGTCGAAGCGCGAGACCGCGTTGCCGACCACAGCGTCTTCGGCCTCGAGCGTCGAGACGAACGAGCTGCCGCCGCTCACCGAGCGTGACTGCACCCCGCCCAGACCGTAGCGACCGTCGCCGAGCGACAGGTGCGTCAGATCGCTGACCGACCAGCTGCCCTCGGCGCCGTGGCGCACCATGTGGTGGCGGTAGGGCAGGTGGGCGTCCGCCGCGAGCACGAAGCCGTGGCCCCCGTCGCCGAAGCGCAGCTGCAGGCGCTCGCGCACCGTCATGGTGATGCCGTCGGTCGCGATCGTGGAGTCGCCGAAGTGCGCGACGCGGGTCATGCGATCGGTCGCCGGATCGTGCTCGTCGGGCTCGCGCGCAGTACGCGCCAACGCCGCATAGAAGGCGCGCATCGCGCCGTTCGGGTCTTCGATCGATGCCGTGCGCTCGGCGTACTCGGACGGATCGATGAGCAACGCGGCGCCGCGCAGCACGGGCACGGGCTCGGGCACCTCGGCGGCGAGCGCCTCCAGGGTGTGCTCGTCGAGCACCGGCTCGCCGTCGGTCGCGGGCTCTTCGGGCTCGCGCACGAAGTGTCGGACCACCGGGATCGGCTCGCCGGGCAGCCAAGGACGAAAGCGGTGCAGCGGCGGAACGAGGTAGGTGATCGCGATGGCGGCGATGAGCACCGCGGCCGACGTCGCCATGTGCCGGAGCCCGGGAGCGGTGAGGTCCGGCAGCGCTGACGCGGGCAGCGGGAGCGTCAGCTCGCCGCTGCTGCTCGCGCTCGCGTCGGCGGCGAGCGAGGCGGACGCCGCGCGCTCGGACGGCGGCTGGTCGGCCGGCGCGGGGAACGCGAGCTTCTCATCTGGCCGAACGGGCCTGCTCTTCTTTCGCTTGGCCACGGCCGTCGTCTCGCGCGGCCCCCACGGGAGGGGCTCAGAACTGGAAGTAGATGTACGGCACGGTCTGTCCGTTGGCCACGAGCATCAAGAGGCCCAACGCCGCGGCGAGCACCCCGCCCTGCGCCGGAGGCGGCAAGCGCATGAACGCGTCGCGCGCGCCCGCGTACCACTCGCGCGGCGTGTAGTGCGCGGCGAAGCCCACGACCAACACGAGCCAGATGGTGGGCGCGACGTTCGCCATGCCGGCGCTCCCGCGGCCCAGCTGCTCGACGATGTCGCCTGCGTTGTCGAGGTCCGTCGCGCGGAAGAGGATGCGGGTGAAGACCGCGAACTGCAGCGTGCCGAAGACCTTGAGCGCCGTGAGCCACGAGGGATCGCTGGAGGTGTCGACGCCGCGCCGTCGGCTCACCCAGCGGTGCAGCGCGACCGCGCTCGCCTGCAGCGCGCCGTAGATAACGAACGTCCAGCTCGCTCCGTGCCAGAGCCCGATCAAGAAGATGGTGAGCCAGAGGTTGAAGTAGGTGCGCGCCTCGCCGTGCCGGCTGCCGCCGAGCGGGAAGTAGAGGTAGTCACGCAGCCACGTGGAGAGCGTCATGTGCCAGCGCCGCCAGAACTCCGCGGGGCTCTTGCTCTGGTACGGGCGGTCGAAGTTCTCGGGGAGCTCGATCCCGAAGAGCTTGGCCGAGCCCCGGGCGATGTCGGTGTAGCCGGAGAAGTCCGCGTAGATCTGGAGCGTGAAGCCGTAGAGCGCGATCAACACCTCGCCGCCGGTGAAGCGATCGGGCGCCTGAAAGACCCGGTCGACGAGGTTGATGCTGACGTAGTCGGCGAAGATCACCTTCTTCGTCATGCCGGTGAGGATGAGGAAGAGCCCCTCCGAGATCCGATCCGGATCGATGCGCGGGTCGCGCGAGAGCTGCGGCAGGAGGTCCGCGGGGCGCTCGATGGGGCCGGCGACGAGCTTGGGAAAGAACGTGATGAAGAAGAGCAGCTCGAGCGGGCTCTTCGCGGGCTCGCACTTGCGACGGTAGACGTCGATGCAGTAGCTCAGCGACTCGAACGTGTAGAACGAGATGCCGACGGGCAGCATCAGGTGAAAGAGCGGCACGCGAACGTGCTGCCCCAGCAGGTCGAAGCCGTCGTTCACCGCCTGCGCGCCGAAGTCCCAGTACTTGAAGAAGCCCAGCAGCGAGAGGTTGACGACGACGCTCACGGCGACCCACCGCTTGCGGACCACCTCGTCGTCGCTCGCTGCGATCTGCCTGCCCACCGCCCAGTCCACGGTGGTGCTGAAGAAGATCAGCCCCAGGTACCACGGGCTCGACGTCGCGTAGAACAGGCAGCTCGCGACGAGCACGAACGCCAGACGCGCCAGACGAGCCCGCCGCAGCGCCCAGTACCCGACCAGCGCGAGGGTCAGGAAGAGCAGGTAGTCGAAGCTGTTGAAGAGCACGGCCGCCGGGTCGCGCGGCGTAGCCCAAAGCGCCCGCCTCGCAAGCCCGACGGGGGCCGGCGCCGTGGGAGCGCTTCAGGCGCTCAGGGCATGATCGCCCAGCCCACCATCAGGTGGATGTGGAACGCCTCATCCGTCGCGCCCGTCGACGCAGGCGAGCGCGCGCTGTCCGACAGCGAGACGTAGTGGCCCGCGAAGCCGAAGCGCGCCGAGTAGGTGAAGCCCGGATCGATGATGCCACCCAGGCCGAGGGTGAAGTCGAAGCCGCCGCCCGACGCGAAGCCGTCGTTCCACTGGGCCTCGTTGAGCCCGAGCTGACCCGCGCCGATCAGGATGCGACCGCCGAAGCCACCCTCGAGCTGCACGAAGTCCTCGAAGAGGCGGACCCGCGCGTAGATCGCGGGGCGGAAGTAGAACAGCTCGACCGACGGGTACTCGGCGTCCGCGTGACCCACGACCTGCGACATCGCCGCGCGCTGATCGAGGCCGACGCCATCGATGCCGAGGCCCAGCGTGCCGCCGATCTCCACCATGTCGGCGATGACGCCGCCGTAGCCCGCGTTGCCCTCGAAGAAGTACGCGTTGAGGTTGTACGGCGCGCCGTCGATCCCGTTGGTGTAGGTGATCCCGGCGCTGAACGCGCCCGACATGCTGAGGAAGAGGCCGTTCTCGAGGCCCGACGAGAACGCGAGCGGGTGCGACTCGATCTGGAACGCGAGCGTCGGGAAGACGGCCGCGTCGAAGCGCGCGCTCATCACGTTGGGCGCGATGGACGCGGTGCGGTTGCGCAGGTCGAGCCCGACGAGCGCGCGCACCAGCGGCATGCGCCAGCGATCGCCGTCCTCCGGCTCGGGCTCGACCGGCTCGTAGTCCTCTTCGACGCGCGCCATCACGGGCGGGGTGTCGTTGCGCGGCACGGGGACGGGCGTCGGCGGATGCAGCGCGGTGTACGCCTGCTCGACCGCGGCGAGCGCGATCTCGCCCACCTCGCTGGCGCCGCGGCGCCCCGACGCGCTCGGGCCCGTCGCGGTCGCGAGCTCGTTGCCCTGCACGTCGCTCACCCAGATGCTGGTGCTGCCGCTGCGACCGCGGCCCTCGGCGGATCCGCCGACTACGAGCTCGATGTGCAGGTGCTCGACCACCGCCGACATTCCGTCCGGCGTGCTCACGTCGACGCCGATCTCTCCGCCGGTGCGCACCGCGGTGTCTTCGTCGATCAGGTCGTAGCTCGCCTCCAGCGCGTTCACCACGGCGCGCCGCGCGGTGTCGCCTCCACGCCCCTCGAACGAGAGAACGATGACCCGAGGCCGCTGCGCCGCGGCGAGCGACGGCAGGACAGCGACGAAGAGCGCTGCGGCGAGGGCGAGCGCGAGGCGGCGGAAGAGCGCGTGCATGGCGCCCGGACCCTATCGAATCGCGAGGAAATGCGGAAGGGTGTCGGGCCGGGCGGACCCGGGCTCACCCGTCCTGCGGGCGGCGCTCGCGGCCCCGCAGCTGGGCGAGCACCGCGGCGAGATCCGGAGCGAGCGGGCAGCGCAGCTCGAGCGCCTCTTCACCCACCTGCAGCGTGACCGCGTGCAAGTGGAGGAACGGCCGGTCGAGCCCGTAGCGCTCGTAGAAGTGCTCGTTGCTCGGGCCGTGGCCGAGCTCGGTGTCGCCGAGGACCGGACGCTCGATCGCCAAGAGGTGCCGGCGCACTTGCTCGGGACGATCTTGCTCCGGTCGCACATCGATCAGCGCGTGACCGCCGACGATCTCCTTGCGCGTGAAGCGCGTCGTCGCGGGCACCGTGCGCGAGCGATCCTTCATGGGCCGGCTGATCTTGCCCTTGTTGTGCGGCACGCCCCGCACGAGCGCGGTGTAGCTCTTGGCGCCCGCGCGCAGCGCCGCGGTGAGCGCGTCGACGTCCGCGGCGCGGCGAGCGAAGAGACAGAGCCCGCTGGTGCCCGCATCGGGGACGTGCAGTGGCGTCGCCTCGGGGGCTCCGAGCTGCTCGCGGACCATGCGGGTGAGGGAGCGATCCTCGGCGGCCCCGCGCGAGCTCGCTCGGGTGGCGAGATGAGGCGGCTTGTTCACCGCGATCACGCGCTCGTCCGCGTGCACGACCTCGAGGGCCGCGGGCGCGCTCGGCTCGAGCTCGACGAGCGTCTCCACCTGCGCGGTCTGCGGCATCATGTCGAAGGGCGTGCGCGACGTGCTGCGGTAGCCGCGCGCGCGCAGGTCGCTGAGATCCCGCGCCAGCGTCCGCGGCTCGCACGACACGTAGAACACCTGCCGCGGCGAGAGCGCAGCGATGGCCTCGCGCAGCGCAGGCGGCAGGCCGGTGCGCGGCGGGTTCACCACCACCGCGTCGAAGCGCTCACGCGCCGCGCTCAGACGGCGCGCGACCTCGGTCGCGTCGCCTGCGATCGCCTGGATGCGATCGCCCAACGACGCCTCGGCGCTCGCGCGTCCCAGGCGCTCGATCGCCGGCGCGAAGGCCTCGACCGCGACGACGTCCTGACCTCGCCCCGCGAGCGCCAGCGCCAAGGCGCCCGAGCCCGCGAAGAGCTCGAGGACCCGACCGTCCGCAGGCAGCGCGCCGAGGATCCGGGTGAGCAGTGCCTGCGCGACGCCGCGGTGCGCTTGTATGAACGAGCCGTGCGTCGCGAGGTACGCGGGCGCGTCCGAGAGCACCCGATCGCTCAGCTCGAGCGGCCCGAGCAAGAGCGTCGTCTCGCCTCCGAGCACGGTGTGCCGGGTGAGCCTCCGATGGAACGCGATCGACATGATCTCGGGGCACATCGCGCGCAGCTTCGGCGCGAAGAGCTCGAGCTCACGCAGCGGCACGTCGCGATCGAAGACGAGCATCGCGAGGATCTGGGATGCGTGGCGGCTCGGGGTGACCTCGCGGAGATCGATCGCGCTCAGCGCGCCGCCGTCTGAGACCGAGCGCAGCCACGACGGGACCTCGGCCGAAGCGAGCAGCGCCCGGAGCGTCGCGCCCGCGCGCGCGATCCCCGGCCGCACCACGCCGCAGTAGGGCAAGTCCTCGACGTCGTGGGTCCCCGCGCGGAAGAGACCGACCGCGCCGCCCGCCCCGACCACCCACTTCGCACGGGTGCGGTAGCCGAAGCGAGGCGCGATCGAGACCAGCGTCCCGACGTCGCAGTCGCCGCGCTGACGGAGCAGCGGGTAGGGCTCGAGCGCGTCGCGGACGGTCGCTTCCTTCTGCGCCCGCTGGGTCTCCTCCGGGAGCGACAGGAGCGGGCAGCCCGGGCAGCGATCGTGGTGAGGACAGCGCTCGATCGACGAGGCCTCGGCGGGATCGAGAGGCGCGGGCTCGCTCACAGCGCACCGTCTTCGCAGGCGCGCATCTGGAGGTAGCGCTCCCATGCCGGGCCCCCGACCGCGCGCAGCCTCTCCGCGAGCGCGATCGTCTCGCGGGCCTCTTCCCATCGGTAGAGCAGCGCGAGCTCGAGCTCGAGCGCATCGATGCGGGCCTCGAGCGCGTCGATGCGCTGGGTCGTGACCTCCAGCGCCTCCGAGTCGGGCGAGGTCGCGAGCATCGTGTCGATCGCCTCACCCTCGTCCGCCAGCGTCGCGTCGAAGTCCGGATGGAACGGATCGTCGAGCACGGGCCAGCGCGAGAGCAGCGCGCCCGTGAGCACCACCCACGCGGCGTCCGCTTCTTCGGTGAGCGTCTCGAGCGATGCGGTGGCCTCCGCTCGAGACGCCTCGATCTCGGCGATGCGCGCCTCCATCTGCGTCGCCCCGTCGTCGCCGAGCGCATGCGTGAGCGCCTCGACGACGGCCTCTTCATCGGGGAGCGACGCGCGCTCCGAGGGCCCCTCGCTCGGCGCGATCGCGCGCAAGAGGCGGCTCGACGTGGTCGTCGGGACGTCGATCGAACGCGAGGTGATCCGCGCGCTGGCGTGCGCTTCGAGCAGGGTGATGCGCCCGTCGCCGTTCAGATCGATCGGCTCCAGCGGCTCGCCCTCGGCGTCCTGTCCCGACAGCGCGCGCAGCAGGTGGTGGGTGTAGCCGTCGCGCGCGCCGCGGGCCGGATCGGGATCGCATCCGGACGCCTCGCGATCCCAGCGGGTGGCAAAGACGCCGCAGCGATCGGTGAGCGCGGGCCCGAGGCTGGGATCGGCCCCCTCGAACGCGAGCTCCGCGAGCCCGCCTGCGTAGCAGCTCGTGACGATCATCCGGACGGGACGCTCGGCGGGCGCGAGCAGATCGCTCAGCGTGAGCGCGTCGAGGGGCTCGCCCGTCCAGAGGAGAAAGCTCGTCTCGAGCGGGCCCTCGCCGCCTGCACCGTGGCCGATGAGCGCGAGGGTGAGCGGGACATCCGTCGGCGTCGCGATCGCGTCGGCGAGGATCTCGCGAAGCGTGGTGATCGTCGACGGGCCGTGCACCCGCGGGAGCGTGGTCGCGCGGTAGTGGGCGTCGCGCCCGTTGCGCGGGGTGAGCAGATCGCCGAGCGCCGTTCGCAGCGACGCGCTCTCGTCCGGGTCCTCCGATCGAACCTGCACGCTGCGGGTATCGGCTCCACCCGCGAAGAGCACCACCGCACGTTCCCCGAGCAGCTCGGTCGCCAGCGCGACGGTCTCTTCGATCTCCACCTCGTTGGCGTCGGGCGCCGGACCGCCGCCGACGATCAGCGCGTCGATCCCCACCGGCATCGGATCGGGGCTGCGCACTCCTGCGTCGGGCATCGGCGTGGGGGGTGTGCGCCGCTCGGAGCGCGTCTCCGTGCGCGCGCCATCGGCGTCTTCGGCGCGGGACACGGCGGCTGCGGCGAGCCCGGTGAGCACTGCGACCACGATGACGCCGAGCACGAGGATGGGACCGATCAGGCGCACCGAACGCGCGTAGCACGGCGCGGCGCATCTTCACGCCGCGCATCTTCACGCCGCGCATCGCGCCGCCCTTTCACACCGCGACCGCGTCGGAGGTGACTCAGCGCGGAGCGCAGACGCCCGGCGGGGGCGCGACGTTGCCACCCACGTTGGTGGTGCAGTCCCAGTCGAAGGTGTCCTCGCAGTCCGCGCGGAAGTTGCAGCGCTCCCAGCACGCGCTGGTGCCGCCCCCGAAGCTGAGGCAGGCGCCTCGGCCTCCGCGCGCATCGAGCGGGCAGTCGTCGTCGTCGAAGCAGTTCGTGCGCGAGCACACCGCCTCACGCCGACCGAGGACGTCGAAGGTCACGCACTCGAGGCTCGGGTCGCGGCAGTCGCTGGAGGCCAAGCAGCTCCGGTAGTTCGCGACGAAGCCACCGGTGCTCCCGGGGTTCGGTACGCACACGCCGCTGTCGCAGATGCGGCTGCCATGGCAGTCGAGGTCGCCCGAGCAGCGCTGCAGGCACACGAAGCTGCTCCCGCCCACGGAGGCGCACGCGCCTGCGCGCCCCCGGTCGTCGCTCGGGCAGTCGGTCTCGTCGATGCAGCTGT
>CAYZQM010000121.1:11228-12522 GCA_964480175.1 uncultured Sandaracinaceae bacterium
ATCTCGTCGCGCGAGGCGCCGTTGTCGATCGTCACGCAGGACTGGCGGGCATCGATGCAGTCGGAGCTCGAGAAGCAGTCCTCGTAGCTGTCGGCGTAGGGGCGGCAGCCCGCGACGGAGGCGAGGGCGAACGACAGGGCGGCGAGGAGGCGTGCGTGGCGCATGGGAGTCCTTTGGGGAGAGAGGGCCTGCTATAGCGCACGTCGACGATGAGCGAGCCGACGGGATTCGATGCGAGGGTACGCCGGGCCACCCCCGGTGATCTAGACGCCATGGCGGCCATGGCCGCCGAGCTGGTGCGGTTCCATCATGCGCTGGATCCGGCGCGCTTCTTCCTCATGCCCCGGATCGAGGAGGGCTACCGCTGGTGGTTCGGCAAGGAGCTCGCGAACGACGACGCGATCCTCCTCGTCGCTGAGCACGAGGGTGCGATCGCGGGGTACGCGTACGGCCGCGTCGAGGCGCGCGACTTCAACATGCTGCTCGACCGCCACGCGGCGCTGCACGACGTGTTCGTCCAGCCGAGCGCTCGACGCACCGGCCTCTCGCATGCGCTCGTGAGCGCGTTCGTCGCGGTCTGCAGAGGCGCGGGCGTGCCTCGCGTGGTCCTCCACTCGGCCACCGCGAACACCAAGGCGCAGGCCGCGTTCGCGAAGGTGGGCTTCCGGCCCTCGATGGTGGAGATGTTCCTGGACCTCGAGTCGGACTGAGCGTGCACCGGGGGGACGAAGAGGCGCTCCGCGCGAAGAACGAGGTGCTCGAGCGCGAGCTCGCCGACGCGCGCGCCGCGCTGGCTGCCGCGCAGGCGCGAGGCACGTCTGCTTCTCCGTCCGTCACCGCGCGCTTTTTTCGCGGGCTGCGAGGAGGGCGCTGGCTCGCCCCTCCCGCAGCCCGCGAGTTCGGATGGGGGCGCAGCCTCGGCCTGGGCGCGTGGACGTTCGCGCTCGCCGTGGGCAGCGCGCTCGTCACGACGGTCGCGGCGACCTACGGCGACGCGATCGCGTTCGCACCGAGTGCAGAAGGCCCGAGCCGCGACGCCGCGGAGGCGCTGTTCTGGGCGGCGCTCGCGTGGCTCTTCGTCGGGCCGGTCCTCGCGATCGGCGGCCTCGCGCGCCTCCTCGCGGCGCCGAGCCCGAAGGCCGCCGGCCTCCTCGGCGCCGTAAGCGTGTTCGTCGTGAGCATGGCGCCGAGCGCGCATCCGGTGCTGACGGATGCCCCGTCGATCGCGCTGCTGGGCGTAGGCGACGGGAGCCTCGAGGAGGTGGCGAGCGCATCGACGCTCGGCTGGGCACAC
>CAYZQM010000121.1:12532-19204 GCA_964480175.1 uncultured Sandaracinaceae bacterium
GCGGTGGGTGAGGGGATCTCGGTGAGCGCCGGGACAGATGGCTCGGACCGCACCACGACGTCGTCGAGCCGCAGCGTGTGTCGGGCGCTGGTGTCGAGCCCGGGCGCGCCCGCGTCGTTCGTGGTCTGCGCGGACGACGTCGCCGCGCTGCCGTCGCCGCCGGGTGCGGGGGTGATCGAGGGGAGGGTGCGTCCCGCGTTCACCCCGAACGATCGCGCGATCGAGGCGCTTCGGGCCCAAGGCGTCGTGGTGTCGCCGGGCGCGCGCGTGGTGACGCCGACCGGGCCGCTGCAGCAGACGCTCGCGCTGGGTACCCTCGCGTACGGGCTGCTCGTGCTGCTCGGGAGCGCGCTCGCGGCGGCGATCGCCGTTCGTGCGGCGCTCGTTCGGGACGCGCCCGCCGAGCGCTGACGAGCCCGTCTCACGCGGATCGGGTTCAGTCCTTCTTGAGGCGCACGGTGACCACCGGCATCGTCGCGCTCCGGATGACGCGCTCGGCGACGCTGCCCACGAGGAAGTGCTCGAGGCCGGTCTTGCCGGTGGTGCCCATCACGATCAGGTCCGCGGAGATCTCGGCCGCGAGGTTCACGATCTCGTCGTAGGGCACGCCGAGCCGCAGGTGCGGTCGCGCCGCCATCTCGGGGGGCAGGTTCTCTTTTGCGTACGCGTCGATCTGGTCGCGCAGGGCGCGCTCGGTCTGCTTGGCGAGCTCGCTGCTCGCCGACGCGTAGCCTGCGAGCTGCCACGCGTGGACCAACTCGATCGTGATCTTCGCCCCACCGCTCGAGAGCTGCTGCGCGAGGTCGACCGCGTAGCGGGTGGCCTGGTGGGAGGCGTCGGAGAAGTCGACGGGGACCAAGATCTTCTGGATGCGGGACACGGGACCTCGGGGGAAGGGCGTTCGATCAGCGGGGCGGCGGGGGAATCACCGCGTCGTCGGTGGTGGTGCTCGCGCCGGGCGGCGGCGGGATGGCGTCCGCGGAACCGGCGTCCGGCGGTGCGGGTGCGCTCGCACCGGGCGGCGGCGGGATCACGGCCTCGGCCTCGCCACCGCTGGTCGCGCCACCGCTGGCCGCGGAGCCCGGCGGCGGCGGGATCACCGCCTCGCCCTCCGCGGTGATCGCGACGAGCTCGATGGGCGCGGCCGTCGGGGTGACGGCCGCCGGAGTCCACGCGCAGTGTTGCGGCGCGCAGCTCAAGCTGTACGAGGCGACGTGGCCGCAGCCATACACCTGGCGCTCCATCGCGCTGGACGCGGTGATCGAGAGGCCGGCTTCCGCGCAGCCGAGATCGCGCGAAGCGCGCCTGGAGACGCCTTCGAACGCGCGCCAGTCGCAGTCGCGGCTGCCCAGGCAGAAGAGGCCGTACTCGGCGACGCGGTTGCACCCATCGGCTTGCAGCACGGACTCGCTCAGAGGGATCAGCCGCACCGCGCGGCAGCCCAGGTCGCGGCGCGCCGTGCGCTCGAGGCGGCGCTCCCAGCGGTTGTTGTACGGCGTGAGGAGCGGCTCGCGGATGCCGCGGTACCCGCCGCAGGCGACGAGGACGAGGAGCGCGAAGGCGACGAGCGAGGAGAGGCGCACGGCTCGGAGCCTAACGCGAACGTACGGGAGCAGCGAGGAGGGTTGGGGGGGGCCGCGATCAGGTGGCGGGCTGGTGCGGGAGGCGTTCGGAGGTAGGTGTGGGATGGTCGGTTGCGATGGGATGCGAGCCGCTGGCTCTGCTTGCCGCTGACAGATCGTTCACGTTCACGACCACGATCACGTTCACGACGGTCGCGGTGCGCAGTGGCGGGCGCTGCCTCTGTCTGTGCTGCTGTCTCTGTCTGTGTCTCTGACTCGGGCGCGGGCGCGGGCGCGGCGCGGGCGCGGGCGCGGGCGCGGGCTCGGGCTCGGGCTCGGGATCGGGCTCGGGCGCGGGCTCTGCCACCACCGGCCGCGGCGGCTCAGTCCCGCATCACCCGATCGACCGCTCGGCTCACGTCGGGGGCCAGTTCCAGCGTCGGAGGCGGCGGCTCGGCTGCTGTGTAGAGCGGCCAGTGCACGATGATGGTCCCGTCGAACGACGGCAGATCGAGCCCGTCGAACGCCGACGCGAGACAGCTCGCGAGGACGGGGGTGATCGGACCCTCGATCTGGGTGTCGACGATCTCCCGATCGGCGAGGGTGACCCGGATGTCGGCGCGCGTGCTGTAGTCCGCGCGACCTCGACGGTCCTCGCGGAAGCAGCGGCGCGCCAGCGGGATCACCCGGCGCCGCAGCTGGGTGAGCAGTGGGCGTGAGGGCATGCCCGCGGCGCTGCTCTCCGCCTCGGCATGCGGCGCGGCGCAGCTGCGGCGGTGGGCCATGGCGATGAGCGCGCGCCCCGGTCCCAGGAGCGCGCTCGCGAGGTGCGATCGCCGGGTGGGGTGTCCCTCGGGCGCGGTGCACACCGCGGGCGCGCTCGCGTCGGTGGCGTCGACGGCGACGAGCCGGGTGCGGCCATCAGCCCGGGCGCGCAGCGCGGCCGCCAGCGCACCGTCGGCGGCGCTCGCTCGCGCGCTCGCGCTGCCCACGCGCAGCGCACCGCTGACGAAGCGGCCCTCGTACGTGAGCGCGTCGCCGTCGCGGAGTGCGCCGAGGGCCCGCGCCTCGCGACCGCTCCCCAGCGACGCCGGACGAGGGGTGCTCGAGTGCAGCGTCATGAGCCGCGCGCTCAGCGCCGAGTCGCCATGTCCCTCCGCTGCGCTCGCGGCCTCGCGGCCCACGTCCAGCGCGATCCCGCCGGTCTCTTCCACGTGGGTGGTGAGCGCGAGCGTGCTCGGTCGATCGGCGACGTTCACCGCGTGGAAGCGCACGCCCGCTTCGCGCATCTCGATCCACGGCGCGAAGCCGTTCGGGCTCGACGTGATGCCGCCGTCACCGATCACCACCACCTCGAGATCCCGCCTCACGAGGCCTGCGTCACGCAGCGCTTGGATCAGCGCCTCGAATCGGGTGGAGGCGCCGAGGTCCGCGCTGCTGGCGCTCCGGATCGCGTCGAGATCGACGTCGCTCGGGCTCGCAGCGTCGCGCTGCACCCACTGGGTGCGCGCCGCGAACGCGATCGCGCGCACCTCCGCGCTCGACGGCAGGTCCGCGAGCAGCACCCGCACGGCGTCGGCGATCCGACCACGCGCGCCGATGGTCGTCGATGGCGACGCGTCGATCGCGATCACCATCGGGCGCGCCCGGGCTTCGGGCCGCGGCGCGACCGCGCGCGCGCGCAGGCATCGCCCGGCATCGCACGCGAACGTCGAGAGCTCGAGCGCGTCGCTGCTCACGCTCCGTGGCGTGCGCGCCTCGAGGGTCATCGCCTGCGCGCTCAGCTCGATCGCGCGCGCCTCGACCGCGACGCGGCCCAGCTCCGGGGCCTCGAGGTGAGGCTCGACGAGGTCGATCGCCCGGACCTCCAGCGAGCGCCGCACGTCGCGGGCATCGACCCCTCGGCTCGGCCACGTGACGCGCGTCGCGCCGCCGAAGATCGGCGTCTCGATCACCCAGCGCACGGTGACCTCCAGCGTTCGATCGTGGAGGAGCGGCGCGGCGCGCAGCGCGAGGTGATCGCCGAGCTCGTCGTGATCGCGCGCGACGTGCCCGACGGGCAGCGCGTTCTCGCTCGCGCCCCGCACGATCAGCGCCTCGTCGTACGCGCCCTGGGGCGATCCGTGGGTCTCCGCCACGCCCTCGCGGCAGCCGGCCGCGTTGCACACCCGGAGCGAGATCACGTTCGCGCGCTCGGGCACCGCGAGGCGGTAGAGCACCTCGGCGCGGTGGCGGGCGCTCGAGGTGAACACCAGCGTCTCCTCCGCGATCAGGAGCCCGTGGGTGAGCTCGACGCGCGTGGTGTGCGTCTGGGCGCGCACGCCTGGGATGGCGTCGAGCACCGGCCCGTGCGCCACGCGCACCGGCGGCTCGAGCAGCTCGTCCGCGGTGGGCGCCGCACCGAGCGCGGGGTCGTCGTCCGCCATCGTCGCCATCGGATCGATCGGCCTCCCCATCTCGTCGTCCGCGGGATCGTGCTCGAAGGGATCGTGGCTCTCGAACTCCGCGACGGTCTCGACGTGCGCATCGACCCCTGCGTCTGCGGCCCGCCGTCGTCCAGCGTCCTGCGCGCTGGCGCCGCTCGCCACCAGCAGGGCCGACAGGAGGGTGAGCGCGCGCATGGGGACACGTGACAGCAACGGCGTGCGGAAGTTCTGGTGCAGTGACGCCGACCGGTCGAGGTGGCGGATCCGCCAGGTCCGCCGCCAGGTCCGCCAATCGACACCTGCAATTCCTCGCGGATCGCGTCGCGGAGAGCTGGCGCGCGCCGTGCTGTGCCTGCTGGGCATGAGCGCCATCGCCGTCCAAGACCAAGCCAAGACTCTCTGGGAAGGGCCGCGCGAGCGGCTCGCACGCTTCGGCGCGTCGGCGCTGGGAGAGACCGAGCTGCTCGCCGTGCTGCTCGGGACGGGCACCCACGACGAGCCGGTGATGACGCTCGCCGAGACCGTGCTTCGCGAGGCCGGCGGCATCCGCGGGCTGTCGCGTCGAGGCCTCGCGGCGCTCGCGACCCATCCGGGCATCGGCGTCACCAAGGCCGCGCGCCTCGCGGCGGCGATCGAGCTCGGTCGACGATCGGTGGAGGCGCCCATCCCGCACGCGGGTCGCATCCAGTCCAGCCGCGACGTCGATCGCGCGTTCCGTCCTCGCCTCACCCACGCCGACGTCGAGCACTTCGTCGCGCTCGCGCTCGACGCCCGCAACCGGGTGCTGAGCGAGCTCTTGATCGCGAAGGGCTCGACGTCGGCGTGCCCCGTCGCGCCGGCCGACGTGTTCCGCGCGCTCCTGAAGGAGGCCGCGGTGGCGTGCGTGCTGGTGCACAACCACCCGAGCGGCGACCCGACGCCGAGCGCCGCGGACCTCGAGCTCACCGATCGCCTCGTCACCACCGGCGAGATGATCGGCGTGCGGATCCACGATCACGTGATCGTCGCCCGCGAGGGTTACAGCAGCCTGCTCGATCAGGGCCTCATTCGCAGGGGATGAAACGCGACGCTCCGCGGAGGAGAGGTCCTCCGCGGAGCGCGCGAGACGTTCGGGTAGATTTAGGAGTCGATCACTCCGAGATCGAGAAGTCGACCGAGCTCAGCAGCGCGCCCGAATCGTCGCGCACGACCGCGCGGTAGGCGCCGGGCGGGCGGTTCGTGGTGGCGCGCGCGAAGGTGCGGTAGCGGCGGCTCGCCGGGACGTGCAGCGCGAGGCCGCCGGTCGAGCCCGTCGCCGAGGGCTCGCCTTCGTCGCGCTCGAACGACACGTGGATGTCCGTCTCTGCGCCGGTCGGGTTCTCGAGGCGGATGATCACGAAGACGTTGCCCGACGCGTGCGCGAAGCTCGTCGTGGGATCGACCGGGCCGCTGGCGCGCTCGTAGCCGCGCGCCGTGACGATCTCGGTGACGTTGAGCGTGCTCTCGTCTTGGGCGAGCGACGTCGCGCCGAGCGCGAGGACCAGAGCAGTGGCGAGCGAAGCGAACAGGCGAGTCTTCATGGGAACCTCCGTTGGGGGGATGACGCCCGATGCAGCAAACCCGCGGCCACGGACCCCGGGTGGACGACGCCGCGGAGTGTCTCGCTTTTTTCGAGCGGCGAACAGGGGCGGCGTGGCACGCGAGCCGCGCCGTCGTGTCGGGTGCCCCATGCCGCGAACAATTCGCGCGCCGTGCGCGCGCCCCCTCTGTCCAACGGGATCGATCCCGGCGATCCTCCGCGTCCGGGTGGCATTCGCCACCTCAGGAGGTCTGCACGGAATGGGCGACAAGTCACCGAAGAGTCAGCAGAAGGCCAAGGATCAGAAGGCAGTCGCGAAGGCCGCCGCGTCGAGCAAGGGCGGCAGCAAGCAGGTCGCTGCCCCGCCGGCCGCGAAGGGCAAGAAGTAGATCACGAGGGAGGCCGGCCGTCGCGCTCGCGGCGGCCGGCCTTCGTCATTCCGTCGCGCTCGCTTCGGCCAAGAAGATCGCGAGCGCCTCGGTGCGGCGCGCCAAGCTCTCGAGCGAGCACCACTCGCGCGTCTCGTGGAAGTGCTCGCCGAAGGGACCGAGGCCATCGAGGGTCGGCACGCCCGCGGCCGCGAGCAGGTTCGCGTCCGAGCCGCCGCCCTGCAGCGGCGCCTCGCCCGCGCCGAGCCCGACGTGCGACGCGATGACGCCGTAGCGCGTGAGCAGCGCGAGCGTGCGATCGGAGGGCTCCATCGGGGGCCGCGAGACCGCGCCTTCGAGGTGCAGCCGCGCCTTGCGCAAGCGCTCGGGCGCCTCGAGCGCCGAGAGTCCTTCGAAGGGCGAAGCGACGATCTGCTCGAGCGCGGCGCGGAACGCGACCGCCTCGTCCAGCGAGGTGAAGCGCGCGTCCAGGTGCGCGAGCGCGCGATCAGGCACGGTGTTCTTCGCGGTCCCGCCCTCGATGAGCCCGAACGACGCGGTGGTGCCCCGCGCGTAGTCGGTGAGCTGCTCGATGCGAGGGATCACGAGCGAGAGCGCCCAGATCGCGCTCGTGCCCTGCTCGTGTCGCAAGCCGGCGTGCGCGGCCTGCCCCTCGGCGACCACCGTGAAGAGCCCGGAGCCCTTGCGTCGGGTGACGAGTCGATCGCCGACGCGCCCGGCTTCGAAGACGAGGGCCT
>CAYZQM010000122.1:0-430 GCA_964480175.1 uncultured Sandaracinaceae bacterium
CCTCTCGATCCCCAGCTTCGGCGTGGTGCTCTCTGCGCTCGCCGACAGCAGCGACGCGGACGTCTTGGCGACGCCGCACTTGATCGCGATGGACAACATCGAGGCCGAGATCAACGTCGGCGCGAACGTGCCGCTGCAGACCTCGGGCTTGGGCGGCGCGCTGGGCAACTCGCTCGGTGCGCTCGCGGGCGCGCCCGGCGCGGCGGGCGCGGCGGGCGGCCTCGCGGGCTTGGCTGGCCTGAGCGGCCTCGCGGGGGTCTCGGCGGCTTGGGCGGCGGCGTCGCTCGGCAGACGGTCGGCATCACGCTGCGCATGACCCCGCACATCAACGACGCGGGCGAGATCCGCCTCGAGATCGAGGAGGAGATCTCCGAGACGGGCGCGCCGCAGGGCACCCTCGGCGTCGTGCCGATCGAGCAGCGCACCGCCA
>CAYZQM010000122.1:440-10263 GCA_964480175.1 uncultured Sandaracinaceae bacterium
GGTGCGCGATCAAGAGACCGTGGTGATCGGCGGCCTGATGCGCGATCGGGTGAGCACGTCGGAGACGAAGGTCCCGATCCTGGGCGACATCCCGATCCTCGGCGCGCTCTTCCGCACCACCAGCCGCACCACCGAGCGGCGCAACCTGCTGCTCTTCCTGACGCCGTACATCATCCGCGGGCCGGACGACTTGCGCGCGATCTTCGAGCGCAAGATGCAGGAGCGCCAAGAGTTCCTCGATCGCTTCTTCGTCTTCGGCGACCACGAGTACACCCCGCCCTTCGACTACTCGCGGACGCGGGGTCTCGTGCTCGAGATCTTCAACGAGCTCGAGGAGGTCGACGAGGAGCGCATCCTCGAGGCCGAACTCGAGTCGCGTCCCCCGCCCGAGCACACCGCGCGCGCGCCGCTCGGTGTCGCCTCGCCCTACGACGACGCGCTCGGTGACGAGGGCGATCTGGTCATCGGCCCCGAGGGCGAGCTGGACTTGAGTGAGCCCGCACCCGTCGTCGTCGAGCCGCCGGCCGACGAGGGCGCGAACTAGGAGGCATGGTGGACGTCTCTCGCTACGTCGGACAGGTCTTGGTGCAGCGCGGCGCGCTGCCTCAGGAGCGCCTCGAGGAGGTGCTGCGGACGGCCGACGACAAGGGCGTCCTCCTGCTCGATCTCCTGCAGGCGACCCGCGAGGTGGAGCCGCAGGTGATCGTGCGCGCGCTCGCCGACGAGGTCGGCGTCCCCTACCTCGAGAAGATCAAGGCCGAGGACATCCCGCCGCACCTGGTCGATCTGATCCCGATCACGTTCGCGCGGCAGCACCGGGTGCTGGGCTTGCGCGAGGTGGGCGAGAACGGGCCCATCGAGGTCGCGATCGCCAACCCGCTGGATCCGACGCCGCTCGACGACCTGCGCGCGCTCGTCGGCCGCCCGATCGTCCCCTTCGCGGCGACGCCCGAGACGATCGAGGACGTGATCAACCGGGTCTACGAGCGCAAGGACGAGACCGCGCTCGCGGACGCCAAGGACGGCCAGGAGGTCGAGGAGCTCCAAGACCTCATCGACATGACCGACGAGGCGCCGGTCATCCGCTGGGTGAACAACCTCTTCTACAACGCGGTGCGCGACCGCGCGTCCGACATCCACATCGAGGCCAACGATCGCGAGGTCGTGGTGCGCTACCGGATCGACGGCGACCTCTACCCGGTGAAGACCGCGCACAAGGGCTTCCACAAGTCGATCGTCTCGCGCGTGAAGATCGAAGCCGGCCTGAACATCGCCGAGAGCCGCCTTCCCCAGGACGGCCGCATCACCAAGAAGATCCAGGGGCGCCTGATCGACGTCCGCGTCTCGACCGTGCCCAACATCAAGGGCGAGCGGATCGTCATGCGTCTGCTCGACAAGGAAAAGACGCTCCTCGATCTCACGGATCTCGGCTACTCGGGCGCGCAGCTCGGGGTGATCCAGCACTTCGTCACCCGCCCCAACGGCATCGTGCTCGTCACGGGCCCGACCGGCTCGGGCAAGACGACGACGCTCTACGCGTGCCTGTCGCGCATCAACACGCCCGACCTGAACATCATGACGGCCGAAGATCCGGTGGAGTACGAGCTCCGCGGCATCGGTCAGCTGCACGTGCAGCCCAAGATCGGGCTCACGTTCGCGAGCGCCTTGCGGAGCTTCCTCCGCCAGGATCCCGACGTGATCATGGTCGGTGAGATCCGCGATCACGAGACCGCCGAGATCGCGGTGCACGCGTCGCTCACCGGCCACTTGGTGCTCTCGACGCTTCACACCAACGACGCGTCGGGCGCGGTGACCCGCCTCGGCGAGATGGGCGTGCAGACCTACCTCATCACGAGCTCGCTGCTCGCGGTGATCGCGCAGCGCTTGGTGCGCCGCCTCTGCTCGCACTGCCGCGAGAGCTACCTCCCGAGCGACGAGGACCTCCGGCAGCTCGGCGTCGAGCGCAAGCGCTTGGCCACCGTGCTGACCACGCCCGGCATCCAGCCCGTCGCGGGCTTCGTGTGGGACGAGCACGAGCACGGCGGCGCGTCGGCCGTGAGCTCGCCGCGACCTCCGGGCGATCCGATCGATCTCTCCGACGAGCTCGAGCCGCTCGAAGAAGAGGCAACCTTCGCGGGCCAGCCGCGGCCCAGCAATCCCCGCAGGGCCGAGGCCCTGCGCGACGGAATCGAGGACGACGTCGAGGCGCTCATGCAGGCGCGCTCGCCGCGCTTCTACCGGCCGGTGGGCTGCGAGCACTGCGCGGGCACGGGCTACCGCGGCCGCGTCGCGATCGCCGAGATCCTGGTGATCGACGATCCGGTGCGGAACGAGATCCTCAACCAGAGCGACGCCGTCACCATCCAGCGCGTCGCGGTGAACCGCGGCATGCGGACGCTGCGCGAGGACGGCGCTCGCCTCGTGGTCCGCGGCGTGACCAGCCTCGCCGAGGTCCTCGCGGCGACCCAGCTCGCGGAGCTCGAGGCGGCGGATCGCACCAGCGCGCCGCCCAGCGCGCCCCGGTCTGCGGCAGGAGACGCGCGGTGACGGTCTACGTCTGGAAGGGGCTCGCGCCGAACGGGCGGGAGAAGCGCGGCACCCGCGACGCAGACAACGTCAAGGCGCTGCGCGCGCTGCTCAAGAAGGAGCAGGGGATCCTGCTCACGTCCGCGCTCGAGGAGTCGGCCGCGAAGAAGGCGACCGCGCGCGAGATCGACTTCGGCAAGTACTTCCGCCGGGTCACCACGCTCGATCTCGCGATCGCGACCCGTCAGCTCGCGACGTTGCTCAAGAGCGGCGTGCCGCTCGTCGAGTCGCTGTCCGCGCTGATCGATCAGATGGAGAACCCCGAGCTCAAGGGCGCGCTCACCCAGATCCGCGATCGGGTGAACGAGGGCACCTCGCTGCACGAGGCGCTCCGGGTGCACAGCAAGGTCTTCCCGCCGATCTACGCCAACATGGTCGAAGCGGGCGAGGCCTCGGGCACGCTCGAGCTGGTGCTCGCGCGCCTCGCGGACTTCCTCGAGAGCTCGAACAAGCTCTCGACCAAGGTCACCTCCGCGCTCGCGTATCCGGCCTTCATGGGCCTGATGAGCATGGTGACCATCGGGATCATGATGGTCGTCGTCGTCCCCAAGATCACCTCGATCTTCGAGGACTTCGCGGAGGCGCTGCCCTGGTACACGCGCCTGTTGATCTTCACGAGCGACATGGTCACCGGCTACTGGTGGCTGATGGCCGCGCTGATCGGCGGCGGCGTCTGGTACTTCCGGCGCTGGCACGCCACGCCGAGCGGACGCGCGCGCTGGGACCGCTTCACCCTCGACCTGCCGCTCTTCGGCAAGCTGCTCATGATGGTCGCCGTGGCCCGCTTCGCGCGGACGCTCTCGACCCTGCTCGCCAGCGGCGTGCCGCTCTTGCGAGCGATGGAGATCACCCGGAACGTGCTCGGCAACGTCGAGCTGATGCGGGTGATCGAGGAGGCGGCGAGCTCGATCCGCGAAGGCGAGAGCATCGCCGCGCCGCTCAAGCGCAGCGGTCGCTTTCCTCCGATCGTCACCCACATGATCGCGATCGGCGAGCGCACCGGTCAGCTCGAAGAGATGCTCGAGAACGTCGCGTCGGCGTACGACCAACAGGTCGACGCGCGGGTGCAAGCGATGACGTCGCTGCTCGAGCCGATGATGATCGTGATCATGGGCGGGATCTCCGGCGGCATCGCCTTCTCCATCCTCGTGCCGCTGATGCGGATCAACGAGTTCGTGCAGTGAAGCGATGGCGAGCCGCAAGAAGAACGACATGGTCCTTCCCTGGGAGAGCCGGGGCGCCTGGCTGCGAGAGCGCCTCGACGGCTCGCGCCTCAGGACCATCCCGATCGTGCTCGGGGTGGTGCTCGTGCTCTTCTGGACCGTCTCTGCGGCGATTCGACGCCACGACGTGCAGTCGACGCGCCGCACGATCGACGACGTGCACCGCGCGCTCGACGCGTTCCGACTCGACTACGGGCGCTGTCCGACGACGATGCGCGAGCTCCTGCATCCGCCGCGCACCGGCAACCGCTACCTCGATGCGGAGCCCCACGATGCGTGGGACAACCCCCTCTGGGTGCGCTGCCCGGGGCGCTACGATCCCGACGGCGCCGACGTGGTCTCCGCGGGCCCGTCCGGAAACTTCCTCGACGCGGACAACGTTCAGTAGAGACGACGTTCCGTAGAGACGACGCCCTCAGTAGCCGCTCAGACGAGCTCAACGACCGATGGAGAAGCCAATGACGAACGCGACCCCCCAGAACCTCGCCCCCGTGCTCCGCCGCGCCCTGCGCCGCCGCCGCCGCCGTGAGGGCATGACGCTCATCGAGATCATGATCGTCGTCATCATCATGGCGCTCATCGCGACGGCCGTGGGCTTCGCGGTGCTCCCGCAGCTGCAGCGCTCGCGCATCACCACGGCGCGCACCGACGCGCAGGCCGTCCGCTCGGGCGCGGAGCTCTACTTCGCCCAGGACCCCGGGGCGGACTGCCCGACGGTGAGCGACCTGGTCGAGGCCGACATCCTCAACTCGAGCACTCGCACCACCGATCCCTGGAACAACGACTTCGTGATCGAGTGCGACGGCGACGAGATCACGGTCATCTCGGGCGGCCCCGACGGCGACGTCGGCACCGAAGACGACGTCCGCTGAGGAGCGATTGACGAGGTCCCGAAAGACGCGATCGCGAAAGGCCATGCGCGTACGCCGCGCGGGCATGACGCTCATCGAGATGATGATCGTGGTGATCATCGTCGCGGTCGCGGCGACGGGGCTCTCGGTCGGCTTCGGCGCGCTCAACCGGACCCACTTGCGCTCGGCGTGCATGCGCATCGCCGCCGCCTCGCGCTACGCCTACAACCGCTCGATCTCTCAGGGCACCACGGTGCGCTTGGCCTTCGATCTCGACACCGAGCAGATGTCGTTCGAGGAGGCCCACGGCGCCATCACCCTCGCGCGGATCGACGACGAGCGGCGCGGCGTGACGGAGGACGAGAACGACGGCGTGGACGCGGCCGGCGTCGATCCCTGGGAGGCGGCGCGCGCGCGCCTGGCGGACACGCTGCGCCCGAGCTTCGGCGCGTCGCCGTTCACCACGCTGGCCGGCTCGCGCTACGCGGCCGCGGAGCTCTCGGACGGGATCGCCATCGATCGCCTGATCACGCCGCACGAGGCCGAGCCCCGCGAGGACGGCGTCGGTCACATCTACTTCTTCCCCAACGGCCAGACGGAGCACGCGGTGGTGTGGGTCACCGACAGCGGCGACCGGGTCTACTCCATCGAGATCCACCCGCTCACCGGCCGAGGGCGCATCCGCGAGGGCAGCTACGAGCCCGAAGAGCTCATGATCGACGGCGACGCGGACAGCTCCGAGGTGCGGGAGTGAGCGCGCGTCGCGCACGGGTGAGCGTCGACGGCTTCACGCTGCTCGAGGTGATGGTCGCGGTGACCATCCTCGGGATCGCGCTCGTCGCGATCTTCACCAGCGAGGTGGGCGCGGTGCGCAACGGCGCGCGCGCCCGGCGCCTCACCATCGCGACGCTGCTCGCGCGCTGCAAGATGGGAGAGATCGAGGAGATGGTGGCGCGCGACGGCCTGCCCGCCGTGTCCGCGACCGGGGTCGACGAGTGCTGCGAAGGCGGTGAGGTCGAGGGCTTCGAGTGCGAGTGGGAGATCGAGCGCATCGTGCTCCCCGACGAGATCATGCTCGGTGAGACGAGCGAAGAAGGCGGACCGCTCGATGGCCTCCTGGCAGGCGCGGGTGGCGGAGAAGAGAGCGCGGCCCCGGGCATGGCGCTCGGGGGCGCGCCCAGCGCCGACATGCTCATGAGCGGCGCGATGCTCGGCGGCGGGGGCGATCCCATCGCGGACATGGCGATGCAGATCGCCTTCCCGGTGCTCAAGCCCTCGATCGAGGAGCAGGTGCGGCGCGCGACGGTCACGGTCCGCTGGCGCGAAGGCGTGGGCGACGACGCGCACGTCGAGGAGCTGGAGATCGTGCAGTTCCTCGTGGCCGAGCAGCCGCCGGCTGCGGTCACGAACGCGGTGATGGACGCGGTGCTGGGAGGCGGCACGTGAGCCGTCGCGCACGGCGCTCCGGCATGACGCTCATCGAGGCGATGATCGCGATCGCGATCCTCTCGCTCGTGATGACGCTGGTGTACGGCGGCTTCAGCCAGACGATGCGCAACCGCGCCATCATGGAGGAGAGCCTCGATCGATCGCACGTGGTGCGGGTGGCGATGGAGCGCATGGCGCGCGAGATCAGCCAGGCGTTCGTCTCGATCCACGTGAACCCGAACGCCGCGCTCGTGACCATCCGGACCATCTTCCACGGCCGGCACGAAGGATCGGGCAGCCGCCTCGACTTCACTTCGTTCTCGCACCGTCGGCTCTTCCGCGACGCGCACGAGTCGGATCAGAACGAGCTCGGGTACTTCCTCACCCACACCCGCGGGGAAGATCGGCGCGACACGGTCGTGTTGGTGCGGCGTGAGGCCCGCCGCATCGACGACACACCGGAAGAGGGCGGGCAGCTCACCGTGATGATCGAGGACGTCCGCGAGTTCACCCTGCGCTACCTCGACCCGCTCTCGCAGCAGTGGGTCGACGAGTGGGACAGCACGGGGCTCGAGGCCAACCGCCTGCCGTCGCAGGTGATGATCCGGCTCGTGGTCCCTTCGCTCGCCGACGAGGACGACGACGACGTCTACACCACCCGCGCCTGGATCCCCATCACCTGGGCGCTCAACCACGCCGCGTACTCCCCGTGACCCTTCGCCGCACCTTCTTGGCGATCGCGCCGCTCGACTGAGATCCCCACCATGGCCAACCTGCTCGGCATCGACATCGGACCCACCAGCGTGCGCGGCGTGCTGGTCAAGACGCAGCTGCGTCGGGTGCAGCTCGCGCAGTACCTCGAGGTGCCGATCCCCGCGGACGTGCAGCCCGAGCCGGTGCTCGGCTTCCCGCAGCTCCCCCCCGACGCTCCGACTCCACCGAGCGACGGCGCAGCGCCCGCGGACGGCGCCGCGCCGGAGGCTTCCGTGGCCGAGCCCGTCGCGGTCGCGAGCCCGCTGTCGCGTGCGATCGCCGAGCTGATGCGCTTGGCGGGCGGCGGATCCATCGACGTGCTCGCCGCGCTGCCCGGCGACGCCGTGTCGCTGCGCCGCGTCGAGCTACCGCGGGCCGCCGAGAAGAAGCTCGACGAGCTGCTCCCGTTCGAGATGGAGTCGCTGCTCCCGTTCGAGCTCGAGGACACGCTGCTCGATCACCAGCTGATCGACGGCGACGCGAACCACATCCGGCTCATGGTGAGCGCCGCGCCGAAGGACCGCATTCGGCAGGAGCTCGAGCGGCTGAAGGAGATCGGCGCCGATCCCATCGAGCTGGTCCCCGCGCCCGCTGCGCTCGCCGGCCTCGCGCAGTTCATCCCCACGCTCGCCACCGAGGGGCCGCACATGGTGGTGGTGATCGGCGCGCGCTCGACCGACGTGTGCGTGATGCGCAAGGGGCGCGCGGAGCTGGCGCGGACGCTCTCGGTCGGCGAGGTCGAGCTGCTGAAGCGAGCGCCCGCGGCGTTCCCCGCGTTCGGTCACGAGGCGCCGCCCGCTGCGATCGACGAGGCGGTCGCCGCGCGCTTCGGACGCGAGCTCAAGCAGACGATGCTCGCTCACCGCATGCAGGGTGGCGTGGCGCTCGAGAGCATCTTGGTGGCGACGGACGCGACGCTCCCCGGGCTCTCGGAGTGGCTCAGCGAGCACCTGGGCCAGCAGGTGCTGCCCCTCGCGTTGCCCGCGATCGCGAGCGCGCCGGGTGTGCCGCCGGCCGACGCGCTGCCCGCCGTCGATCCCTCGCGGCCCCGCTTCACGCTCGCGCTCGCGGTGGTCGGTCACAGCCTGCTCCGCGGCAAGCACCTCGACTTCCGCAAGGGCGAGTTCGTCAAGAAGCGCGATCTCAGTGTGCTGCGCGACTTCGGTCCGATCGCCGGCATCGCGATGGGCGCCATCGCCTGCGCGTTCTTCTTCTCCATCTGGGCCCGCTGGTCGGTGCTCGAGGATCGCCGCGCGCTGCTCGAGGACGAGCTGGCGCGGGTCACCGAGGAGCGCCTGGGCGAAGAGACCCGCGACCTCGCGCGCGCGCGATCGCTGCTCGAGAACGGTCGTCGCAGCGCCGATCCCATGCCCGCGTTCACCGCGTTCGACGCCCTGCGTGCGGTGAGCAACGCGGTGCCGGAGGGCGTGACCCACGACCTGTCGCGGCTCGCGCTCGAGCTCGGCGACGGACGCAGTGAGGGGCGCATCGAGATCCAAGGCACCGTCGGCTCGGTCGACGACGCCGAGCGGATCTCCCGCGCGCTCGCCGAGGTCCCCTGCTTTCAGTCCCTCGAGCTCGGGCCGGCGACGACGACGGCGGACGGTCGCCGCAGCTACCGCATCGAGGGCGACATCCGCTGTCCGGGCACCGAGACGCGCAGCAGCAGCCGGCGTCGCGGCGGAAGCAGCAGTCGCAGCGACAGCGTCGAAGACATCACCGGCGGGGAGGGCTGAGCGATGCGCGATCGACTTCAACAGATGTGGCAGGGCTTCACCGAGCGCGAGCGTCGCCTCGTCGGTGCGCTCGGCGGCGTCGTGATCTTCCTCGTCCTCTTTCTCCTCTACTACGTGCCGACCAGCGCCATCGCGGCGCTCGAGGAAGAGAACGACGCGATCGCGACGGTGCTCTCGGACATCGATCACGCCGAGGCGCGCTTGGCGCTCCGCCGGGCCGAGGCCGAGGCCGCGGAGCGCCGCTACGACGTGCGCGCGCCGGCGCTCGGCTCCTTCGTCGAGGCGACCGGAACGAGAAACGGCGTGACCGTGCAGCAGGTCACCAACCAGCCCGAGGTCGAAGAGGGGCGCTTCCGCCGCCGTCACGTGCGAGCGACGATGCCGAACGTTTCGCTGCGCAACGCGATGCACGTGCTCGCGGAGCTCGAGGGCGCGGCGTATCCCATCGGCCTCGAGCGCATCCACGTCGAGCACTTCAGCCGCGGGACCGATCAGTTCAACTTCGAGATCGGCGTCATCACGTTCGATCGCGAGGGCGCCGCGGCGGCGAGCCCGGACGCTGGCGTCGTCGCTCCGGCGGGTCCGCGCGGCGGCGGGCTCGCAGGGCCGCCTCCGCCCACGCCCTGATGGCCCACGCCCTGATGCACGCGATGCACGCCGAGATCTCCTCATGAACCGCTTCTCGCTCAACCTCTCCGAGGGCACGAAGACCGCGCTGCGCCGCTACCTCGGCTACCCGCTCTTCTTCCTCTTCGCGTTCCTCACCAGCGCGTACCTCTCGTTCCCGTACGACCGGGTGCGCGAGGTGATCGAGCACCAGGTCGCCGTGGCGATGCCTGGCGCCGAGCTGGAGATCGTCTCGCTCGAGCCCTCGTGGGTGAGCGGCGTCGAGCTCACCGGTGTCTCGCTCCGCATCCCCAGTGAGACCGAGGGCGAGCGGCCCATGTCGCTCACGCTGCCGCGGGTCTGGGCCCGCGTCGGGATGCTCTCGTACCTCTTCGGCACCACCAGCGTGTCCTACGAGGTCGAGCTCGACGGCGGTGGGATCATCGAGGGCAGCTACGACGACGAGAGCGACGACGAGCACAACCACACCCACCTCGTCGCGCACCTCGAGAACGTCGATCTGCGTCGCATCGGTCCGCTGCGCACGGCGACCCGCCTTCCGGTCACGGGCGTCGTCAGCGGCGACATCGACGTCACGCTCGACGACGACAGCGAGGCGACCACGGGCTCGATCGCACTC
>CAYZQM010000122.1:10273-15940 GCA_964480175.1 uncultured Sandaracinaceae bacterium
GACGCGTCGATCGGAGATGGTCGCGCGGGGATCACGATCCCGGGCATGCCGGGCGCGCTCACCGTCGAGCGCCTCGCGCTGGGGACGATCACGTTGCGCGCCGAGGTCGAGCACGGCAGCGCGCGCATCACCCAGCTGGTGGCCAACGGCGAGGACGCCGAGCTCCGCGGCTCGGGGACCATCCGGCTCGTCCTGCCGGTGCGCAACTGCGCGCTCGACGTCTTGCTCCGCATCAACGTCTTGCAGGGCTACCGGGAGCGCAACGACCGCACGCGCGGGATGTTCGGCCTGGCCGACATGAGCGCGGAGGTGCGGCCCTACCGCGCCGCCGACGGCGCGTTCCAGCTGCGCTTGCAGGGAACGCTCGGCGGTCGGGTCACGGCGGTCGCGGCCGGCTCCGCCGCGATGCCCGACTGAGCGACCGCGAGAGGCTGCCGCGAGAGGCCGCGGCGAGCGCTACGGCGAGGCGGAGAGCGAGAGCTCGTAGGCGCGATCCGGATCGCTGCGCGCTCCCTCGCTCGCGTCGCTGCTGAGCACGACGCAGAACGGGTTGCCCGTCTCGATGGTGCTCGTCTCGGGCTCGCCGATCCCCGCGGCGTCGACGCGGGTCTCGGCGCCGGTGACCCGGTCGATGATGACCAGCACCACATCCAGGATCGGGGTCGCGCTCACCGACACGCTCACGCTCGGCGCGCCTTCCGCGAGACAGAACGTGTCGCTGTCTCCGGGCCAGCCGAGGTAGCCGGTGCGCGGGACGTCGAGGGAGACCGTCTCGCCGTGCAGCGCGCCATCGTTGGGCTCGCGCTCTTCGTGCTCGCCCGGGGTCACTCGGTCCACCGCGAGCGAGTAGCGATCCGAGAAGTTCTCCGTGGGATAGCGCCCCGCGGTGAGCGCCTCGCGCACCCGCACCAAGTAGCGCGCGCTCGGATCGATCGGCAGCGCGGGCACGCGCTCGGGGGCGCCGAGGCCCGCACCGTCGATCACGAGGAGCGGATCGGGCCGGCCCACGACGAACACGTCGACCGCCAAGTCGAGGTTGGGGAGCCCGCCCGCGGCGATGCGCAGGTAGTGATCGTCGGGCGACAGGCCGATCACCCGGAACACGTCGGCGTCGGACTCGGTGGTGCTGAGGCGCAGGCCGATCTGTCCGTCGATGGGCGCACCGAGCCACACCTCGTCCGCGTCGGTGACCGTGTCGTTCGGCTCCGACTCGTCGGTAGGCGCGGCCGGCGTGCTCTCGCTGCCCCACGCCCACCACGAGACGCCCGCCGTCAGCAGCGCCAGCAGCACGAGCACCACGCGGCCGAGCGCGTCTTGGGTGCGCAGGCCGCGCTCGAAGCGATCGACGTCGCCGCGGGTCGCGACCTCGACCTTGCGCCCCGACTCCGTCTCGATCGCGCGCAGCGGCGCGGTGATCCGCCCCGACTTCGGCGCGCCCTCGGTGGACTCGCCGAGGTAGCGCGCGAGCTCTTCGCGCAGCTCGCTCATGCTCTGCTGGCGCTCGGCGGGATCTTTGGCCAGCGCCTTGAGCACGATGTCGTCGGCTTCGGGCGGCAGGTCGCGGCGCGGCGACTTGCGGCGGGGTGCGATCGGCTGATCGGTGAGGTGCTTGGTGAGCACCGCGACCGGCGTCGAGGCCCAGAAGGGCGGCACGCCGGTGATCATCTTGTAGAACATCGCGCCCAGCGCATACACGTCGGCGCGCGCGTCCACCGTCTCGCCGCGGATGTGCTCGGGCGCCATGTAGTAGGGCGTCCCGACCAAGAAGCCGTCGCGGGTGATCGACGCGCGCTTCTGCTCCTCGGTGTCGCGCAGCTTGGCGAGGCCGAAGTCCATCACCTTCACGAAGTCGGGCTCGCTGCGATCGCTCAGGATGCGGACGTTCTCGGGCTTCAGATCGCGGTGCACGATGCCCCGCTCGTGCGCCTGCTGCACCGACGCGGCGATCTGCCAGACGATGCGCGCTGCGCGACCGAACTCGATCGGACCTTCGCTCGTGAGGACCGCGCCCAGATCGCGCCCCGAGAGCAGCTCCATCACGAGCCACGTCATCCCGTCGCTCTCGCCGAAGTCGAAGACCTGCACCGTGTGCGGGTGGTCGAGCTTGCTCACGGCCTCGGCCTCGCGATGAAACCGACGCACCACCTCGCGATCGCGCGCGAGCTCGCCGTGCAGCAGCTTGACCGCCATGAGCTTGCCCATGCGCACGTGCTCGACCCGGTAGACCACGCCCATGCCGCCGCGCCCGATCACCTCGTCGATCTTGTAGCGACCCGCGATCACCTGACCGACCAGCGGATCGGCGCCGGGCGCTGCGTGCGCAGGCTCGTCGCCCAAGAGACCGAGGCCACAGCCGTTGCAGAAGCGCGCGTCGATGGGGTTGCTGCGCGCGCAGCCGGGACAGGCGCGCGGCTCGCTCACGCGCACCTCGCCGGACGTCGGAGGCAGCGACGGCGCCGGCGGCAGATCGGTGGGTCGCTCGCCCTCGGCGAGCTGCTCGGCGCTCAGCCGCGCGGCCCGCTCCTCCGAAGAGAGGGGATCGCCGACGCTCGCATCTTCCGGCGCGTCGCCCTCGCGGGCGCGCTCAGGACCGCTGTCCTGAGCTCGATCGTTCACCGCGCGCGTGTCTCGGTGGGGGTCATGGGCGGCTCGGCAGGATGAAGGTTGCCGCGACGCTCGGGACCGTTCGCGTCTCGCCGGTCGCCGACGAGAACGCCTGCTCGCCCTCCACCGTGCCGTAGACGCGCACCCAGCTCTCGACGGGGATGTCGGTGGTCACGGCGTACGAGACCCAGAGCGGACAGCGCTCGCTCGCGGGGCAGTCGCGCACCAGCATCTGGAGCACGCCGCGACCGTCGTGGCTCTCGACGTTGTAGACCCGGCCTTCGAACATCACGCGCTGGCCCGTGAACGTCGGCGGCGCGGCGCCGAGGCGCGCGTAGGTGAGGGTTCGGTCGTACTCGAAGCTGGCGGCCTCGCGCGCGAGGTTCGCGACGCGCCGGATGTGCAGCACGTGGGTGCGGGGCGCGAGCCCGTCTGCGCTCGCGACCAACCGGGGGCTGAACTCGCCGACGGCCGCCATCGCGTACTGATGCAGGAAGCGTCCACCCGGGAGCACCGTGATCGGCGCGCCGTCGATCGTGAGGCGGGCGCCCTCGGGGACCACGCCCGCGATGTCGATCGTGCTCTGGTCGGTCACGACGTCGTCGCCCGGGCGCTCGAGGCTCAGCGTGGTGAGCGGCACCCGGGTGGTCACCGAGCCCTCGGTCGCGGCGCCACCTGGCGGGGTGATCGCGTAGCGCGCGACGTACTCGATCATCCCGTCTTCACTGGGCGTCATGCCCTCGATCGGCGCGGCGTGAGTGGCGCGGCCCGAAGCATCGAGGGTGAGCGGCGCGCCATCGATCTGCACCGCCGAGCCCGGGGTCGCCTCGACGACGATCGTGATCGCCGGTGGCGTCGCGCCCAGCGACGCGAGATCGGCGCGCACCCGGTAGTTGAGCGTGAGCGTCACCTGGTGGGTCTCGACGTCGCCGCTCGGCGAGACGAGGTCGATGCTCAGCGCGTTGTCGCCCACGTGCAGGGTGTCGGCGGCCAAGGGGAAGTCCGCGGTGCCGCCCGCGAGCGGCAGCTCGGTGCCTGCGAAGCGCGCTCGGTATCCATCCTCGATCGCAGGCACGCTGACCCGGAGCACCTCGCCGCCCTCCACGTGCGTGGGCGTGACGCTCACCTCGTGCCCACCGCCGAGGCCGAAGATCAAGAACGCGCCCGCCGCGCCGAGCACCAAGAGCGCGCCCAGCAAGAGGACCACGATCAAGAGCGCGTTGGTGCGGCGACGCGGCGAGGGCATGCCGGCGATCGACATGTCGCCGGTGGGCCCGACGTCGGGGGCGTGCGCGCTGGTGTACGGCGCAGGCGCGACCGGTGCGGTGGGTGTCGGCGCGGCTGCAGGCGCCATCGCCGCGTCGCGCGCTTCGGCCGCCGCAGCGGCGGCTGCGATCGCGGCCGGCGGCGCGAGCACGCCGAGCATCGTTCGATTGCTCGGCCCGAGCTGCTTGCGGGCGACGCTCGGCGCGGGCGCGACCTCGGTGGGCGCCGCGTCGGTCTTGGGCGCGCTCTCGATCACCGGCGCCGGGATCGCCTCGGTCGGTCCCGTCGGGTTCACCGTCGGCGCGTGCTCGGAGCCCGCGATGCCAGCAGGGGGCAGGTTCGGCAGCGCCATCCCCAGCATCGTCTTGATGGGCGCCTTGCGATGACCCATCGGCTCGGCCGTGGGGCTCGCGGCGACGGACGCGGGCGGGTCGGGCGTTGGCTCGGGCGTGGTCGAAGGCGCGCTGGTGGGCTGCACGGTCGCCGGCGTCGAAGGCGCGCTCTCGGGCTGCGCGGTCGCCGTGGTCGAAGGCGCGCTCTCGGGCTGCGCTGCGGGCGCTGCGAGCGACGCCGTCAGCATCGTCTTCATGATCTGATCGCGGGGTCGCGAGCTTCGGGCATCGACGTGCTGCGACGCGATCGGCGCCGAGGGCAGCGGCGCGTGCGCGCCCGTGGGCGGCAGCGGCTGCGACATAGCTGGCTGCGCCGCTGCTGGCTGCGCGGTTGCTGGCTGCGCGATTGCTGGCTGCGCCGCTGCTGGCTGCGCGCTTGCTGGCTGCGCGGTTGCTGGCTGCGCGGCTGCTGGCTGCGCGGTTGCTGGCTGCACCGCTGCTGGCTGCGCGTTTGCTGGGCTCGGGGCGGGCGGCGCGCCGGCTGCGAGCGTCGCGGGGTCGAACGCCGCCATCCCCATCATCGTCTTGGTCGCCGCCTTCGCAGGCGCACTCGCGGGTGCGACCGGCGCGGGCGGCAGCGCGTTCGCTTGGTGCGAGGGATCGAACGAGCTCGGCTCCCGCGGCGGATCGATCATCGTCGCGTACTGCACCCGAGGCTTGGGCTGCGCGGGCGTGGGGGCGGGCGCCGGCGCCGCGGGTGCCGCTTGCACGATGCCCGCGCTGGGCAGCGTGCTCGGGTCGAGCGCGACGCCCATCATCGTCTGCATCCCCCGCGCGGGGTTCGTCGGGAGCGCGCTCGGGGCAACGGGCGCGGGCGGCAGGGGCCGCGGCTCGGCGGGCACGTGCTCGTACGTCGCGGTGCGGGGCGCGGCGTCGTGGGCTTGCGCGGCCTGGATCTGGGCGACGTGCGCCGCGAGCGCCTGCGGATCGATGGACGCTGCGGCCAGCGTCTTGTGCACGTTCGCGGCCGCGGGGCTCGGCGTCGCGGCGGGCGCCTGGGCGGGCATCGGGCTGAGGGTGCTCCCGCACTTGCCACAGAAGCGCGCGTCCACGCTGTTCGACTGGCCGCAGGCGCCACAGAAGCGGGTCTCGTTCATCGGGCCAGCAGCCTATCAGACCCACCGCGCCGCATCGGCGTTCGCGAGATCGCGAGTGAGGTCATCGTCGCCCGCGCACCCGACGGATCTCGCTGAGGCCCATGCGGTACGGGCGCGGCGGCTCGCCTCCCTCCGTGCCCACCCACACCCGGTACACGCCCGGCACCCACGTCGCCGAGGAGATCTCGATCCCATCCGCGGCCGTATCGCACACGAACGTTCCGTCCGGTTGCAGCAAGATGATCGACAGCGCCGGCTCGTCGTCGCTCGGCCAGTGATCGAGATCGAGCGGCAAGAGGTAGAGCTGA
>CAYZQM010000122.1:15950-18968 GCA_964480175.1 uncultured Sandaracinaceae bacterium
TCGAACTCGTCGAGCAGCGTGATGACGTGCGACGGCGTGTGCGCGACGACGCCGTGGCACTGGCCGCCCAGCAAGCTCGCGTCCGTGCCCCCTTCGCCCTCGGGCACCGTGCTGTCGCCCGCCAAGAAGCGCGGGTCGGGCAAGAATCCGCGACGTAGACGGATGCCGTCGTAGCGCCCGGCCTCCGCGTGCACTTCCATGCCCGCGTCCTCGGCCAGATCCGTCTCGTCACCCGAGTCGCTGCTGTCGGGCCCGACGCCGGGTCGCATGCTCCGCGTCTCGGTCAAGCGCAGCTGGTAGTCGGAGCGCTCGCCCGCGTCGTGCGTGCCGACCCACACCTCCACGCGTCCTCGCGTCCACGTGCCCTCCACCGAAGGATGGCGCCCGAAGCGGTCGTCGTTGCAGTGCCAGCGACCCTCCGCGTCGCGCACCGCGATCGCGAGATCGCCGGGGCCCGTCGCGTAGAAGCGCAGGAAGCCGACGCGGGTCTGGAAGTCGAACACGTGGCTCGGCGCACGATCGAAGAAGCCCGTCGCGCACTCGGTGGGCTCGCGCACCGCGAGCGGCCCGCGCCCCTCCGCGACACCGTCGACCATCGCAGGGTCGGGCACGAACCCGGTGCGCAGCGCGATCGTCCCATCGCCCGGGACGACGGTGTTCTCCGGTCGCTCGGCGACGGGCACCTCTTGCCCCGCGGCGAGCGCGTCGACGAAGAGGACCGCGAGCGAGACGACGAGGGTGCGGAGCGCGCGCGTCACCGCTTCTGCTCGAAGTAGCGCGCGGCCTCGCCGCGCATGAGGTAGAGCGCGAAGAGCAGCTCGAAGGCCGCGCGCCCGAGTAGGATCACGCGGGTGCTCGTGGGCATCGCGTTCACCACCAAGTCCGTCCGCGTCCTGAGCGTGATGATGCCCGCGACGATCCAGAAGCCCGCGCCGAGGAACGCGAGGATGCGCGCCGCGTTCTTTCCCTTGTAGACGTAGTAGGCGATCAGCCCGGAGAAGAGCGCCTGCAGCGGGGGACAGAACGGGATCAAGAGCTCGGCCGGCTCCCAGCGCCAGAGCGAGAGCATCGCGAGGCAGAGCTCGATCACCAAGAGCACCCGCAAGAGCGGCGGCGGACCCAGCGTGTGCTGCTGGGCGACCATCGGGGTCTTCCAGCTCTCGACGCTGGCAGGCCGGTGCTCGGGCGGCGGGAGCTCGAACTTGGACACGGGCGCAGCATCGCTGCTCGGCGGCGCCCTCGCAACGAAACGAGGCCCAGCGCAGCAGGCTCTTGCGGCCCGAAGATGTTTCGCGTACGAAGCATTTTCGCTCACCCCCACGGCACTGGAGACGACGACGATGGCCAGCCCCTACACCGAAGAACATCAGCTCTTCCGCAAGCAGGTCCGCACGTTCTGCGAGAAGGAGCTCGCGCCCAACGTCGACGAGTGGGAGCGCGACGAGATGTTCCCCGCCTGGGTCTTCAAGCGCGCGGGTGAGCTCGGCATCCTCGGCGCCGCGTATCCGGAGGACGTCGGCGGCTCGGGCGGCGACTACTGGTACTCGATCGCCAAGAGCGAAGAGTTCGTGCACATCGGCGCGGCCGGCGTGGGCATGGGCCTGCTCGTGCAGAGCGACATGGCGACGCCGTGCATCGGCGAGCTCGGCACCAAGGAGCAGAAGGACGAGTTCCTCGTGCCTGCGCTGAAGGGCGACAAGATCGCGGCGCTCGGCGTGAGCGAGCCCGGCGCGGGCTCCGACGTGCAGAACCTCAAGACCATCGCGCGCAAGGACGGCGGCGACTACGTCATCAGCGGCAGCAAGACGTACATCACGAACGGCACCCGCGCGGACTTCGTCACGCTGCTCGCCAAGACCACCGCGGAAGGCGGCGCGCACGGCATCTCGATCTTCCTCGTGCCCACCAACCTGAAGGGCTTCTCCGTCAGCAAGAAGCTCGAGAAGATGGGCAACTGGTCGAGCGACACCGCCGAGCTCTTCTTGGACGAGGTGCGGGTGCCCGCGCGCTACCTGCTCGGGCAGGAGGGCATGGGCTTCGTGTACCTCATGCAGAACTTCCAGAGCGAGCGCCTCATCGCGTGCACCAGCGCGGTCTCCGGCGCGCGCCACGCGCTGCAGAGGTCGGCGAGCGACTGGGGGCGCGAGCGCAGCGTGTTCGGCAAGCCGGTGCTCAAGCACCAGATCTGGCAGCACAAGTTCGCCGACCTGCACACCAAGCTCGAGGCCGCGCACGCGCTGAGCTACCGCGCCGCCGAGGCGTTCAACGAGGACCGCTACGTCAAGAAGGGCGACATCTCCTTCGAGACCACGAAGCTCATCGCGATGGGCAAGATCTTCGTCGGCGAGGTCGCCCACGAAGTGGCCGACACCGTCGTGCAGTTCCACGGCGGCATGGGCTACCTCGAGGAGCTCTGGGTCGCGCGCTACTACCGCGACCAGCGCCTCTTGCGCATCGGCGGCGGCACCACCGAGGTCATGCGCCACTACCTCGCGAAGCTCTTGGGCTACTAGCCTTCCTAGGGCTCCGTCCCAGCCCCGGCCGCGGCGCGAGCGGGCTTCGCTGGTTTTCCAGGGGCTCCGCCCCAGACCGGGCGGGCGCCGCGCTGCGCGTGGGGCCCCATCCCCCCCGCTTGCTCGGTGCACACGCGCGGGGTGCCGCGCCCTGGTGGCGGCGCGAGCGGGCTTCGCGCCGCGCGGGGGCGGCTCTTGACCTTCGGGCGGCGCGGGGCGAGCCTCGTCGTTCTATGCGGGTTACTTGGTTGCTCCTCGGGCTTTCCTTGTGGGCGTCGTGCGTCCTCGCCGCTCCGGTCACAGCTTTCGCGCAGGGCAGCGACGCCGAAGCGCGGGCGCTGTTCAACGCAGGGGAGGTCGCGTACAGCGAGGGGCGCTACGAGAGCGCGCTCGATTACTTTCGCCGCGCGTACGATCTGAGCGGGCGCGCGCTTCTCCTCTACAACATCGGCAGCGCCGCCGAGCACGTCCGCCAAGACGCCGCCGCGC
This sequence comes from uncultured Sandaracinaceae bacterium, assembly GCA_964480175.1. Lineage (GTDB taxonomy): Bacteria > Myxococcota_A > Polyangia > Polyangiales > Sandaracinaceae > CAYZQM01. Next base: position 18,953 of record CAYZQM010000122.1, read on the forward strand.
TCGAGGCGTTCGAGCG
>CAYZQM010000123.1:0-12483 GCA_964480175.1 uncultured Sandaracinaceae bacterium
GATTCCTCGTGTTGCTGGAGTCGGTGAACGTTCGGCGCGCGAGGCGCGCGGTGATCGATCTCAGGGGGTCGGCTTCTTCGCCGAGGGCCGCTTGGCGCCCGGCTTCGCCTGTGGCTTGATGGCGTGCAGCGCCTGCCAAGGCACGTGGGCGTCGTGCGTTCCCCGTGCCGCCACGAGCGGTCGCACCGAGGGCGAGAGGAGGCCGGCGTGCGTCGCGAACTGGGCGAGCTCGCGCTCGGAGAAGCCCATCCACAGATCGGCCTGGCTCGCCTGCATGCGCTCGTCGTCGTGCGGCGCGTAGTCGATCACGATGAGCGCGCCGCCGGGGCGCAAGAGCTCGGCGAGCGCCTCGAGCGTCCGCGCGGGCTTGGGCGCGTGGTGCAAGACGCGGGACGCGACGACCACGTCGGCGAGCGCCTCTCCGAGCCGATCCCGCAGCGGCGCGTCTTCCACGTCGCCCTCGAGCAGCTCGACGTTCGCATAGCCTCGACGCGCGACGCGCTCCTTCGCGCGCCCCAGCTGCTCGGCCGAGCGATCGAACGCGATCACCCGCGTGAAGAGCGGCGCGAGCACATCGAGCATGCGCCCGTCGCCCGTGCCCACGTCGATCGCGAGCTCGCTCTGCCCGAGCAGCGGCGCGAACGCGCCGAGGTAGCTCGGGAGCTCGGGCGCGAGCGTGTCGGCGCTCAGCTCGGGCGCCTTGCTCGCGAAGAACGCGCGCGCCGCCGCGTCCCGTGCGGCCACGAGCTCGGGCACCCGCGACAGGCTCCCGTCGTCGTTGGTCAGCACCCTTCCTGCGCGCAGCGCGTCGGCCACCACCGCGTCGCGCCGCGCTTCGTCGGCGAGCCGCACGAAGACGCGCGTGCCCTGCTTGCGCTCGCTCAAGAGGTGCGCGCGTCGCAGCGCGGAGACGTGTCGCGACACGTTCGGCTGCGGCTCACCGAGCAGCTCGACGAGCTCGCCCACCGAGAGCTCGTCCTCCCCCGCGAGCGCCAAGAGCCGTAGCCTGATCGGTTCGCCGAGGAGCTTGTACAGCTCCCATCGGTCGGCGGTCGCGAAGGCCAGGTTCTCCACGGCCGGGTTTATATGCGTCGATGCGCATATCTGCAAGCCAAAGGTTCTGCAGGAAAAACGCATGCGATTTCAATGATCGCCCCGTTCTGAACCAGCGAGTCATATCGACTCACATTCTCATTGACTGTGAGAGCGGATGTCATTAATACCGGCGCGTCTCTCTCGACTCCTGTACAAAGGGCCCTCCTGATGACGAAGCGCTGGTTCTTCACTTTCTCTCTCGCGTCGCTCCTGCTCGCGGTCGCGGGCTGCGATCCCGACGAGACGACCGACGCGGGCACCGACGCCGGCGGCACCGACACCCCCGCGGTCGACGCGCCCGAGATGACCGACGACGTCCCCGTGATGATGGACGACGCGGGCATCGATGCGGGTGAAGAGACCGACGGTGGCGTGCCGCTGCCCGCGATCGTGAACCCGCTGCCCCACACGGTCCCCGCCTCGGCCGACGGCAACGATCGCTTCTACGGCGTCGTGTTCGGTGAGGACAGCAGCTTCTACGTCGTCGGTCAGGCGGCCGGCACCACGACGGCCTCCGACTGGCAGACCATCGTCGGCCACTTCGGCGCGGACGGCGAGCTCGACACCGACTTCGGCGAGGGCGGCTGGTACATCAACGACCTGACCACGGGCAACAGCGAGCAAGCGCGCGGCATCGCGCTGCAGAGCGACGGCAAGATCGTCGTCTCCGCGACGGTCGACGACGAGGACGCCACCGATCTCCGCGATCGCGACATCGCGGTCTTCCGCCTGAACACCGACGGCACCCTCGACACCACGTTCGGCGAGGACGGCGTGCGCATCGCCGACCTCAGCGCCGGCGCGGTCGACGGAACCAACTTCCGATCCGACGCGGCCTACGGCCTCGCGATCGACGCGATGGATCGCATCATCGTCTCGGGCGAGCGCATCCCCGCCTCGCCCCGCGTGGACGCGGACTGGGCGGTCGTTCGCTTCACCGCCGACGGCGCGCTCGACACCACCTTCGCCGAGGGCGGCATCTTCTCGCTCGACATCGACGAGTCGGTGGCGCGTGGCCGCGGCGTCAGCGTGCTCGCGGGCCCGCCCGGCGGCCTGATCATCGTCTCGGGCTACTACGGCAGCGCGCCGATCGAGCCGATCCTCTTCGCGCTCGACGCGACCGGCGCGCTCGTCACGAGCTTCGGCGAGGGCGGCATCTACACCGAGGCCGTGCTCGATCGTCAGGCCGAGATCTACGGCGTCGCGGTGGTCGGCACCCAGCTCGTGACCACCGGCTACGGCGGCACCTCCACCGCGGAGGACATGGACAACGACCTCGTCTCGCTGCGCGTGAACAGCGACGGAACCCGCGACCTCACCTACGGCCCCGACGGCGCCAACGGCGTCGTGCAGCTCCGCGACTTCACCTTCGCCGACAACGCGCGCGCGCTCGCCGCGCTCCCCGGCAACCGCACCGTGCACGTGGGCGCGACCCGCAGCTCGGCGACCGAGGGCGACGCGACGATCTGGGTGCTCGACGCCGACGGCGCGCTCGACACCTCGTTCGACGACGACGGCTCCTTCACCGCGAACACCGCGCCCGGCACGACCGACCACTTCTGGGCGGTCGCGGTCGACCCCCGCGGTGAGCGCGTCGTCGCCGTCGGCATCGGCGGCACCGACCCGGCCACCGACGACGATGGCCTGATTTACCTCTTCGAGACCCCATGAAAGCAAGCCCCCTCGTGCGAGGGAACGAGCTCGTCGATCGCCGCTGGATTCGTCCGGCGGCGTTCGCCGTTCCGTCGGTGTTCGTCGCGCTGCTCGCCAGCTGCGTCGAGGTGCAGACGTTCTATCGAGACGCGCCGCCCTCGGCGATGGACGTCCCCGAGCGCGACGCGCCGCGGATGGACACGCCGGGCCTGGATGCGGTCGAGGTGGACGCGGACCCGATGATCGGCGCCGACGCGACCCGCGCGGTGCTGGCCTCGATCGGCGAGCGGGTGATCTACGCGGACATCGTCGCCTTCCACGAGCGCGCGCAGACCCTCGAGAGCGCGACCGCGAGCCTGGAGGGCGGCGGCGCGAGCGAGCTCGACGCGGCGCGCCTCGCGTGGCGCGAGGCCATCGCGGTCTTTCAGCGCATCGAGATGCTGCAAGTGGGGCCCGCGGGCTTGGTCACGCTCACCACCGGCGGCCGCGGCCTGCGCGACGTGATCAACGGCTGGCCGCTGATCACCACGTGCCGCATCGACACCAACCTGGTCGATCCGGTCTACGACGATCGCGCGGGCATCGAGGCCGGGCCGATCAACGCGCGCGGTCTCACCGCGCTCGAGTACCTCCTCTTCTTCGAGGGGACGAGCAACAGCTGCCCCGCCGCGTCGCGCATCAACATGGACGGCAGCTGGGCCACGCTCGGGGACGCCGAGGTGAGCCGTCGGCGCGCGGTGTACGCGCACCACGTGGCGTCGCTGGTCCTCGAGCACGCGGCGGAGCTGCGCGCCGCGTGGGAACCGGCCGACGGGAATTTCCTCGGCGCGCTCTCGAACGCGGGCAACGGCAGCGCCGTCTACCCGAGCGCGCAGCTCGGGCTGAACGCGATCTCGGATGCGCTCGTGTACCTCTACAAGGAGGTCGTCGACTACAAGGTCGGGATCCCCGCGGGCATCCGCATCGAGTGCCCCACCGACGCGTGCCCGGATCAGGTCGAGTCGCGCTGGGCCCACGTGTCCGTGCATCACCTGCGAGCGAACGTCGCGGCGTTCCGGGACGCCTACCTCGGCGCGCCCGAGGGGACCGATGCGCCGGGCTTCGACGATCTCGTGCGCTCGGTCGGGGGCACCGAGCTCGACGCGCGCCTGCAAGGGCTCATCGCCCAGTCGTTCGCCGCGCTCGACGCGATCGACGGCACGCTCGAGGAGGCGGTGATCTCCGAGGTCGAGGACGTCGACGCGCTCGCCGCGGCGCTGCGCGCGCTCGCGGACGCGTTCCGCATCGAGGTCGTGTCGATCTTGGACTTGGCGCCCGCGATGCGCGTCGAGGGCGACAACGACTGAGATGGGCGCGGCGGTCCCGAGCAACGAAGGAGACGGCGCGCTCATCCGGGTGCGCGCCGCTGCGCTCACCGAGCAGGATCCGATCGGCCTCGTCGCCTTCCGGATCCTCTTCGGGCTCTTGGTCGCGTTCTCCGCCGCGCGCTTTCTCTGGCTCGGCTGGGTCGAGCGCTGCTTCGTCGAGCCGCGGGTCTTCTTCCACTACTTCGGGCTCTCGTTCATCGAGCCGCTGAGCGGCGAGGGGATGACGGCGCTCTTCTACGTGATGATCGCCTGCGGCGTGCTCATCGCGGCGGGCGCGCTCTATCGGCTCGCGACCTTCACGTTCTTCGTCGTGTTCACCTACGTCGAGCTCTGCGACGTCACCAACTACCTCAACCACTACTACCTGGTGAGCCTGCTCGCGCTCTTGCTCACCTGCCTGCCGCTGCACCGCGCCCACTCGATCGACGCGATGCTGCGCCCGACGATCACGCGCGCGCGCTTCCCCGCGTGGTGGACCTGGCTGCTGCGAGGACAGATCGCGGTCGTCTACTTCTTCGCCGCGCTCGGCAAGGCCCAGCCCGACTGGCTCTTGCACGGGCAGCCGATGGGGATCTGGCTGGCCTCGCGCGACGAGACCCCGATCATCGGGTCCTTGCTGATCGCGCCCGGGATGGCGCTCGCGATGAGCTGGGGCGGCTTTCTCTACGACCTCACGATCCCCGCGTGGCTCAGCTGGCCCCGCACCCGCGCCGTCGCGTACCTCGCGGTGATCGGCTTTCACACCGTGGTCGGCGTGCTCTTTCCGATCGGGATGTTCCCCTGGATCATGATCGTCGCGACGACGGTCTTCTTCGCGCCCGACTGGCCTCGCCGCTTCTCCGCGCGCCTGAGGGCGGCGCTCCCCGAGGCGAGCGCCAGCGCTTCGAGCCCGCGCGCGTCGTGGGCGCTCTCGCTGGCCGCCCTCTATCTCGTCTTGCAGGTCGCGATCCCCCTGCGCGCCTTCGCGTACGGCGGCGACGTGCTCTGGCACGAGCAGGGGATGCGCTGGTCGTGGCGGGTGATGGTCCGCGAGAAGAACGGGAGCGTCACCTACCGCGTGCGCACGGACGGCCGCACCCGAGAACGGCTGATCTCGCCCGGCGACTACCTCACGCCGATCCAAGAGCGCGAGATGGTCGGGCAGCCCGATCTGATCCTCCAGCTCGCCCACGTCATCGAAGGCGACCTGCGTCGTCGGGGGATGCACGACGTCGAGGTGCGGGTGGACGCGCTCGCGTCGCTCAACGGAAGGCCCATGCAGCGCTTGATCGATCCCGACGTGGATCTCACCACCATCGACGACTCCTTCATGCCCGCGACCTGGATCTTGCCGGCCCCCGAGGGGCCTCCGCCCACACTGTCTCCTCGCCGCATCGAGCGCGTCGCGGAGGCGCCATGATCCTCCGAACGCTCCCACTGCTGCTCGCGCTCGCGCTGCTGGTGCCGCATCACGCGGCTGCGCAAGACGGCGAGCCGACGTCGGCCGAGGCCGAGGAAGCGCACGATGGCGAAGGCGATGCCGTCGACGGCGGCGACGCCGAAGCCGACGACGACGATGCGGAGGACGCTGAGGCCGACACCGCCGCCGACGACCCGCCCGGCGAACCCGACTACGTCGATCCCGAGTCGGACTGGGACTTCCCCGAGGACGGCACGGAGCCGAGCGAGGACGAGCTGCGGCTCGCCGATCTCACGGTCGAGGGCATCGCCGATCAGGTGCTCCACACCGGCGGCTCGGTGCACCTCTTGGGCGAGGAGTACCTCGATGAGCTGAACTACGACGACGTGATGTCGGTGCTCCCGAGCGTGCCCGGCGTCTACGTCCGCCAAGAGGACGGCTATGGTCTCAGGCCCAACATCGGTATCCGCGGCGCCAGCGCCGAGCGCAGCCGACGCATCACCTTGATGGAAGACGGCGTCCTGCTCGGGCCCGCGCCGTACTCGGCGCCTGCCGCGTACTACTTCCCGCTCACCACGCGGATGACGAGCATGGAGGTCTACATGGGACCGGCCGCCATCCCGTACGGCCCGCACACCGTGGGTGGCGCGGTGGATCTGCACGGGCGCGCCATCCCGCTGCGCTCGGAGGGCGGCGTCGATCTCGCGCTCGGCACCACCTGGTTCGGTCGCTTCCACGGGCACTACGGGACCTCGAACGAGTGGGGCGGCTTCATCGTCGAGCTGGTGCACCTGCGCACCGACGGCTTCCGTCACCTCGATCCGACCGCGAGCACCGGCGCGCCTTCGTCGAACACCGGGTTCGATCGCACCGACCTGCAGGTGCGCGGCGAGCTGCACGGCGACTTCTCGCCCGACGTCTACCACCGCCTCGAGGCGACGTTCGGCCTGGGGCTCGAGAACAGCAACGAGTCGTACCTCGGCCTCGCGCTGCAGGACTTCTCCGCCGATCCGCTCCGCCGCTACGGGATCTCCGCGGGCGACAACATGAGCTGGTGGCGCACCCGCGCCCAGCTCCGCTACGAGCTCTTGGCGGACGACGCCGACTTCGTCGTCACGGCCTATCGCCACGACTTCGAGCGCAGCTGGCGACGCCTCGACCGCTTCCGGGACGGCACCGCGCTCTCGACCGTCCTCGCGGCGCCGGACGATCCCCGCTACGGCGTCTACTACGACGTGCTCACCGGCGCCGAGGCGCCGCCCACGCTGAGCCTCGGTGTCCTGCGCGCGACGAACTCGCGTCGCTTCGTGTCGCAGGGCGCGCAGGCCCGCGGCCGCTTCCGCTTCACCGCGGGCGAGCTGCGGTCCGAGCTCGAGGTCGGAGCGCGCTTTCACTTCGACTCGATCACCCGCTTGCACACCGGCGACGGCGTCTACCTCGAGGGCGGCGCGATCGTGTCCGATGGCTTGCCCACCCAGATCCTCACCGACAACTACGCACAGTCGTTCGCGCTCTCGGGCTACGTCGCGTGGCAGTTCCGCTTCTTCGGCCTGACCGTCACCCCGGGTCTGCGCATCGAGACGATCTGGAGCGAGTACAACGACAACGCGGAGGTGCTCGCGCCCACCAGCCCCGAGCGGATCGTCACCACGCAATTCCAGCCGCTCCCTGGGCTGGGGATCACCTACGCGCTGGTGGATCCCGTGACGATCTTCGCGGGCGTGCACCAGGGCTACTCACCGGTGGCGCCCGGGCAGCCCGAGGGCGTTCGGCCCGAGCTGGCGTGGAACTACGAGGTGGGCGCCCGCTACGGCCGCGCCGACGAGTCGACCAACGGGCAGCTCTCGTTCTTCCTCTCCGACTACCAGAACATCACCGGCGAGTGCTCGGGCGCGGGTGGCTGTCCCATCGAGCTGATCGATCGCCAGTTCAACGGCGATCAGGCGACCATCCTCGGTCTCGAGCTGGTGGCCGCCCACGAGTTCGTCGTCGACGAGCTGCACGTGCCGCTGCACGCGAACTACACGTACACGTTCACCCGATTCCGTACCGCGTTCGTGTCCGAGAATCCCCAGTTCGGCACCGTCGAGGTCGGCGACCGACTCCCCTACATCCCCGAGCACACCGCGTCGTTCCGGGTGGGTCTGCGCTGGCGCTTCCTGTCGCTCTCGGCGAACGGCCTCGTGGTGGGCGCGATGCGCGACGCCGCGAGCCGCGGGAACGAAGGTCTCTTCACCGACGAGCAGTTCTATCTGGACGCCGTCGCCCACGTGGAGGTCTTCGACGGCGTGCGGCTCTACGTCCGCGGCGAGAACCTCCTCGACGTCCGCCCGATCGTCTCCTACCGCCCCTTCGGCGCCCGCACGGGGCGCCCGTTCCTCTTCCAAGGCGGACTCGAAGCGGACTTCTGACCGAGCGGAGGCAGCGTCTGTCGCTGTCTCTGGTTCTGTCTCTGTTCCTGTCTCTGGTTCTGTCTCTGTTCCTCTCTCTGGTTCTGTCTCTGGTTCTGGGACACTGAGATCTCGAGAATTCGAATCCTTGGATGCCCCCATCCGCCCGGTCCTCGGCCTTCGGCCTGCGGGCGGGCTGTTCCCCCAAATCGTCGCTTCGCTCCTCAGGGGGAACGCCTTGCGAAGAAACGCTCGGGCGCCGCCCGCGCGATCAACTCCGGGACCCCGCCGCAGACGAACAGCGATTGCGCCAGATGGGTGCCCCCGCGTACGATGTTCAAGTGAAGCGCGTGTGGCCCACGGATCCACTGTTGTTGGCCGTGTACGGGCTGCACTACGCGCGAGAGATTCGCGACGAGCTCGACCCGCAAGCCCGTGCACGCTGGCTGGGAGGGTTTACGGACGAGGAGCTCCTGGGGATAGCTGCAGCGATCGACGTTGCGCTCCCGACCGACGAACGCATGGCGGACCTGCTGCCGGGGCTCAATCGCACCGAGGCTGAGGTTCGACAGTACCTTCAGGCGGTGCGGACCTCGATCGAGCAGATCCTCTCAGGACGCTGGTGACATAGGAGGGATCGCAGGCGCGTTCTGAGCACACGCTCCAAGGTCGGTGAATGGCGAGGTCGCGCTGGACAGGCGCCAGCTCTGTCGTAGGTCGGCGAGTACCGTACACAAACGCTCACCTGTCACGCAGCGGCGGGCCGGGATGCGTGGACGTCCCATCGCACGACTCAGGTGCGCTCGACCGCACCCGCATCGGTGGCGAAGTCTCAGTCCGGCAGACCCGCGATGTCCAGCACCGCGCTTCGCAGCGCGCCCGGGTTGCCCAGCGACGTGACGTACAGCGTGCGTCCGTCGGGCCCGCCGAACGCGACGTTGGTCGCGCCTGGTGCGCTCAGTCTCCCCAGCTCTTCGCCCGCCGGGTCGAGCACGACCACGGCGCCGTCGCTCGTCACGTAGAGGTTCCCCGCGCAGTCACGACCCAGGCCATCGACGCTACTGCGGATCGCGTCGATCGAGGTCCGCGCGCCCGAGACCTCGCCCATCTCGTCGAGCGGGTAGCGCACGAGCCCGCCGGCATGGCCGACGAAGAGCGTGCGCTCGTCCAGCGACAGCGCGATGCCGTTGGGTTGCGTCAGGTCCTCTTCGATCGCGATCACGCTTCCGTCCGTCGCCATGTGGTAGACGCGTGTCGCGCTCTGCGGCCGCGGGGAGGGCGCTTGGTAGTCGGGATCGGTGAAGTAGATGGACCCGTCCGAGCGCACCACCAGATCGTTCGGGCCATTGAAGCGCGCGCCGAGGTAGTTGCTCGTCACGGTCGTGGGCGGGGCCGACAGATCGTCGCCATCGAACGCGACGATCGCGCCAAGCGCGTGGCTCGCGCCATACAGCCGCCCGTCTGGGCCGAGCGCGAGACCGTTCGTCCCCGCGTTCGCGACGGCGACGCTCACCGAGCCCGCGGACGTGATGCGGTAGATGCGTGCGGCGGGCGTGGGCCCGCCGCCGAAGTGAGACACGAGGAGCGCATCGCCGATCCACACCGGACCTTCGACGATGCTGAAGCCAGGCGCGAACCCATCGGCGATCGGCACGCCGTCGACCGGCGTGAGGCTGACGCCCCCGAGCGAGGGCGCCCCCGTCGCGGCACACCGCGTCGTCCCCGCATCCCCCGGAGCATCGACCTCGGCGGCATCCAACACGCGCACGTCCGAGGCGGTGGTATCGCGCGCGGGAGCATCCACCGGCGCGTCCACGGCGTCAGCGCCATCGCATCCCATCAACCCCAGCAAGACGATCATCGACGCGCTGCGCATGGCGAGACGATAGCGGATCTTCGCCCGCGCTCACCGCTCGAGGAGCGCGAGATCGGGTGTAGCCTCTGGCGTATGTCGATCAGCAAGCGTGGTGCGCGGCCGATCACGGTCGACGGAGTCCGCTACCTCTGGCGCATTCGCCTCCAAGCGACCTACTGGCAAGACATGTTCTCGAGCCCGCTCCTGATCGCCGTTCAGTCTGCCGCGGAGGGTGCCCGCGGCGTGCTCGTGATCGACACGGCGATGAAGCGACCCGACTCATGCTTCGGCGGGCACGGCGGCGGCATCAGCCCCGCGCAGGTGCGCGACATGATCCTGCGCGGCCTCGCCGAAGGCTGGGAGCCGCAGTCCGGACGCATGACGCTGCGCTATGCACTTCACCCCGATCACATCGGGCCCTGGGCTCTAGGCCCTCGCGAAGTGCTCGTCGTGTCCAGCGCGAGCTCGGGCGCTCCGCGGCGGCGATCGCGCCGCGTCGCGACCCGTCGACCCGCGTCCGCTCGCACCTGAGCGACCTCGAGGGCGTCCACCGAGCTGACGGCCCGGGGATTGCTCGATGGTCGGCATGGCCTGCCCGCACTCGAATCCTCGGCACTGCAGCTCACCGTCCTGTGGCGATCGTGCCGAACGGCGCATCGATCGTGCGCCCACGCGACACACCAAGCGCGAAGGAGCGGCGTCGTGAGCGGCGGGGTATTCGTGGTCGGGACGGATCTCGGGCCGAGCGGTGCGCGCGCGCTCGACGTCGCGGTCGGCATGGCGCGCGAGCTCGACGCGGGGCTGCACCTCGTGTGTGCGTATGCCGGTCTCCCCAGCCTCGATCCGTCGTTGGTCGGCAGCGCGCGTCAGGCCGCAGAGGCGCTTCGCGGTCGCCTGGAGCAGGACCACGACTGGCGCGTCGTCGCGCTCGCGGCCGAGGTCGAGCGTGCGAGCGCCGCGGGCGTCACAGCCACATCGCAGCTGATCGAGGGGCCACCGCAAGACGCGCTGATCGCCGAGGCCCAGCGGCTCGGCGCGCGCTGTATCGTCGTCGGGCCGCACACCCATCGCACCGGTCCGATCGATCGCTTCTTCGGGACGACCGCCGAGCACGTGCTCGCGCATGCGCCGTGTCCCGTGCTCGTCGCGCCGGTGGAGCCGAGCGCGGGCGGCGCGCCGCTGAAGGGGCGCGGGATGCTCGTCGGGATCGACGGCGAGCACGACAGCGTCGAGGCGCTCGAGGCCGCGCTCGCGCTCGGTCGCGAGGTGGGCGCGCGGGTCGAGGGCGTCTACGTGGGCGACGACGAGCACGCGGTCGACCGCTGCGTCACCGAGCTGCGAGCCCACGCCGAGGTCGCGAGCGAGCCGATCACACCCGGTGATCTCGATCGGGTGCTCGCGGGGGTGCGGCAGATCCAGGAGCACCGCGACGTCGCGCGCGTGCTCATCGAGGCTGCGCAGCACACCGACGTCGCGCTCCTGGTGCTCGGGACCGGTAAGCCCCGGGGGATCAGTCGGGTGATCAAGCCCGCGCTCGCGGACGAGGTGTGTCGGGCGTCGCCGTTGCCGGTGTTGGTGGTTCGGGCGCGTTGATGCTCTCTGCTTCTGCTTCTGCTTCTGAGATCGGGCGCGGGCGCGGGCTCGGGCGCGGGTCTGATCGAGCGTCTCCGTGGGCTCGGCGCTTTGGGCCGCGGGCGTGTCTTCGGGTGCGGTTGTTCGTCGAGAGGCGTTCACGTTCACGACCACGATCACGATCACGTTCACGACGGTCGCGCTGCGCAGAGGCTGGTTCTGCTGCTGTTGCTGCCTCTTTGTCTGTCGCTGTCGCTGTTGCTGACGCCGTCACGCGCTCTGCCTCTGCGTCTGCCTCTGTCTCCGCCGCTACCTCTGTCCTGAGTCGGGCTCGGGCGCGGGGGGCGCTCCCACTTTGCTAGCATCCGCCCGATGCGCTCCCTCCTCCTCACCTCCCTCCTCCTCGCGCTCCCCGGCTGCGGCGGCTCTTCCATGCCCGACGCGGGCGAGACGCCCGATGCGCCGAACGACGCGGCGCGGACCGATGGCGGCGACGCGGTCGACGCGCCCGTCTCCGTCGACGCGGGCCCTCCGGGGATCGCCGTCTCGCACGACCGCGAGCTGCGCGCGGTGTGGGTCGCGTCCGTCTTTCGCCTCGACTTCCCCGCAGCGGCGGGACGCAGCGAGGCGCAGATCCGCGAGGAGCTGCAGGGCATCGTCGACCTCTGCTCGGAGACCGGGCTGAACGCGATCTACTTCCAGGTGCGGCCGGAGTCGGACGCGCTCTACGCGTCCTCCATCGAGCCGTGGAGCCGCTTTCTCACCGGCACCCAGGGCACGGACCCCGGCTACGATCCGCTCGCCATCCTCCTCGAGCTCGCGCACCCGGCCGGCATCGAAGTGCACGCGTGGATGAACCCGCTGCGCGGGATGACCACGACCTCGGTCACCACCGCGTCCAACCACGTGAGCCGCACGCTCTCGAGCGCTGCCATCGCCTACGACGGCGGCATCACCATGAACCCCGCCGATCCTCGAGTGCGTGAGCACGTGGTCGACGTCGTCGTCGATCTCATCACGCGCTACGACGTCGATGGCATCGTCTACGACGACTACTTCTATCCCTATCCCGACGACGCCGGCAGCGCGTTCCCCGACGCCGCCTCGTACTCGGCCTACACGTCCGGCGGCGGCACCCTCAGCCGCAGCGAC
>CAYZQM010000123.1:12493-14958 GCA_964480175.1 uncultured Sandaracinaceae bacterium
CTGGCGCCGCGAGAACGTGAACCTCTTGGTGCAGGCGAGCGCCGAGGCGATCGAGACGACGTCGCCGCTGGTGCGCTTCGGCATCTCGCCCTTCGGCATCTACCAGCCCGGCATGCCGCCCGGCGTGACCGGTCTGAACGCGTATGAAGTGATCTCGTGCGACTCGCTCCGTTGGATCCAAGAGGAGTGGGTCGACTACCTCGCGCCGCAGCTGTACTGGTCGAGCACCTCGACGGGGCAGCCGTTCGGTGCGCTCATCGACTGGTGGGCGAGCCACGGGAGCGTCGAGCGCCCGGTGCTCGCGTCGATCGGCGCGTACCGCGACTTCTCGGTCGACGAGTTCGAGACCGAAGTGACGCTGACCCGCGACGCGGGCGAGGGCGCGGCGGGCCACACCTGGTTTCGCCTCGCGAACCTCGAGGCGAGCAGCGCGCTGCGCGCCCGCATGGCGAGTCTGTACGCGATCCCCGCGCGCCCGCCGCGCGTCCCCGATCACGACGTGACGGTGCCGATGCCGAGCGTCACCTACGACGGCACGCTCTCGCTCTCGCACCCCGATCCCATCGCGGGCTACGCGGTGTACCGCGACGAAGGCGCGACCTTGCAGCTCACCCAGTGGATCCCCAGCGGCGCCGCGCCCGCCACCCTCTCGTCTGGCAGCTACGCGATCTCCGCGATCGATCGCGGCGGCGCCGAGAGCCTCGGCACCCCACTCACCGTGCCCTGACGGATCTCAGCGCGTCAGCAGCTCTTCCGGCGAGTCGACGTCGAGCACGGCGTCGATCCACCGGTCGAGTGTCGCTGCGTCGGCCGTCGTGAGGTGGAGCTCGACGTCAGGCGAGAGCGGTCCGAAGCGTCGGACGAGCAGGCGCCGGATCGCCTCGGCCTTTCCCTCGGCCTTTCCGCGGGCTTCTCCGCTGTCGATGAGCTCTTGGATCGTGGTCACGAGGTCCTCGTCTTGGTTGGGCCAGGCCGCGCGTACGGCTTCGGTGATGGTCTGCAGATCGTCGCGTCGTCGAGCCGCAGGAATATAGCTGAACACCGCTTGGCGGACCGCGAGGTCCCGCGCGTCGCCGGTCGAGAGCGCTTCCATCCGCTGCGCGAGATGGCGCAGCGCGGTCGTCAGATCCGGGGCATCGCGAACGTCTCGAAGCGCCGCGAGCGTGAGCTTGCCGCGCGCCGGCATGTCGCGCGCGTCGAGCGAGGCATCGCCGAGCGTCGTGAGGTCGTCGAGCAGGCGCAGCTCGAGCGCAGGGACGAGCGGCTCGAGGTGCGTACGTAGCGCAGCATCCCCGAAGTCGATCACGTCCGAGAGCCTCCTCGGCGCGCGCCATCCGCCGCTCGCGTGCGTGAGCAAGACGGGAATCACCGGCGGCACCCGCGTGGTGTTCCCGTGGAGCCGCATCCAGCGGTCCCAGATCCGGGTCACGTAGATCAGCGCCCGCACGACGAAGAGGTCTTCGTCCGCGCTCTGGTGCTCGAGCAGCACGTACAGCAGCGCCTCGCGCTCGCCGAGCTTCACCTGGTACAGGCAGTCGGCGGTGCGCTCGGAGAGGTCGGGCGCCAGCAGCGCGGGGTCGGCGATCGCGAGACTCGACCAGTCGATCGCCGCGGCCACCGCGGGCGGCAGCACGACCCTCAGCTCGCCGCGTGCGGTCTCCACGTCTTGTCCGAACACCAACCTCACCAGGCGATCGTGCGGTCGCTCCGTTCGAAGGTCGTCCCCCGCGCTCATGCCGACACCAACTCGAGCCGCGTGCCGTATCCGAGTGATCGGAAACGCGAGGAAAGCGGGGTGCCGATTGGCGGGGCTGGCGGCGGAGGGTGGCGGACCGCCAGGCCGACCGGAACGACGGAGACGAAACGGCCCACCGCGGAGGTCATCCGAGGTGGGCCAGTAGTAGGCGCGGCTCGCGGGCTGGGGGGGACGCCTTCGCGAACCGCTGTTGCCTCGTGTTGCGATGCGCGTGCCAGGCCCTCGGCGGGCGAAATCGCTGCAACCCCGCGCTGCGCCCAGGCTGGACGTTGCAGTCTCGCACGGTCGCGTTTCACTTCTGCGGGCCGAACCCGCTCGGCGCCCCGAGGGCGCCCTCGGCACCGGGTGAGCGCGCGGCCCGGGCGGCGTCAGCCGCAACGTCGACGGGCGCGGCTTGACGTTGGTTTCTCAGGAAACCATCATCCGCGCCATGCCCAAGGAGCGCAGCGCGCGTCCGGATCCGAGCGCCGTCAGCGACCTCGAGAGTCACGTCGGCTACTGGCTCCGGTTCGTCTCGAACCACGTGTCGGGTCGCTTCCAGAAGCTCATCGAGTCGCGGGGGCTCACGGTCTCCGAGTGGGTCGCGCTCCGCCGGCTGCTCTCGACGGGCCCCTCGAACACGGGCGCGCTCGTCGACGCGCTGGGGATGACGAAGGGCGCGATCACCAAGGTGATCGATCGCCTCGCGGACAAGGGCCTCGTCGAGCGC
>CAYZQM010000123.1:14994-16410 GCA_964480175.1 uncultured Sandaracinaceae bacterium
GATCCGAACGATGGACGGGTGCAGCGCGTGGCGCTCACCCGCCGGGGACGCGCGCTCGTCCCGAAGCTCGCGCAGCTGGCGGACGAGAACGACGCGCACTTCTTCGGACACCTCTCCGCGACCGAGCGTCGCGAGCTCGTCGCGATGCTGCGGCAGCTCGTCGATCGGCACGCGCTCACCCGCATCCCCACGGAATGAAAGGCAGCCGCATGGACCCGACCACCGAGCAGACCATCGAGGCCAGCGTCCAAGGATCGTACGCCGGCACGACCGACTTCCCCTCGCACGTCCGCGCCGTCGCCGCGCGCGGCGTCGAGAGCTACCGGGTCGACTTCCGCGAGCACGCGTCCACCTATTTCCTGCCCAGCGGTGCATCGCACACGGTGTCCATCGCGACCCACGACACCCCCATCGCCGACGCGTTCGACGAGCCCGCGGTCGTGTCCGCGGTCCGCACCATCCAGCGCGGCGAGATCGACTACCCCGCGTGCATCGACCGGGTGATGCGCGCGGGCTGCGTCGGCTAGTCGTGTGGATCGCCGGCCGCCACGTGAGCTACTTCGGGCGCCGCGGCGAGACGTACGTCGAGCGCTTCCCGGCGCAGCCGGGCTGAGCGTCACGAGTCCTGGGACGAGCGATCGGTCCGGCGTGAAGTGCAGGAGCACCATGCGAACGTCGGCGAGCGAGAGCGAGCACGCCCGCGAGACCCTCGCGGTGACGCGCGCCGCGCCGCTCGAGTCCCTTGATCGCCCACGCGTGTCGTTGTCTCATGCCCCGGTGAGCGGACGGACGCGCGGTAGGCCCGAGGTCTCGACGGAAGGTGCCATCGGCTACGCGTACCGCGGATCGCTGGAGCGCTTTCGGAGAACGGACGAGAACCTCGACGTCGTGCCGGTCCAGTCGCCGGTCGCGCTGCCCGAGGAAGACGGCGTGGTCCACGTCGCGGGCACGCTCGCCTGGGCCCGGCGCACGGACCTCCTCGCGACGTGCACCCGACAGGTCGAGATCTCCGCTCGCCTCGCCGAGCGCTTCGCGAGCGCGGGCTTCGCGCTGCGGACCACGCCGCTGGTGATCCACGAGTACGATCGCGACGCTCGCTGCCTCGTCTTCGGCGCGCGCTCGGGGCCGGGGGAGTTCGTGAGGGTGGAGTCACCGCCGATCGACGCGTCGATCGATCTGCTGCGATCGGACGTCGCGCTCGGCCCCCTCGCGAGCCGGCCCTCGCTCCGCGACGTGGTGCTCACGCTCGACGACGACGACGTCCCGCCGTTCTTCACGGTGCGCGGCGAGCAGCGGGTGAGCGCAGCCGCCAAGCCCACGCTCGAGACGGCCGAGCTGCGCGAGACCCGGCCCGCGGTCTTCTCGCGGCGCCGCGGCGTGACCGACGCGATGCGCGTCGTCGCCGAGGCACCGGCG
>CAYZQM010000123.1:16420-18851 GCA_964480175.1 uncultured Sandaracinaceae bacterium
GTGGTCGCCGCGACGGTTCGCGGCGAGTCGCTGTTGGCGTTCGACACACAAGGCTTCGGCGTGATGCATTGGGCGGCCGAGCGCGGTGACGTCGCGGTCGTCGCCGCACTTCTCGAGGCGGGCGCGAGCCCCTCGGCTGTCTCGCCGTCTCGCCGGGGCGTGGCTCCGGTGCACGTGGCTGCCCACCGCGGTCGGCTCGAGGTGCTGCGTGCGCTGATCGACGCGGGCGCCGATCCCGCGGTCGTCGATCGCGATGGACTGACGCCGCTCCACTGGGCCGCGCTCGCTGGCGAGCTCGAGACCGTGCGCGCGCTGCTGTCGACCCGCCGGTTCTCGCCACTGGAGCTCGCCATCGATCACCAGCACGCCGAGGTGGCGCGCGTGCTGCTGCGCGATCGGAGCCCCGAGGCTGCCGAGCTCGACCGGCTCCTCGACGTCGCGCTCATGCGCCGACCTCGGCTCATCGCCCTGCTCCTCGATCACGGCGCCGACCTGCGACGCGCATCACCGCAGGTCCCGCCCGTGGTGGTGGCGGTGCGCGAAGGCGATCTCGCGCTGCTCGATCGAGCGCTCGCCGCGGGCTGCGAGGTCGATGCGTCGTTCAACCAGGCGACTCCGCTCAACCGACTGGTGCAGGCCGCGCCCGCGCGCCTCGTCGAGCTCGAGCCGGTCGTCGCGCGCCTGCTCGACGCTGGCGCCGATCCTCGCGCGAAAGATCGTGCCGGGCTCGACGCGACCGATCACTTGTCACGCACCATCGCGGCCGCTGAGAAGAGCGGTCAGCCCGAGGTCGCGGCACGGCTCGCGCGCCTGCTCGACCGGATGGGGGGCTCGCAAGCACCGCGTCCCGAGCAGGCGTTGCCGAAGCTGCCTCCGATCGCGTGGATCGCGGGGGCGTCCCGCATCGAGCCCGCCGGGCTGGCCGCGCATCACGGCGAGCTCTTCGGCGAGGAGATCGACGTCACCGAGCTGTCGGTCTACTGGCGCACCCGCGATGCGGTCTTCCTCCGACGCTGCACCGAGCAGGGGCAGGAGCGCGTCGAGCTCCGGATGGCGTTGCTCGGCGATCCCGAGGTCCGCCGCGGGCAGCTCTGCTCCCTCAGCCGCCTTCTCTGTACGTTCGCGTCCCTCGGGGCCGAGCGGGTGCACCTGTCCTCGGGCGTGAGCGCGCCGCCCGAGCAGGTCCTCGAGAAGCTCCGTCGCGCCGGTGAGGACTCGGTCGCGGTGGGAGCGTTCTGGGTGCGCATCGAGCGCGACGGCGAGTACGCGCTCACCCACGGGCTCGAGATCTTCGACCTCCCCGAGCTCGAGGTCGCGTGCGGCGCCGACCCCGAGGCCGCGCTCGCGATGGTGCGCGAGCTCTCCGAGCGCTCCCTCGAGCGGGGCGCGCTCTGTCGAGTGGGGGATCGGGTCGGCGCAGACGGGCGGGTGCGCGAGGGCGAGAACGGCCCCTGGCTCGTGGTCCCCGGGCGGATCCCGCCGAACGAAGAGCAACGCGGCTCCCTTCGCTTCGTGCGCGCCTGAACGGAGTCTTCGGGCGTTGGGACTCAGCCGCTCGCGGTCGACGCGCTCGCGGAACCACGGCGCAGGCCTCGCGGTTCGCACGCGATGTGGCGTTCATGGCCCGCGGTTGCCCTCACGATCGCTGCTGCGGTGGGCACGGCACAGGATCGTTCGCTCTCGGAGGCCGAGGCCGAGCGCGATGAGACCGCCGAGTGGCGGTACATGTACGGGAATCGCCACGGCCGGCTTCGCGACGGCGCCCTCTCGATCCCCGTGCGCGGCGGCGCATGCGACGTGTCGCCCGAGGTGGTCACGCCAGGCAGCAACGGAGCCCTCATCGCCACCCGCACCGTCAGCTGTCTCGAGGCAGTCACCGTTCACGCGACCTGCACGCGCAGTGCGGACGGGCGCTACCTGTCCACCACGCATCCCGAGATCGGCTTTCTGAACCCGCCCTCCGTCCACCGCGTGCGGTTCGCCGTCTACTGTAGACCCAGGTGGTACCCCATTCCCGATCGCTGAGATGATCTAGCGCGAGACCTCGCGCGCCAACGAGCGAAGATCTCGCTTGCGCGCGCTGGCGCAGGCGTCGCGCGGCCGATGACGCGGTGTGGCGTAGTGCCCTTTCGTTGGCGTGATCGGGGCGCTGTGCCATCCTCGCCGCCGCCCTGGGGGCTCGACGTAGCGGCCCCCTTCCGCCACTCTGGCTGATTCCGCGGTCTTCGACGTTTGTCGGGGCTCGCGACAACGAGGAAGACACATGAACAAGACGCTCTTGGCAATGAACTGCGTGCTCGCGCTGACCCTGGTGGCGTGCGGCGACCCCGATCCCGGTACCGATGCGGGCACCGACACTGGCGGCGGCGAGACCGACGCGCCCGTCGCGGGCGGCTGCGGCACGGATGGCCTGCCCTGCCTGACCACGGGG
>CAYZQM010000124.1:0-8832 GCA_964480175.1 uncultured Sandaracinaceae bacterium
CCCGAGGTGAAGCCGAGCTTCGGTCAGACGCTGGTCTATGGCGTCGATCCCTGTCCTGCGATCATCAGCGGCGTCGTCGAGAAGATGAACGCGAGCAAGCTCGGTGAAGAAGAGGTGTGGGCGACCCAGTACTACCCGGTCGCGACCTCCTCGACGGAGGTGATCGTGGACGCGATCGGCTGCGTCGGGGTGTGCGTCGAGACCTGGATGGGCTTCGATGAGCGCCGCCGGATCGACATGCAGCGCGAGGTGGTGCGCCACTTCCTCGATTCCCTCGGTATCCTCCCCTTCGCCAGCGTCCTGACCGCCGCGCGCCCCACCCTCGCATGACCGCACCCTTCGGACCGTTCCCTCGTACCCGCATGCGCCGCAGCCGGCGCGAACCTTGGTCGCGCGATCTGGTGCGCGAGCACGCGCTGAGCGCGAGCGATCTGATCTGGCCGCTCTTCGTGCACGACCAGGGCGCGAGCGAAGAGAAGGTCGCGTCGATGCCGGGCGTCTCCCGCTGGTCGATCGAGTCGCTGGTGGCGCGAGCAAAGGAAGCGAAGGACGTGGGCATCCCCGCGATCGCGATCTTCCCCGTGATCGATCCGAGCAAGAAGTCGCCCGACGGCGACGAAGCGCAGACCCCCGACAACCTCGTCTGCCAAGCCGTGCGCGCCGTGAAGTCGGCCGTGCCCGAGCTCGGGATCATCTGCGACGTCGCCCTCGATCCCTTCACCACCCACGGACAAGACGGCGTGCTCCGCCACGGTGAGGTGCACAACGACGAGACCGTCGAGCGCCTCTGCGCCCAGGCGCTGGTGCAAGCCGACGCGGGCTGCGACGTGATCGCGCCGAGCGACATGATGGACGGCCGCATCGGCAAGGTGCGCGACGCGCTCGATCACGCGGGCCACCACGATGTCCGCATCCTCAGCTACGCGGCCAAGTACGCCTCGGCGTTCTACGGCCCGTTCCGCGACGCGGTGGGCAGCGCCAAGAACCTCGGCCAAGGCGACAAGCGCACCTACCAGATGGATCCCGGCAACGGCGACGAGGCGCTGCGCGAGGTCGCGATCGATCTGAGCGAGGGCGCCGACTGGGTGATGGTGAAGCCCGGCATGCCCTACTTGGACATCGTGCGCCGGGTGAAGGAGACGTTCGCGGTACCGACGTTCGTGTACCAAGTGTCCGGCGAGTACGCGATGCTGCGCGCCGCGGCGCAGAACGGCTGGCTCGACTGGGACAAGGTGATCGTCGAGTCGCTGCTCTCGATGAAGCGCGCCGGAGCCGATGGCGTGCTCACCTACGCCGCGCTCGAGGTCGCGACCAAGCTCCAGCGCTGACGGCTGACTCGTGGGCCCTCGCCTAGCGAGAGCCCACGAGCCCCGAGGTCAGTCCTCTTCTTTCAGGAGGAACTCGTTCGAGATGATCTTGAACGAGAGGCGGCCGCCGAGCGCCTCGGAGCGCGCCTCGTTCAGAGGACGCACCACGATGCCTTCCTTGCGGTTCTTGGTGCCCGCGTAGGTGCCCTTGGCGAGCTCGAGGTAGTGATCGAGCGTGTGCTCGAACGCGCGCGCCGCGTCCCCGGTGACCACCCGCTCGGTGGGCACCGTCGCGATGCCTCGTTCAGCGCAGAACATCGCGAGCTCGGCGTGATCGAGGTAGCGAGCGGCGAGCGTGTCGTACCCGTTGAACGCGAAGAACGAAGAGCGACTCAGCGCGAGTCGGTTCTTCTGGATGCCGGGACCGCAGAGCTCGCCCTGCAGCACCATGCCGACGGGGAGCTTCTGCGCGAGCCCCAGCTCCTCTGCCAAGCGCCACGGCGCGTTGCCGTCCGCCTTGCGCAGCGCCCAGTTGCGCGAGCACACGACGAGCTCGTCCTCGCTGCGACGGAAGAACGTGGTCGAGGTTCCGTCGAGCTTGGTGGTCACGACGAAGTCACGACCGCGGATCTCCTCGAGCACGCCGAGCACCGACTGAAGACGGATCTCGTCGGTCTTGGGCACCTCGCCGGGGAACGGCCCCGCGACCTCACGCGTGTCGGGCAGCACGGGCTCGTACTTGGTGACCCGCACCAGCGCCGACACGTCGGTGCCCAGCTCGGGCACCGCCGCCTCGGCAGGCAGGATGTGCACGGGCAGCGCGAGGCCCTGCGACAGGACCCCGAGCACTCCATGTGTGGACGCGCGGGGCGGATGGTGGTCGGTGATCGGAGCCTGCGTGATAGCGTGCCGCCGATGCTTCGCTCCCTGTGCGCGCTCGTCGCGCTGCTGTCGTCGGGATGCTCCAGCCAGCCCGAGCTCACGATCGATCTCTTCACCGACTTGACGCCGTGCAGATCACCATCGACGACGTGGTCGTGGAGGCGGTCCCCGCGGACGCGGTGCGTTCGAACGAGGCCACGCGAATCCACGAGCGCACCCTCGCCGTCGGACGCCACACCGCCCGCGTGGAGCTGGTGCTCGAGGGGGCGTCGCTCGTGGCCCAGGACTACGTGATCCAGCTCGAGCACGACATGATCATCACGGCCCGCCTGCTCCGCGCATGCCGCGACGTCGTGTGTGACGACGGCATCGCGTGCACCACCGACGTCTGCGAGGCGGGGGCGTGCGTGTTCACCGCCGACGACGCCGTGTGTGGCGCGGCCACGTGCGATCCCGGCGTGGTCGGCGCCGATCCCAGCACCGGCTGCGTATCGAGCGGCGTGTGCGCTTCTCGAGGCGCCGACTTCGTGTGCCGCGCCGCGCGCGGGGCGTGCGACGTCGAAGAGACCTGCGACGGCACATCGGACACGTGCCCTCAGGACGTGCTCTCCCCCGCGAGCGAGATCTGCCGCGCGTCCGCGGGGGACTGCGACGTGGAAGAAGCCTGCCTCGGCGTCTCGCCCGACTGCCCCGTCGATCGGGTGCGTGACGTCGGTACGGTGTGCCGCGCGAGCGCGGGCGTGTGCGACGCGATCGAGGTGTGCGACGGAGAGGGCGCCGCGTGCCCCGCGGACGCGTTCGTGGGCGCGTCGATGACCTGCCGCGCCGCGACGGGAGCGTGCGATCAGCCCGAGACCTGCACCGGCAGCTCGGCGAGCTGTCCGGCCAACACGCTGCGCGCGGCGGGCACCGAGTGCCGCGGCGCGCTGTCGGCGTGCGACGAGCCCGAGGTGTGCAGCGGCAGCTCGGTGAGCTGCCCAGCCAGCGAGGTCGGCTCGCTCGACAGCGTGGCGCTGGAGACGTCCGACGAGGGACGGCCCGTGCTGGGACAGATCACCGCGGACACGCTGATGGACGTGGTCGCGTGGGGCCGCGACCGGGTGGAGGTGTTCGTCCAAGCGGGTGGACGCCTCACGCGCGCCAGCGCGTACACCTACCCCGAGGTGCTGCGCGGCGTCGCCCTCGCCGATCTCGACGGCGATCGCGTCCTCGATCTGGTGGCGCTCCTGCGCGGTCGCTTGGTGGTGCGCCGGGGCAACGGGGACGGACGGTTCAGCAGCACGCTCGAGGACGCGCTCGTCTCGACCGGGCTCGAGGTCGGCGTGGTCGCGATGGCGGGCTTCTCGCTCGACGGACGCGTCCCCGACTCGACGATCGTGCTCCTCAACGATCGGGACGTGCTGACCACCCGACCGACCGGCACGCCCATGCGCCTCGGCCTCGGGCCGAGGTACGCGGTCGGCCCCGGCGACACCGCGCTCGCGATCGGCGACGTCGACGGCGATCGGTTCCCCGACATCGTCACCTCGAGCACCTCGGGTCGCAACGAGTTCAGCGTGCTCTTCAGCCGCGGGGACGGGAGCCTGAGCGCGACCGGCAGTCCCCACCGCGTGACCGCGCGCGTCGCCGATCTGATCGTGCGGCCGCTGCACTGCAGCGGCGAAGGCGACGTCGTCTTCATGGATCCACGCGGCGCGGTGGTGGTGATGAAGTGGGACGGCTCGGAGACCTTCGAAGAGGTCGCGCGCCTCGAGGGCCCCGAGCTCGCCGGCATCGCGGCGTCCGATCTCGACGGCGACGGCGGGCTCGAGATCGTCGCGCTCTCCCCCGACCGCGGCCTGGTGTACTGGCCGAACCGCGGCGAGCTCGAGTGGGCCGCGATCGAGTCGCTCGACGAAGCGCGGATGAGGCGCTGGCTCTTCGCCTACGACGGCGACGGGCGCGGAGGCGACGAGCTGCTCTGGGGCGACGGCGAGCAGCTGCATCAGAGCCTCCGCTGAGCCTCCGCTGAGCTGGGCGCTACGCGCGCCTCGATCAGCAGCTGTGGCGCGCGGGGAGGATCTTGCCGGGGTTGAGGATCCCCTTCGGGTCGAACACGTCCTTGATGCGGCGCTGCAGCTCGAGCACGCCTTCGCTCTGCTCGAGCGGCATCGCGTCGCGCTTGCTCAGGCCGATGCCGTGCTCGCCGCTCAAGGTGCCGCCCAGCGCGACCGTGGCGACGAAGAGCGCGTGCTGCGCGGCTGCGACCCGAGGGAGCGCGTCGGGATCGTCCCAGAGGAAGTTCACGTGCAGGTTGCCGTCGCCCGCGTGGCCGTACGAGGGCATGCGCACCTCCTGCTCGGCAGCGATGCGGCGGCACGCGATCAAGAGCTCCCCCAGCCGCGAGCGCGGCACCACCACGTCCTCGGATCGCTTGAAGCGCGCCGAGCGCCTCAGGGTGCGGCTCATCGCGCGGCGCACCGACCAGAGGCGCTCGCGATCCGCCGCGTGCTTGGCCACCAAGACCTCGATCGGGCCCACGTCGCTGAGGTGATTGCCCGCCTCCTCGAGCGAGCGCTCGATCGCGGGCTCGCTGCCTTCGACCTCGACGAGGAGCACCGCGGCCGCGGCCTCGGGGATCGCGACGGGCGAGCTCGCGCGGAGCGGCGCGAGCGTGAGATCGTCGAAGAGCTCGATGCAGCGCACGTCGCCCACCCGATGAAACGCGTTCGTCGCGGGCCCCACGTCGCTCAGCGCACGCAGCATCACCAGCATCGTGCTCAGCGCCTCGGGTCGAGGGAGGAGCTTCAGCGTGGCGCGCGTGATCACCCCGAGCGTGCCCTCGCTGCCCACCATGAGCCCCGTGAGATCGTAGCCGGTCACGCCCTTGTGGGTGCGCTTGCCCAGGCGCTGCAGGCTGCCGTCGGCGAGGACCACGTCCATGCCGAGCACCCAGTCGCGGGTGCTCCCGTAGCGGAGCGTGCCCGGCCCGCCCGCGTTCTCGGCGAGGTTGCCGCCGAGGGTGCAGCTCTCGAGGCTGTTGGGATCGGGGGGGTAGTAGAGATCCTCGGCGAGCACCGCGTCCTTCAGGGCGCCGAGGCGCGTGCCGGGTCGCACCACCGCGACCTGATCCCCCGCGTGGATCTCGTCGATCCCCGCGAAGCCCTCGAGCGCGAGCACGATGTTGCCGCCCTCGCGTGCGACGGGGATGCAGCCTCCGCTCTTGCCCGTGCCCGCCGCGCGCGGTGTGACGCCGACGTCGTGCGCGTGGGCCGCCGCGAGCACCGCCGCGACCTGCTCGGTGCTCGCGGCGACGACGACGGCGTCGGGCAGGCTCGCAGCGCACTCGCTCTCGTCGCCCGCGTGCGCTGCGAGCGCGTCGGGATCGCGCCGCACCGCGCCGTCGGGCAGCACGCGGTCGATGGCGAGGAGCGCAGCGTCGAGCGACATGTCCCGAAAGCTGTCGGCCCGCGCGAGCGCTGTAAAGCGGCGGCCCTCGCCACCGAGCCGAGTGGCCCGTGATCGAAGGTGACCGGGGGCGCGCGCCGGCTATCCTACGCGCCGTTTTGTCCGAGACCGCCCCGACGGCACGACGCTTCTCGCGCGCGTGGCTCCTCTTGATCCCCTTGGCCTGCGTCGAGTTCGTCGGCTCGCTGGTCGTCCGCGCGCGCGTGCCCGATGCGAGCGATTGGGACGTCGCGGCGCAGGCGGTCGCGGCCGAGTGGGAGGTGGGCGACGCGGTGACGATCGCGCCCCGCTGGGCCGATCCGCTGCTCCGCGAGGCGATGGGACGCGCGCTCGGTGAGCGCTTCGATCGCAGCGTCGCCGGCAGCCCGGGCCTCGACGGCGACGCCCGCCTCTGGGCCTTCAGCATCCGAGGACACGACAGCCCGCTCTTGGCAGAGGGCACCCTCGAGCACGAGGCGACCTACGGCCGGGTGCGGGTCGAGCGACGCCGCCTGCCGAACGTGGAGGTGCACTTCGACTTCGTCGACGCCCTCGAGCACGCGAGCGCGACGCGGGGCGAGCGCGCGTGCAACCTCGGCCGAGCCCACGCGAGCGGTGGTGGCCTGGGCGCAGGACCGGTGATCGCCGCGAGCCGCTTCTCGTGCGGCGGCGATCTGATCGGCGAGACCGTCATCGAGGATCTCGACTTCGAAGCGCGGCGCTGCATCTCGATGCGCCCGAGCGGCACGGGTGAAGTGACCCTGCGCTACGACGAGGTCCCGCTCGGCGATCGGCTGGTGCTCTACGCTGGCCTGCACTGGGTGGACGAGCGCCACCACATCGAGCCCGAGCACGAGGGCGCGCCCGTGATGCTCTCGGTGCGCGCGGGCGAGCGCTCGCTCGCGGAGCTCACCCACCGCGACGGCGACGGTTGGGCCCGCTACGCGGTGAGCGTGCCCGCGGAGCTGGTGGGCACGACGCAGTCCGTCTCGTTCGTGGTCACGAGCGCGGCGAGCCACGATCGATCCTTCTGCTGGGCGGGGCGCTCGCTGGGCGGCGCGCCTTGATGCGCACCGGGCTCGATCATCCGACCAAGGTCGGCCCGCGCGATCACTTGATCGGCGCGGCCCTGACGGCGGCGTACGTCGCGCTCTTGCTCGCGACCTCGAGCGACATCGGCATGGCCCGCGACGAGGGCTTCTACGTCGAGGCCGGCGAGAGCTACGCGGGCTGGTGGCGGCTCTTCCTCGACGGAGACGAGAGCGCGTTCGAGCAGGCGACGATCGATCGGTACTGGACGGTCAACCACGAGCATCCGTCGCTGCCCAAGTCGCTCTTCGCCCTGAGCTGGATCGCGCAAGAGCGCTTCGATCTCTTCGCGAACGACTCCGCCGCCTTCCGCTTCCCCGGCATGGTGCTCTCGGCGCTCACGCTGTGGCTGCTCTATCTCTTCGGGGCGCGCGCGTACTCGCGCTACGTCGGGCTCTTCGCCGCGGGCGCGTACGCGCTCATCCCGACCGTCTTCTACCACGCGCACCTCGACTGCTTCGATGGCCCCATCGTCACCATGCTGACGTGGGTCACGTACCTCTACTGGCGCTCGCTCACCCAGCCGCGCTTCGCGATCCTCGCGGGCATCGCCTACGGCTTGTGCCTCGAGACCAAGCACAACGCGTGGATATTGCCGCTCGTGCTCCTGGTGCACTTCTTGGGCTTCGTGCTCCCGGCGGAGCTCGCGGCGCGGCGCGCCGGTCACCGGCCGCGCGTTCACCTCCGGCCCGACTGGCTGATCGCGTTCGCGCTCCTCGGCCCGCCCATCTTCGTGATGCTCTGGCCTTGGCTGTGGAACGACACGCTGAGCCGCTTCACCGAGTACGCGAGCTTCCACTTCGGGCACGTCCACTACAACACCGCGTTCTTGGGGACGACCTACTTCGGTGAGCCCAGCCCGAGCTCCTTCCCCTTCGTCGAGACCCTCTTCACCGTCCCGCTGGTGATCGTCGCGCTCGGCCTGCTCGGCATCGCGATGCGCTTCCGCGCGATGCTGCCGCCCGGCACGCTCGGCGTCTGGCCGCGTGGGAGCGTGGCGCCCGACGTGCGGCGCACCGACGCGATGCTCTTCGGGGTGATGCTCGCGCCCATGGTGGTCCTCGCGATGCCGTGGACCCCGATCTTCGGCGGCAACAAGCACTTCCTGGTGGCGTTCGTGAACCTCGCGCTCTTCGCGGGCGTCGCGGCGCAGCGCGTCGCGACGGTGCTGCGCGCGGAGCTCAAGGAGCGGGCGCGGCGCTGGGTGCCGCTGGCCGCGCCGCTCGCCTTCGTGGTGCTGCTCGCGCCTTCGATCCACGAGACCGAGCACAGTCATCCCTTCGGCCTGTCGCACTACACGTGGGTCGCGGGTGGTCCCCCCGGCGCCGCGGACCTGGGGATGATGCGGCAGTTCTGGGGCTTCACCACGCGCAGCCTGACGCCGTGGCTGAACGCGAACGCGCCGGAGGGCTCGCGCGTGTGGCTCTGCGACACCCTGCCCTCGAGCTTCGAGATGCTGCACCGCGATGGCCTGTTGCGACGCGACATCCGCGCGGCCTACGACATGGCCGGCGCGGACTACGCGATCGTGCACCACGAGGAGCACTTCAACGAGGTCGACTACCAGATCTGGATGACGTGGGGCTCGCCCGCGCCCGTCCACGTGCTGACCTACGACGGAGTGCCGATCATCAGCGTGTACGCGAACCCGGCGCGGTGATCACGGGTTGAGGCGGGGCGAAGCGTTCCCCTATCCTCGGGCGATGCGCCCGACACTCTTCTCTTTCGTCGTCTTGGTCGCGCTCGCTGGATGCGAGTGCGGTACCCCGATGCCGCGCTGCCGCACCGCGCTCGACTGCCCCTCGGGTGTGTGCGTCGATGGGCGATGCGAGCCTGCGCCGGGTGATGCCGGCGGGCTCGACGTCCCGGAGTCGCTCCGCGACGCGCCGCCCGTCGACGGAGGCTGCCCGGGCCTCGCGTGTGGGAGCGCGTGCTGCGAGGGGACGGAGCGCTGCTTCGCCGACGCCTGCGTGCCCGATCTCGGGACCTGCGCGACCAACGAAGAGTGCGCGTCGGACGCCTACTGCGCTGCCGACGGGACGTGCGTGCCGTACGGCGTGCCCCCCGATCGGGTGCGCAACGACGAGTGCGTGCAGGACATCGACATCGAGGCGATCACCCCGGCGCT
>CAYZQM010000124.1:8842-18800 GCA_964480175.1 uncultured Sandaracinaceae bacterium
GCCGCCGGCGGGTGACCCCGACCCGGGGAGCGACGATCTCCAAGGTACACCCGTCGTCGTCGACTTCGACTTCGACGGCAACCCCGCGACGCTGCGCCCCTCGATCGTGTTCAGCACGTTCGGCGGCAGCGCGAGCGAGGTCCTCCGGGTGATCGACGGCGCGACGTGCGAGCTGCAGTACAACGTGGCGACCGGCATCCAGAGCGCGAGCACCCCCGCGCTCGGTGATCTCGACGGCGACGGGAGGCCCGAGATCGTCTCGAACGTCACCGGCGTGGTTCGAGCGTATGGCTACGACCCCGGCACCGACGCGTTCGTCGAGCGGTGGGCGGCCGCGACGTGCAGCGGTGGCACGCGCACCGAGCACCGCGGGATCGGGAGCGAGGGCTACTCGGCGTCGCTCCATGATCTCGACGACGACGGGAGCCCGGAGATCATCGCGGGCGGCAGCATCTACGCCGCGGACGGATGCTTGCGCGCCAGCCTCGGCACCGATCAGTTCGATCGCCTGCCGGTGGTCGCGGACGTCGACGAGGACGGGGCGCCCGAGATCGTCAGCTCACGCGGCGTGTTCCGCTTCGACGCGGGCACCTCCACCATCGTCGCCGAGCCCTACTTCGCAGGGACCACCACCGCTGGGGGGTTCCTCTTCGCGGCCGTCGGTGATCTCGGCCACTTCCCGCTCGCCGCGTTCGGTGGCGAGGACCGCGCCGAGATCGTGGTGGTCGGCGATGGCAGCGTGCGGGTAGAGACGCTCGAAGGGACTCGCATCCTCACGGGCTCGCTCCCGAGCGGGCGCGGCGGCCCACCGACCGTCGCGGACTTCGACGGAGACGGTCGCGCCGAGTTCGCCGCGGCAGCGCGCACCGAGTACGTCGTGTTCGATCTCGACTGCCTCGCGGGTGGAGATCCCGCCGGCTGCCGCGGCATGTCGCGCACCGACGGTCGCCTGTGGGCCGTCACGGTCAACGAGCAGAGCTCGGGGGTCACGGGCTCGAGCGTCTTCGACTTCGACGCGAACGGCCGCGCGGAGGTGATCTACCACGACGAGTGCTTCCTCCGGATCTTCAGCGGCACGGACGGCGAGGTCCTCTACAGCTTCCCCCGCTCGAGCCTCACGTGGTTCGAGATGCCGATCGTCGCGGACGTCGACGGCGACTTCCACTCCGAGATCGTCGTGGGCGCACACGAATACTCGGGGACCTGCCCCAGCACCGACCCCTACCGGGCCGGCGTCTCCTTCATGCCCACCCACGGTGTGTACGTGCTTCGTGACGAGCTGGACCGATGGGCCGCCTCGCGCCCGATCTGGAACCAGCACGCGTACTCGGTCACCCACGTGGGCGATCGCGGCGCGCTACCGCGCACCAGCGAGGTGGCGATCAACTGGCGCACCGAAGGGCTCAACGACTTCCGGCAGAACACCCAAGGGGATCTCGAGGCGCTCGGCATCGCGGACCTCACCGCGAGCGTGCGGGGCGTGACCCCGCTCGGCTGCCGCGACGGCGAGGCGACCGTGCGCGCCCGCGTGTGCAACCGCGGGCGGCTGCCGCTCGGCGGCGGTCTGGTGGTCGCGCTGCGCGAGGGCGCGCTCGATGGACCGGAGTTCTGTCGCACGACCATCGATGCGCCCATCGACACGGGCGCGTGCGTGGAGATCGCCTGCACCACCACTGCACCCGA
This sequence comes from uncultured Sandaracinaceae bacterium, assembly GCA_964480175.1. Lineage (GTDB taxonomy): Bacteria > Myxococcota_A > Polyangia > Polyangiales > Sandaracinaceae > CAYZQM01. The sequence continues at coordinate 10,526 of CAYZQM010000124.1, forward strand.
GAGCGCGGTCGACATCTACGTCGTCCCCGATCCCGACGACGTCATCGACGAGTGCCACGAGAGCAACAGCTGGGGTCGCCTCGAGAACGTCGAGTGCGTGCTCCTCGACTGACCCCGCGCAGACCGCCAGCGCCCGCCCGGGCGTTCTGGTAGCCTCGCCCCCCATGATCGAAGGTCTGTTCGTGGTCCTCGAGGGCGTGGACGGTGCGGGCACCACCACACACACCCGGTTGCTGGTGAACGCGCTCAAGGAGCGGGGCTTGCCCGTGCACTCGACCCGCGAGCCCAGCGACGGGCCGATCGGCGTGCAGATCCGACAGATCCTCACGGGCCGCCTCGTCGTGCCCGGTCTTCACGGACCGCGCCCCCCCTCGTGGACCACGATGGCGCTGCTCTTCGCAGCCGATCGCGTCGATCACATCGAGTCCGCGATCGTCCCGAACCTGATGGACGGAGTCACGGTGATCTCCGATCGCTACTACCACTCGTCGGTCGCCTACCAGAGCGTCACGGGCGGAGGCGACGACGAGACGATCGCGTGGGTGAAGGAGATCAACAAGCACGCGCGCAAGCCGGACCTCACGATCGTGCTCGACATCTCGCCGGAGACGAGCGCCAAGCGCCGGGTCGATCGCGGCGGAGGCCGCGAGATGTTCGACGACAACGACCTCCAGAAGCAGATCGGCGGCTTCTACGATCGGATCGACGCGCACTTCCCTGGGGAGAACATCGTGCACGTCGACTCCGCGCGTCCGATGGCCGACGTGCACCAGGACATCGTGCTGCACGTACGAAGGCTTCGGGGCGAGAAGGTCTGAGCGCGCGCCTGCGATGGAGGGAGGCGTGAGCGCTGGACCGCAACGAGGGACGCCTTTCGCGCTCGCGCGTCCGAGCGCCGACCCCAGTCCGCCCATCGAGGCGCTCCTCGACGGCATCGTGCGCTTGCTCGAGCGCGACACCGGCACGGTCTGCTCGATCTTCCTCCACGACGCCGACGCGCAGTGCCTTCGGTTGGGCGCCGCGCCCCACCTCCCCCGCGCGCTCGTCGAGGCGCTCGACGGCCGCGCGCTCGGCCCCACGGCGGGCGTCTGTGGCACCGCGATCACGCGCGGTGAGCGGGTCGTCGTCGAGGACGTCGCGACCGACCCCGCGTGCGCCGAGCTCGTGCCTCTCGCGGGCGACGCGGTCCGCGCCTGCGTGTCCGAGCCGATCCGCGATCTCGACGGCGCGATCGTGGGCACCGTCGCGATGTACTTCGCGGAGCCGCGCGAACCGAGCGACGCCGAGCGAGCCCGGGTGGAAGCCGCGGCGCACCTCGCAGCGATCGCGCTTCGGCGTGAGCGTACCCGCTCGCGCGCGGTGCATCTCGCCCGGCTCTATGCGGTGTCCAGCGGCATCAACGAAGTGCTGCTGCGCACCGACGACGCCGCCCAGCTCTACGACGTCGCTTGCCGCATCGCGGTCGAGCGCGGCCTCGCGTGCTTCGCGTGGGTGGGGATGCTCCGCGCCGAAGAGGACGCCTTGGTCCCCGTCGCGTCCTTCGGCGACGACGACGGCTACCTGCGGGTGACGAGCTTCTCGCTCCGCGATCCCGACATCAGCGACGGCCCCGCGGCGCGCGCGCTCCGGACCGCAACGCCCGCGATCTCCAACGACATCGTCCGCGACCCGACCTTCCACTGGAAGAGCGAGGCCCGCGCGCGTGGCTACCGCGCGGTCGCCGCGTTCCCCTTGATCCGTGCGGGTCACGCCTACGGCGTGTTCGTGCTCTACGGCGTGTCGGTGGGCTTCTTCGGGGACGAGGAGGTCGGCGTGCTCAGCGCGCTCGCGGCCGATCTGTCGTTCACCATCGAGCTGTCGCAGAACGAAGCGGAGCGCATCCGCATGCTGGGCGCGCTCGCCGAGCGCTCCGCGCAGCTCGCGCGGATGGAGCGCCTGTACGCCGCGCTCAGCGAGGTCAACCGGGCCATCGTTCGCGCGACGTCGCCCACGGAGCTCATGCAGCGGGTCACCGCCGCGCTCGTCGACGCGGGCGGCATCGCGATGGCGTGGGTGGGCAAGCCGGACCCGGTGACGCAGCGGATCCCGCCGCTCGCGCGGGCAGGCGACGCCGACGGGTACGTGGATCGCATCGAGATCTACGCGGACGAGCGGCCCGAAGGGCGTGGCCCCGCGGGACGGGCGCTGCGCGAAGATCGCGTCGTCGTCGCCAACGACTTCGTGAGCGACCCCGACGCCGAGCCCTGGCGAGACGAGGCCGAGCGCTGCGGGTTCCGCTCGGTCGCGGCGCTCCTCTTGCGCTGCCGCGACGAGCGCTGGGGCGTGCTCATGACCTACGCGCGCGAGGTCGACTTCTTCGGGACGTCGGAGGTCGCGCTGCTGGAGCAGATCGCGCGGGACGTCTCCTTCGCGCTCGACGTGCTCGCGCACGAAGCGCAGCGGCGCGACACCGAGCTCGCGCTGCGCCAGAGCGAGGATCGGCTGAGGGTGCTGCAGCGGCTCGGCGACGCGATCCAGACCTCACCCGATCCCGAGCACACCCTGCAGCAGGCGGTGCGGGTGCTCGGCGAGCACCTCGGGGCCTCGCGCTGCCTCTACGCCGACGTCGATCTCGCACACGACAGCCTCGAGGTTCCGCACGACTACGTCGTGGGCTGCAGGAGCCTCGTCGGACGGCACCTCGTCTCGCGCATGATGACCGAGCCGACGGTCGCCAAGCTCAGCGAGGGCGTTCCGCTCGTGTTGACCGACGCGCGCTCCGTCGACGACCCCGATGCGCAGGCGCGCTTCGAGCGAATGAAGATCGGGGCCATCGTGATGTGCGGCTTGGTCCGCAAAGGCCAGCTGCGCGCGGTGATGGCGGTCCACGCGTCGGCCCCGCGGGACTGGAGCCACCACGAGGTCGGGCTGGTGCAGGAGTTCGTCGAGCGCTGCTGGGATCAGATCGAGCGGCGCGCTGCGGAGGCCAAGCTGCGCGAGCGCGAGGCGCTGCTGCGGATCGCGGGCGCGGCCGCGAAGCTCGGCGGCTGGAGCGTGGATCTGCCGACGCTGCAGGCGACCTGCTCGGACGAGGTGTGCGCCATCCTCGAGCTGCACCCGGGATCGACGCTGACCGTCGATCAGGTGGTCGAGTGGTGCCAGCCCCAGGATCGCGAGCTGCTGCGCGCGCGCGGTCTCGCCTGCGCGACGGAGGGCACGCCGCTCGACGTGGAGATCCAGCTCGCGACCGCGACCGGCAAGACCGTGTGGGTCCGGCTCATGGGCCGCGCGGAGCGCAACGCCGCGGGGATGATCGCGCGCCTGCACGGCGCGCTGCAGGACATCAGCGATCGCCGATTGCTCGAGGACCAGCTCCGCCAAGCCCAGAAGATGGAGGCGATCGGCCAGCTCGCGGGCGGCGTCGCCCACGACTTCAACAACCTGCTGTCCGTGATCCTGACGTGCTCGGCGATCCTGGCCGAGGAGCTGGGCCCCCACGACCCGGCGCGCACCGACGTGCTCGAGATCCAGCGCGCAGGCGAGCGCGCGGCGGCGCTGACCAAGCAGCTGCTCACCTTCAGCCGCCACCAGATCCTGCGGCCCCGGGTGCTCGCGCTCTCGCAGGTGGTGATCGGGATGGAGAAGATGCTGCGGCGCCTGCTCGGGGCGAGCGTCGGGCTCACGCTGCTCGCGCCGTCGAGCGGGGGGCACGTGCGCGCCGACCCCGGACAGATCGAGCAAGTGATCATGAACCTCGTCGTGAACGCGCGCGACGCGATGCCGAGCGGCGGGCAGATCGTGATCGACCTCGCGACCGACGACGTGACCGAGCAGAGCCGCGCGCATCGGCCCGAGATCCCGCCTGGCCGCTACGTGCGCCTCTGCGTGAGCGACACCGGGACGGGCATGGACGACGCCACGCGCAAGCGCATCTTCGAGCCCTTCTTCACCACCAAGGGACAGGGCAAGGGCACCGGTCTGGGCCTCTCCACCGTCTTCGGGATCGTGGCGCAGAGCGGCGGGCACCTGCGCGTCGAGAGCGAGCTCGGCGTGGGCACGACGTTCGAGCTCTACCTCCCACGGGTCGACGAGGCGCCCGAGCGCAGAGCGCGCGACACCGTCGCGCCTGCGGGCTTCGCAGGGACCGAGACCATCCTCGTGGTCGAAGACGACGAGCAGGTCCGTGCCGTCGTGTGCACCACGCTTCGGCGCGCGGGCTACCGTGTCCTCGAGGCGCAGAACGGCGGGGAGGCCTTCCTCATCAGCGAGCAGCACGACGGGCACATCGCGCTCTTACTGACCAACGTAGTGATGCCGCGCATGAGCGGGCCAGAGCTCGCGGTGCGCCTCGGGCCCGCGCGCCCCGCCATGCGGGTCCTCTACGTGTCGGGCTACAACGAGGACGCGGTGCTCCAAGAAGGCGTGCGCGACGGGGGCGTCGAGTTCCTGAGCAAGCCGTTCACCCCGAGCGTACTGCTCGCGAAGATCCGGTCCGTGCTCGCCGCCGACTCCAGCTCGCTCTGATCGGCGGACGCTCGATCAGCCCTCGGACCGATCCGCCCTGAGGCGCAGCGCGTGCCGGAGCACCACGCGGGTGTGCGCGGTGTCGCGCCGAGGGATGCGCGTCGCGACGAGGCCCCCCGTGATGCGCGCGATCGCCGAGCCCAGAAAGAGCACCTCGAGGTTGCTCAGGCGCACGCTCGGGTGCGCATCGAGCCAAGGCGGGAGCGCGGTCGCGAGCCAACCGCTGACGAGCGAGCTCAGCACGAAGCCGACGCCCAGCGCCATCGCGAAGAGTGCCAAGAAGTAGCTGCGGAGCGGGCGCGGCGCGAGCTCGAGCGGCAGGTCGAACGACGCGATCGCGTGGCCTCCCCAGAGAAAGCCCGCGACGCACGCGTCGAGGATGAGCGGCCAGAAGAAGCCGGGTCCGCACGCGATCCAGAGCATCGGAGTGGTGCCGATCCCGATCGAGCAGAGCACCAGCACCGGCCGCGCGCCGAAGCGGTCGACGATGCGTCCCCAGAACGGCACGGTCAGTACGCGCACCGTCGCCATGCCCACCGCGTGCAGCGCGAGGATCGCGAACGTGCCGCCGATCCCATCGAGCACGTGCAGCGAGAAGAACGCGGCGCCCGGCGCGATCGCCAGGCCCCAAGCGAACTGGTAGCCGAGCACCGCGCGCGCGGTCGGGTCGGCGAGCACCGCTCGGTAGCCGTCGAGCGAGGGCGCTTCGGCCTCGGCGGCCTGGTCGGTCTGGCGCGCGAGCAACACCGCCGACCAGATGCCCGACGCCGCGAGCAAGAGCGCCAAGATCGGCAGCGCGACCGAACGCTCGGTCGCGTCGGAGTCGAGCAGCAGCGCGCACGCGAGCGAGGCGGCTGCCGAGCCGCCGGTGGCGAACGCGTTGCGCGCGCCGAAGAAGCGACCACGAAAGCGCGTGGGCACGACGTCGCCCATCCACACGCTCCATGCGTTCGAGCCGAGGACCTGCAGCACCGCCGAGCTGGTGACCACCACGAAGAGCAGCGGCTGCAGCACGTCGCTGGAGAAGCCCGCGAGCGGCGCGAGGGCCAAAGGCAGCCACACCAGGCGCGCAGTCGTGAGCGCGAAGATCGCGACGCGCCGTCGACCGAGCCAGGCGGTGAAGAAGCCCGCCGGTCCGTGCAGCACCTGCGCGCCCGTGCCGATCGCCTGCAAGCACGCGATCGCGAACGTGCCCGAGCCGAGGTAGAGGCCCCACGCGGTGAGCACCGCGCCCGTGGAGAGCGCGGTCCAGAGCTCGGAGACGCCGCCCTCGAAGATGGCCGAGCGCAGGGTCCGCCGCAGCGGGCTCTGCGGATGCACCGCGCGGCTCACGAGGCTCGACGCGCGCAGCGAGGGGAACAAGCGACGCTCGATGGGATGAAGCGTTCCATCGCGCGGCGAGCCTAGTCCCCGCGATCGGCGCACGCCGCAACAAAGTCGCGCGCGCGATCACGCCGCTTGCGCGCAGCGTGCGCACCCGATTCAATCGCCCCTCGCTCCCTCGCCGGGGTGGCGGAATCGGCAGACGCAGAGGACTTAAAATCCTCGGTCCGAAAGGACGTTCCGGGTTCGAGACCCGGCCCCGGCAACGCGCCGCTACTGCACCGGTCCGCTCTACTGAACCGGTCCGCTACTGCACCGGTCCTCTACTGAACCATGTCGATGCGGCGGATGCCTTTGCGGGTGACCACGACGCGGGCGCGGTGCCAGGCGCAGGTCTTCGGGGAGTCGGGGCCGCACTGGCGCAAGCGGTAGACGACACCGAGGTTGTAGACCCTGGGCGCGACCGCCGAACCGACCGCGCCGGTGGTGGGATCGGCGAAGACGAACTCGCGCTTCGGGTCGTCCGTGTGAGCGAGCCAGCGGCGCAGGTCGAGGCGGAGGATCTCGGTGAGGGCGTCGAAGCGCTCGTCGATGCTCGCGATGCGATCGCGGCTGAGCGTCACTTCCTTGCGGTGGAAGAGCACGGTCTCGGGGCGCGCTTGTTCCTCCAGGTCGTGCCGCCGCGTCGAGCGACGCACCTCGAGCACCTCGCCCGGCAGCTCGCCCCACGCGAGGAAGCCCGCCTGCTCCTCCATCGTTCCGAGCTCCGGCCCGGCGTCGGGCGCGCGCACCCGCCAGCTGCGATCCGGGAAGTGCCGCGAGACGACGTTGGCGAACGTGGTCTGCAAGAACGCCTTGATCCGATCCTTGGCGGCGTACGCGACGATCGCGACGAGCACCCAGCGCGCCGCGTTGCCGCTCATGTCGGCGCCGTTCCAGAGCGCGGCCATGATCGCGAAGCCCATCGCGACGCTCGCGGCGAGCGCATAGAGCAAGTGGAGCACCCACTCGGAGGCGGGCCGCACCTCGGGCTTGAGCCAGAGCACCGACGAGGTGAAGCGCTTCAGCACGTGCCGCCGGAACTCGAGCGCCTCGAGCTCGCGGCGCCGCATGCCCACCCGTCCGACGCCGCCGAGACCGGTCCGGTCGCGGTAGCGCGCCTCTTCCACGGCCACCTGCTCGACCGCGTGCACCGTCGCGGCCGGCGCGTCGGCCTTCTTCAGCGTGCGCGCGAGATCCGCGAGCATCGTCTCGAGCAAGCGCGACAGGTCCTCTTCGACCCACGCGACCGCGGTACCGAGCGGCTCGGGCTTGCCCTCGGCCTTGCTGCACACCGCGCGCACCCGGGTCACCAGGCGCTGGGTGTCGAGCACCATCTGATCCGCCATCGCGATCGACGCCGTCCGCTCGCGGGGCAGACCGACGATCCCCGCGAGCACCTCGCGGCGCCGAGCGACGCCCGCTGCGCGGACCTGACACACGAAGAGCCGCAGCTCGCGGATGACGTCCTCGGTGGAGCCCGTGCGCAGGATGCTCTCGATGCGATCGAGCGGCTCGTCCGCGAGTGTCTCGAAGGGCACGTCGGGGACGGCGAAGCGCACGTACGACTGCAGGTCTTCGTAGACGTCCTGCTTGCCGTAGGTACGGCTGTCGAGGCGCAGCGACTCGGGCGCGAAGAAGTACGCCTCCCAGACGAACGACTGCTTCTGCTGCTTGCGATCGAGGTCGTAGTCGATCGAGACCTCGAGGTGCGTGCGGTCGTGGACCCGAAGACGCGGGTTCTCGCGATCGCGAGAGAGATCGGCGAGCAGCGTGCCGAAGTCGCTCGGCCGCGCGTGCGCGAAGCTGTCCGCAGGTGCGTCGGGCTCTTGGGCCTCGTCGTCGTCGAGCTTCTCTTCGCCCGAGCTCGGCTCGCGCGCCAGCTCGAGCATCGCGCGGGCGTCGATGCTCAGGCGTGGCTCACGACGGGCGCGGCGCGGGGCCGAGCCCTCGCTGTCTTCGAGCTCGGGGAGCTCGTCGTCGGGGCCGGCCATGCTGGGGGTGGAAGATCGCGCCATTGCTACGTGCTCGACACGCGGCCGTCACTTTAGCATTCGCCGTCTAGGACGCAGCATTTGCGCTCGTCGCGGCGCGCCGCGTCATCCCCAACACCACGCCGACCACCGCGACCGCACACCCCGCGAGCACCACCCCACTCGGCAGCTCGGCCAGCCACATCCAGGCGAGCAACGTCGAGAGCACGGGCTCGGCCGCGGTCGCCAGCCCGACCTCCGTGGGCGTCGCAGACACCAGCGCAGAGGTCAGCAAGGTGTGCCCGATCACCTGGGGGATGACGGCCGCGAGGACGATCCAGCCGAGCCCTTCGCCCGTGGGCAACACGGGCGAGGCGAAGGGCAGCATGACCAGCAGGCCGAGCACCAAGAAGAGCGCACCCCACCCGGCCGCGCGC
>CAYZQM010000125.1:0-18763 GCA_964480175.1 uncultured Sandaracinaceae bacterium
GGCAGCGCGGCGGCAAGTCCCGCAATCGCTTCGACGACGCGATGGGCAGCACGGATGAGAGCCGGGCATGCCACGAGTTCGCCGACGCGATCGGATACCTCCAGGCGGACCCAGCGCTGATCGCGGAGGCGATCCGGATCGCGAAGGTGCTCTGCGCCCTGGCGCGGTGAGGCGAACGGCGGGGCTCGCGAGCGCGGGCCCCGCCGCCGCTTCGGCGCGCCTGTGCCCGTGCTCGATTCAGAGGCAGAAGCGGAGACAGAGACAGAGACGGCCGCAGAGGCAGCGACAGAGATGGCGACGGATCCCGCCGCTGCGCAGCGACCGTCGTGAACGTGATCGTGATCGTGGTCGTGAACGTGAACGCGCTTCATCGAGCAGCAGGCCCAGAGGCTCGCGTCGCGTCGCAGACCGTTCTTCCCGCACCCACCTCCGAACGCCTCCCGCACCGGCCTGTGTGGGCTGCTCGGGGATCCTCAGCGTACCGGTGTGCTCGGCGGCCCCGCGCCGGCACGCTGGTGAAACCCGAGCGAGCCCTCCGAGCGCAGGTGGAGACGCACGGACGCCAGCGCGAACGAGCACGATCGAAGTCTTGCGCACGCGCGCGATCGACGAGCACTGCGAGCGAGCAGGCGAGCGATCGAACACGAGCGCGCAGCCCCCGCCCCCGCCCTCACGCTCACGCTCACGCTCACCCTCGCCCTCACCCTCACGCCCGCCCTCACCCTCACGCTCACGCTCACGCCCGCCCTCACCCTCACCCTCACCCCCGCCCCCTCACCCAAGAACCCGCATCCGCTCGATCGCCTCCCGATATCCCTCACGGTAGCTCGGCACCCGAAACCCATATCCGCTCGCGCGCAGGAGCGCGCTCGAGCATCGCTTGCGCCCCGTGCCTCGACTGCGCGCATCGCCGTCTCCTGCCTCGGGCGCTGGCACCCCGAGCTGCTCGGCGACGTACGCGTACACGACGTCCAGCGGATCCTGCGCCAGATCCACTCCGACGTAGGTCGGCGCGGGCTGCTCGAGCTCCAGCAGGTGATGAAGCGCGCCCGCGCAGTCTCGCTGGTGGATGCGGTTGCCGAACGCGCCCGAGCCGGTGCGCGCGGTGCCTTCTTTCACCATCCGCACGATGCGGTCGCGGCCCGGCCCGTAGATCCCCGCGAGGCGCAGCACCGTGCCGCCCGCGGCGTGCACCAGCGCCTCGCCCTCGAGCAGAAAGCGCGCGGTGCCGGCGGCGGTGACCTCGCTCGTCTCGTCGACGACGCTGCCGTCGTCCTGCGCGTACACCGCCGTGCTCGAGGTGAAGAGCAGGCGCTCGGTGCCTCGCATCGCGGCGATCACGTTGCGCACCCCGTCGACGTACGCGCGCCGGTAGGCCTCGTCACTCCGCTCGTCGGCGGCAGCGCAGTACACGATCGCGTCCAGCGACGGAGGCAGCGCCAGCGGCTGGCTGAGATCGGCGGCGATCGTCTCGACGTCCTCGAGCGGCACGGCGCTCCGCCTCAGCGCGATCGGATGATGACCCGCCTCCGCGAGCTCTCGGACGAGCTCGCCGCCCACGTAGCCGGCGCCACAGATCAACACACGCGCGGAAGGAGGAAGCGACATCGTTCGCTCATAGCAGGGGAACCAGCCCACCACGACGGGGAGGCGACAGGGCCCTGCGCCGCGTGGCACGCTCGCGGCGATGCGTCGGCGCTCGCTCGCGCTCCTGCTCGTCCTCGCGGCCTGCGACGAGGGCGCGGCGCGCCATCGCGCAGACGCGCCGGTGAGCGATGACGGCGACGTCGCGCGCGACGCGTCCTCCGACGCGACGGACGATGCTCCCCACAATCCTCCCGACGATGCGCCGGCGATCGACGCGAGCGTCGCGCCGCGCGCGTGCAGCTACCGGGCGAACGACTACGACGCGCCGCTCGAGCTCGACGTCGGTCCGTCTTCGAGCGAGCGGCTGCGCTTCACCGTCCCGGGCCTCCCCGATCCCGCGCTCGTCGAGTCGGCGACCCTGCGCTTCTCGATCTTCGACGCGGATCATCCGGACGAGGAGGGCACGATCCGCGTGAACGGCGGCGCGGGCCGGCCCATCCCGGCGATGAGCGCGTGGGACAACGTCGAGACGATCGTCACGCTCGACGTCACCGGCGATCTGGTGGCGGGTGACAACGCCGTCGTGTTCGGACCGGGACCGCTCGACCGCAGCTTCTTCCGGGTCTCGATGCTCTCGCTCGAGGTGTCGGCGCGCGTCGCGTCGTGCAGGCCGCCCGATCCCCTCCCCGATCCCCGCGCCGTGCGGCGCGAGCTGCACTTCCACCAGGCGAGCTACACCAACCGGGCGACGTGGGTGGTGCCGTGTCCCCCGGGCCACCCTCGCTTCGCCGCCATCCGCGACTATGCCTTCACGGCGAGCGGCGAAGATCAGGTGGGCACCGACTGCGACGACCTCTACGTGCCTGGCGGCTCACGCCGCGGCACGGCGACGTTCACCTTCGACGACGTGATCCCCTCGACGTACGGCGTCTACGTGCGCTTTCGATCGAGCGCGAACCGCAACCCCCGGGGCGCGCGCTTCGTGGTGAACGGCGAGGCGACGCGCGTCGATCAAGTCGACGCGAGCGGCGCGTACTTCGAGGTGCTCCTCTTCGATCGAGCCCTCGAGGGCACGGTCTCGGTCGTGCTCGACTCGAGCATGGAGGCGGAGTCGGACTCGATCACGTGGGTGCGCCTCGAGCCGCGCTGAGCCGCCTCGACCTCAGTAGTAGTAGGCCCAGAGGAAACACATCTCGTCCTCGAAATCGAGGCCGAAGCCGACGTCCTCGTCGCGCGTGTTGTTGTACTCGCACGACAGGCGAAGGCCCTCGCTCGGCTCCAGCGTGAGGGGCGGATCGAACGCGTCGAGCGGCGGGTTCGCCCAGTCGTCGGCCTCGTGCAGCAGGTCGGTGAAGGTCGACTCCGAGGTCGCGCGGTGGATGGTCGCGTAGGTGCCGAGGCCGTGGGTGTGCGAGGTGAGGCCGAAGATCCGCGCGCCGTCCGGCACGAAGTGGAAGCTCTCGACCGTGGTGGTCATGCGCGCCGGAAGGTTGAGCGCCATGTCGCCGGTGAAGAGGAACTGCACGGGCATCCGCTCCGTGCCGTCGATCGGATAGAAGTCGAAGTTCACCTCGGCGCGCACGTCGATCGGCTCACCGGTGTAGTTCACCTCGTGGATCTCGATGCGCACGTGCTGGTTCGCCTCGAAGGCCAGCGCGGCGTCCGCGGGATAGGTGATCGAGGCCTCGATGGTCTCCGCGATGAAGACCGCGCGCCCCCCATCCGCGAACGGAAAGCACGGCGTCGGCGTCGTGTTCACCGCGTCGTCCGTGCGGTAGACGATCATGTGGTGGCTGCCGGTCGGCAGGTGCGTGCGGATGGCCCGCACTTGCCGCGCGACCTCGTTCCCCGCGTCCAGCGTGATGCAGACGGTGCGCTCCGCGCCGACTGCCAAGGGATCGGGACCGAAGGCGAGGCGCGCGCTCTCACCCGGCGGGCCTGCGTCCGTTCCCGGCGGCGCGTCGGTCCCCGGCGTGGTGCCGCCGTCGGGATCGGCGGGCGAGTCTCCGCAGGCGGGGACGAGCGAGAGCACGAGAACGGCGAGGTACGACGGGATGCGCATGGAGCGAAGCGTCGCGGATGCCCGCCCGCTTTTCAACCCGAGGCTGCTGGCGGAGGCCCGGCATCGGCGGGACCGTCGTGCTGGCCCGCAAGCGCGCGGCGGCCTGAGCCAAGGCGCCGCCGATTTCTGGACGGGCCGATCCGGGCTCGGCTATCCGAGGGTCCTCGGAGGCGCGCATGGACATGCAAGCGGCACGACTCTCACTCGACGGATCCAGCCTTCCCATCGTGGCGCGCATCGAGCGCTGCACGGACGACGCGCTCGTCGTCGGACGCAAGCTCCCGTTCTTGCGCCTCGGCACCCGGGTGCGCGACGAGCACGGGCGGGCGGGCTCGATCTCGAAGGTCTCGATGAACGTGGAGGACGGCGTGCCGCACCTCTCGGTCGAGCTCGACTACGATCCGGTCGAGGACGCGATCGAGACTCCGATCGAGGCGACGCTCGCCTCCGACGACGCGCGCGACGACGCGGACGACGACGACGTGCCGCCGCCCCCACCCGTGCGGGTGCGTCGCGACGAGACGCTGAGCTACGAGATGCGCAGCTCGCGGCCCTCGATGCCGCCCGCCGCGGTGCGGCTCGACGACACCAACCACGATCGCACGCTCGATCTCGCGCTCTCGGTCACCCAGGTGGTGCCGTCCGAGCCCAAGGCCTTCGTGCCCTCGCTGCACCCGATGCCGCTGGCGATCCCCGAGCGGCTCGCGCAGGCGCCGCGCGTCGGCTTCTGGCATCGCGCGATCACGTTCCTCGCGACGCTGAGCGCGTTCTTCCTCGCCGGCTTCCGCACCAGCTGAAGCGCTGCACGGGACCGAGTGAGCGCGCAGCGCTGCGCGCTCGGTCCCCACGTTCGTCATCCGTCGATCACGGAGCGGCGCGAGCGCGCGAGGCGGCTACCCTGCGCGATGATCGACGCGCTTCATCCATCGCACCGCCTCTTCCTCGTCGCCTTCTGTGTGCTCGCCCTCGGGGCGGGCTGCGGATCGAACGATCCCGGCATCGACGGAGGCACCGATGGCGGGGCCGACGCTCCGGCGGGCCCGGCCTACGTCGAGGAGGAGCGCACCATCGACTCGGGCGGCGCGTCGCGCACGTACTTGCTCGTGCGCCCCGACGACGCGTGGATCGGGGACGCGGGCGCGCTGCCGATCGTGATCGCGTTCCACGGCGACGGCGGCACCGGCCGCGGCCTGCGCGGCTCGATGCCGTTCGATCGAGAAGCGGGCGAGCGCGGCGTGCTCGCGGTCTACGTGGACGCGATCGGCGGGACGTTCGAGTACTACAGCGACGCCGGGCGCGCGAGAGAGGTCACGCTGGTGGAGGATCTGATCGCGGCGCTCGGCGCCGCGTTCACCGTGGACGCCTCGCGGGTCTACTTGGCCGGCTTCAGCGGCGGCGCGACCTTGGCGAACGCGCTCGGGTGCCGGATGGGCAGCGAGGTGATCGCGGGCGTCGGCATCCACTCGGGCACGCTCTATCCGGTCGATCCGCCGGACTTCGGGTACACGGACACCGGCGGCGTCGACTGCGCGCTGCCCCGCGCGATCATGGTGTGGGGCACCACGGACGCGACCGACGTGGGCTTCGCGCAAGGTCAGAGCGTGCGCAACAACTACCTCCGCACCGCGGGCTGCGCGGACGTGAGCACGCCGTGGTCGATCGGCCCGTGCATCACCTACCCCGACTGCGAGGAGGCCGTGGTGTGGTGCCCGATCGACGGCATGGGACACGCGATCTGGCCCGGCGCGACCGCGGCGATGTGGCGCTACTTCAGCGCCGAGTGACGTTCTCTACGTCGGCCTGATCAGACGGTCCCGCGGCTGCGCTTCACGGCGTCGTGCCAGCCCGTCATGCGCGCGTCGCGATCGGCGGCGCTCATCTCGGGCGAGAACGAGCGCGCCACCCGGTGCGCCTTCTTCACGGCGCCGAGATCCGCGAACACCCCGACGGCGAGGCCCGCGAGGTACGCGGCGCCGAGCGCGGTCGTGTCGACCATCGCGGGCCGATCGATGGCGACGTCGAGCACGTCGCTCTGGAACTGCATCAAGAGCCCGTTCTCGGACGCGCCGCCATCGACCCGAAGGCGCGAGATGCGCCCGCCCATGTCGGCCTCCATCGCGCGCGCGAGATCGGCGACGGAGAACGCGATGCCCTCGAGCGTCGCGCGCGCCAGGTGCGCGGCGGTGCTGCCGCGCGTGAGGCCGGTGATGGTGCCGCGCGCGTCCGGATCCCAGTACGGCGCGCCGAGCCCCGAGAGCGCAGGTACGAAGTGCACGCCCTCGCTGCTCGTGACGGTGGTCGCCAGGGTCTCGATGTCGGCGGAGCGCTGCACCAAGCCGAGGCCATCGCGCAGCCACTGCACCGCGGCGCCCGCGATGAACGAGCTGCCCTCGAGCGCGTAGCTCGCCTCGCCGTTCAGCGACCAAGCGACCGTGGTGAGGCAGCCGTTCTTGCTGGGCACCGGTCGCTTTCCCGTGGTCACGAGCAAGAACGCGCCCGTGCCGTAGGTGCACTTGGCGTCGCCCACGTCGAAGCAGGTCTGACCGAAGAGCGCGGACTGCTGATCGCCGGCCATGCCCGCGATCGGCAGGCCATCGGGCAGGCCGGGCACGCCGCGGGTCTTGGCGTAGATCTCGGAGCAGCCCCGCACCTCGGGGAGCACCGCCTTGGGCACGCCGATGATCGCGCACAGCTCGTCGTCCCACTGCATGCGGTGCAGATCGAAGAGCAGCGTGCGCGAGGCGTTGGACGCGTCGGTCACGTGCACCTGATGACCGCTGAGGCGCGCGACCAAGAACGAGTCGACCGTGCCGAACGCGAGCTCGCCGCGCTCGGCGCGCGCGCGCGCGCCGTCGACGTGGTCTAGGATCCACGCGATCTTGGTGCCGCTGAAGTAGGCATCGAGCACCAGTCCGCTGCGCTCGCGCACGAGCGGTAGGTGGCCTTGGGCTTCGAGCGCGCGGCAGCGATCCGCGGTGCGGCGATCCTGCCAGACGATCGCGCGGTGGATGGGCGCGCCCGTCTTGCGATCCCACACGATGGTGGTCTCGCGCTGGTTGGTGATGCCGATGCCCACGCACTCGCTGGGCTTGCTGTCCGAGCCCGCATACGCCCGCTCGATCGCGGTGAGCACGCTCTGCCAGATCTCTTCGGGCTTGTGCTCGACCCAGCCGGGCTGCGGGAAGTGCTGGGGGAATTCCACGCCGGCGCGCGCGATCACCTGGGTGTCTTCTCCGACCAAGAGGACGGTGGAGCCGGTGGTGCCTTGATCGATCGAGAGGAGGTGTCGGGCCATGGGACGGCCTTGATATCACGGCTCACCGCCTCCCTTTCAACCCGCGGTGGAGCGCGCTCGAAAGCGCGGCGTCGATTCGCTACCCTCCGGACCGAATGAACCGCGTGCTGCGAGACAGCTTCGGCGTGCTCTTGATCCTCGTCGGGCTCGGCGCGCTCTTGGGCGTGGTGCTCGACGTGCGGGCGCACGACTACGTCGCCGCGATGCTGTGGGCGACGGTAGGGATGGCGCTGGTGCGCGCGGCGGTCGCGCTGCTCCGACCCTCGATGGGCGAGTGATGCGCGCTGGGCTCTCGCTGTGGATCGTGATCGCGGTGCTCCTCGGCTGCGGCAGCGCGAGCGACGAGGCGGAGACCCCGCGCGCGACGCTCGACGCCGAAGACGAGAGCGCGGCGCGCGGCCCCGTGGTCGCGACGGTCGATGGCACCGCGATCACGGTCGGTGAAGTGGAGGACGTGGTGCGCCGCACCGGTCTGAGCCCGCGCGAGGCGCTCACCCGGCTCGAGGAAGAGGTCGTGCTCAGCCGCGCGGCGGCCGAGGCGGGGATCGATCGCAGCGACCCCGAGGTGCGCGACATCGAGCGGCGCGCCGCGGTGCAGGCGCTCTTGGCGCGCGAGATCGAGGCGCGCATCACCCCCGAGTCGATGGACGCCGCGCTCGTCGAGGCGCGTCTGGTGCACGACGCGGCGATGTTCGCGCAGCCGGAGCGGCGGGCGTCGGTGCACGTGCTCGCGACGCCCGACGAGGGCGCGGGCCCCGAGGCCGAGGCCGCGGCCGAGCGCTTCGCGCGTCGCGTCGCCACCGAGCTCGCGGGCGAGGCGGATCCCGCGGTCGCCGCCGAGCGCTACCGCGACGAGAACGATCCCGGCCGCAGCTTCACCGTCCGCGTCGAGGTGCTGCCGCCCGCGCGGCCCGAAGAGCTGGTGCAGCCCTACTCCGAGGCGCTCTTTTCCGTCGCTGCGCCGAGCCTCTACGCGAGCCCGGTGCACACGCAGTTCGGCTGGCACGTGATCGTGGTGACCGAGATCGTGCCGCCGTGGTCGATGCCGCGCGAGGAGGCGGAGGCCGTGGTGCGGCGGCAGCTCGCGGTCGAGGCGCGGGCCGAGGCGCTGATCGCGCTCGAGGATCGGCTCATGGCGGAGCACCCCCCGAGCCTCGATCCCCGCGGCGTCGAGCTCGCGATGGAGCCGAGCGGCCCCGCGCCGGTCGGGCCGTGAGGGCCGCGTGAGCGAGACGAGCACCCGCACGCTCGCAGGCCGAGAGGCCGCGCGCGACATGGAGGACACGGCGTTCACGCCGATGCTCCGCGCGCTGATCCGCAACGTGCCCTCGGTCGTCGCGGTCGCCTTCGTCGACTACGACGGCGAGTGCATCGACTACTGCTCGACTGCGATCTCGGCGTACGAGGCCAAGGTGGTGGGCGCGCACCTGCTCGTGGTCGCCAAGCTGGTGGCGGCCGCACACCCCACCGGCGGCGCGCCGATCCTCACCCACGTCGTGTGCACCCAGCGCGAGCTCTTCGTGCGGCGGGTCTCCGACGACTACACGCTCGTCGTCGTCTCCAAGCGGGTCCCGCACCAGGCCGAGACCATCGCGATGATCGAGACCACGGTCGCCGCGCTGCGCGTCGAGGGCGGCATCGATCGCCCCGACTTCGAGAGCCACCGCCGCGCGATCTTCGTCGACGTGCGCAGCTCGCCGTGGGGCTTCGCGCCGACGGCGCTCTACGATCGGGGCGATCGTCTCGAGATCGTGGACGTGCTCGGCCGATGGACCGAAGGCCTGCCGCCGCGCGAGCGAATCGGCTTCCTCACGCGGACGGAGCGAGGAGACGAGCTGGTGCTCTTGTGCGATCCGCTGACGAGCAAGTGGGAGCGTAGGTAGCGCGCGGGCCCGCCCGAGCCCGCGCCCGCGCCTGCGCCCGCTCCGAAGCGCGCACTCGCACGCTCGCCCCCGCCCTCACGCACGCCCTCACCCTCACGCGCACGCACGCCCCCACCCTCACGCCCACCCGCACCCTCACCCTCACGCCCAAGCGCTGCGACCTCCCGCCGCATGCGCACCACATCCCTCGGGTGCTACAGCAGGCGCGATGAACCGACGGAGCTTCGCGATCGGCACCCTCTTTCTCGCGGCCTGCGGCGCCAGCCGCGAGGAAGCCGCCGCGCAGCCCACCGATCGCTGCGCCCACTGCGGCATGCGCATCCCGAGCGACTGGCTCACGGCGGGCGCCACGCTCGGTGGCAGGCAGGTCCAGTTCGACACGCCCAAGTGCCTCTTCGCGTGGCTCGGTGGCGAGGGGAGCGGCGCGACCGACGTCTGGGTGACCGAGTACTACGGGCGCACCCGCCACGACGTCGTCGGGCTCTTCTACGTCGATGGCTCGGACGTGATGGGACCGATGGGCGCGGATCTCATCCCGATCGATGGACGTGATCGCGCGGATGGCTTCGCGCGCGACCACGGTGGCACGGTGCTCGAGCTCGAGGCCGCGCGCTCGAGAGCGGCTGCGCTCTTCCGCTACTGAAGCGGAGCGGAGCGCCGGATCAGAACCGACCGATGAGCACGCTCGTGCTCGACGCTCCGTCCGTGCCCGTGCGACCGCCGATCAAGTAGACGATCACGTCGTCCTGCACCATCGCGGCGTTGGCGAGCGGCAGCATCAGACGCGCGTCCTCGACGTCCTCGAACGTCCCGATGGTTCCGTCGCTCGCGATCTCGGCGCGGCGCACCCGATCGGTGATGCTCGTCCCCTCGACGCCGCCCATCACGTAGAGCTGGCCATCGACGATCACCGACGCGTGCCCGTGCGGTGCGTCCGGCAGCGTGCCCACCGTCTCCCAGCCATCGACCCGGTCGTCGATGTCGCGCGTGGTGCGGAGGATGTCCACCGTCGCGCCATCGTCGTTGTGGCCGCCGATCACGTAGAGATCGGGGTTCATCCCCGCGCGATCGCGGCGCACCCAGCTGTGATCGGCGCGCGGCGCGGGGAGCGCGGGGCCCTCGGTGAACGTGGGCACATCGACGCCGAGGTAGATCTCCGCGTAGCGGACACGCGCCGTGAAGCCGCCGTCGACGAGGCCGCCGACGAGCGCGAGCGCATGGGGATCGAAGGGCATGAACGCGCTCTGCCACTGGCCATCCCCGTTCGGCAGGCGCGGCGCGAACGCGCCCCACGGCGTGTCGAGCGAGCCGTCGGCATCGACGTACGTCGCGAGCACCGCGGTCACGCCCTGGGTGCCCGCGTGCCCGCCGGCGAGCGCGAAGCCTTGACGCAGATCCTCACCGGTGAGGCGCAAGAGACCATGCTGCGCGATCGGGATCGCGCTCGCCTCGCGCGCGATGCCTGCGATGTCCTCCCACGCGCCGAGCGAGCCATCGAGGTTCACCTCCGCGCGGTAGACCCGGTTGCTGATCGTGCCGATCGCGTCCGCCGCGGTCGTGGTGCCGCCGACGAGGAAGATCCACCGGGTGCCGTCCGCGGTGAGCAAGATCGCCGACGCATACGCGAGCTCGGCAGGCAGCGGTGCGCTCTCGGTCCACGCGATGCTCGGCGTCGTCCCCGCGTCCTCGGGGATCGTCGGGACATCCATCGGAGCGCCGCCATCGGAGCCCGCATCGATCGCCGGATCGGGATCGGAGCAACCAGCGAGGAGCGTGAGGACCGAGAAGAAGGCAGCGGCGCGCATGGCCGCAACTCTGGGCGATGCGCTGCCCCGATGCACGCGGGCCCGCGCTCGCTCAGCGCGGCGCTTCGAGGAAGCGGCCGATGGCGTCGAGCGCGTCGTAGGCGACCTGGGCTTCTTGGTTGAAGAAGCCGTGCGGGGCGCCGGGGTAGATCACCAGCTCGGTCGGCAGGCCGAGCGCGCGTCGGTGCTCGGCGAGGCGCTCCGCTTGGCCGTGCGGCACCAGGCCATCCGCGGTGCCGTGGAGCAAGAGCGTGGGCGCCGCGGTCTGCGCGCTCCCGCGCGGGGAGCGCTCGGCCCAACGCGCGCGATCGGAAGTACGAAAGACCAGCCTCGGCAGCAGCGTCGCCAAGGGGCCGCTCAGGTGATCGAGCTCGTAGAGCCCGAAGCACGAGACCACCCGGTGCACGTCCGTGCGCGCCGCCGTCAGCAGCGCGAGCGTCGCGCCCGCGGACAGGCCCATGATCGACACGCGCGCGGGATCGAGCCCGCGACGCTCGGCGCGATCACGGAAGTGCTCGAACGCCGTCTTCACGTCCTCGAGCGACTCGTCGAGCCGTCCGCCGCGGAAGATCATCCGGTAGTCCACGCTGCACACCGCGATGCCTCGCTGGCTCAGGCTCGAGGCGATGCGCCGCATCGGCTTCATGTCGCGCGCGCCGATCGCGAAGCCCCCGCCGTGCACCACCACCACCGAGTCGCCGCTCGGTCGCTCGGGCACATACACGTCGTAGCGCGGCTCGATCCCGGCCAGCCGATGGGCCCGGTAGCGCACGCCGCGATCGGTCGGAGGACGCTCGCCGGGCACCGCGCCGCGCAGGCTCCAGACCGCGTGCAAGAGCGCGCGGTAGCTCAGTCGCTCACTCACGGCCGCGACTCTACACCGAGTGCGCGCCCCGCTGCGGCCAGGCGGCCGAACGCCGCAGTCGTCCCTGCGCGGGCGGCCGTAAGGAAGTGTTGGGGCCTGAATCGCGCTCCCGGGCTCCGCGTCGGCCGCGCATGCTCAAGCACCTCGCCGCGCTCGTCCTGCTCTCGCTCTTCGTCGTCGTCGCGCACACCCGCGCGCAGTGGCGTGATCCCGACACCACCATCCGCCCCTTGGCCGCGGGCGCGGTGAGCCACCACGGCGGCGCGAGCACCGCGGTCGCGCTGATGCATCCGAGCGGCGACGTGGTGATCGCCGCGGACGGGGTGTTGATGACCGCGCCCGACGGCACCACCCGCTGGCACGCGCGCGAGCCCGCGACGACCGACGTCGCGGTCGCGCCCGATGGCACCGTCTTCGGCATGGCGCGCTTGCCCTTCGAGCGCCCGGTCACGATGCGCACCGACGGCACCGCGCGCTGGTCGCGCACGCTGCACGCGGGCCGGGTCGACCGCTACACCTACCCCGACATGACCGCGACGCCGGACGGAGACGTGCTGGTGTGCTCGACCGTGCACCGCGGCGGCATGACGCCGGTGATCCTCGACCGCATCGGACCCGGCGGCGTCTTGCGCTGGAGCCGCACCCTGGTGCCGCACGGCGAGTGCAGCACGGTCGCGACGGACGGCACGGGCGCGATCTACTGGGCGGGACACGAGACCGTCTCGGGCACCACACACGCGCTGCTCGAGCGGCTCGATGGCGCGGGCCACCCGGTGTGGCGCGCGAGCTACGAGGGCAACCCGCTGCCGCGTGAGATCGCGGTCGTGGGCGATGCGCTCACGCTGGGGGGCAACTTCATCCTCGACGAGGATCTCCTGCCCGGCGCGCCGATCCACCGCATGCACGCGGAGGGATACCGCACGTTCGTGACCCGCCTCGACGCGCGCACCGGCACCGCAGCGTGGGCCTGGATGGGATCGAACTTCGGGCTCTCGTCGATCGCGACCCGCGGCGACGACGTGATGGTGCTCGAGGACGGAGTGATGACGCGTCTGTCGCCTACGGGCGTGGTGCTCGACGAGCGCGAGTTCGGCCGAGTGCGCACGACCGAGGGCATCATGTCGACGCAGTTCATCACGGCGACCGCGCTGCTCGTCGATACCCGTGGCGAGGCGATCTTCATCGGCGGCATCCCCGAGCCCGAGTACATCGGCTACGGCGAGTACTTCCTCTGGTCGGGCGCGCCCTACCACGGACCGAACGGCGCGGTGATCGGCCGCCCCGGCTGGTGAGCAGGGTGTAAGTGCACCGATGCAGGCGCGTTTCCTCGCCCATGAGGACGCTGCGCACGCACTTGGTCTGGTTGCCGTGGATGATCTGTCTCGGGTGCTCGGCGGGCTCGGGGGAATTCGATGACCCCGGGGGACGCGAGGAAGCGGTCACCTGGCAGGCGTCCATCGCGTGCGAGGATCCCCGCGAGGCCGCGAGCGCGCTCCGCACGTTCACCGAAGACGCGCACGGCTTCGTGAGCGCGAGCGAGGAGCGCGCGGACACGGCGCACCTCAGGCTGCGGGTGCCGTCAACGGAGCTGGGATCGCTGCGCGAGACGTTGTCCACGATCGACGAGGCGCTGCGGCTCACGGAAGCGCGCGAGGACGTCACCGAGGCGCACGCGGATCTGGGCGCGCGTCTGCGCAACCAGCGCGCGACCGAGGCGCGACTGCTCGCGCTGCTGGACGATCGCACCGCGACGCTGGGCGACGTGCTCGCCGCCGAGCGCGAGCTGGCGCGGGTGCGCGAGCAGATCGAGACGCTGGAGACCGAGGAGCGCGCGTTGTCGCACCGAGTCGCCATGGCGGACGTCGAGGTGTCGATCCATCGGCGCACGCCGAGCCTGCTCGACGCACCGTTCGAGTCCGTGGCGTCGGCGTTCGTCTTCGGCGCACGCGGCGCGCTCTCGCTCGCCGTCGGCGCCGCGGTCGTCCTCGGCGCGGCGGCGCCGAGCATCGCGGTGCTGCTGGTCCTCGCGCTCGTGGCTCGCCGCGCCTACCTCCGCTACCGCGCGGCGTGAGCGCCCGCGCGAGAACGAACGCTGCGCTCGGTGAGCGTCGCGTGCGGGTCACTCGCGTGACCGCGATGACCGACACGTCCGTCGGGGATGGCCGACACCCTGACGCGCATCGAGCGCCGATCGAGGACGCGCGATGCGTGCGCGCGGTCGCGATGGATCCCCAGATGGCGCGCGAAATGGAGGGGACTCGACATCGGAAGCACCGGGCCACAGGGGAACGAGAGGACTTGGCTTCGCGCGTGCAGCCCACGCGCTCGAGAACCGACGCGAACGAGCGACGCGCGCACCTCCGTGCCCCGAGGAGCGTCGTTCGTTCGCCCCAAGGAGAAAGGACCCCACCATGACGCACGCATCTCGTTCCTTCGCTCGCGCCTCGCTGCCCGCGATCGTCCCGGCGCTCTTCGCGATCTTCGTCGGCGCATGCGCGCTCGGCGAAGCCCACGGCTACCGGGTGGTCCACACCGACTCCCACGTGGACTACGCCCCCGGCGCGATGTCGCTCGAAGTGGCGACGAGCAGCGGCGGGGACGCGAGCGACGCGGTGACCCCGGCCGACACGGCGGCCTTCGAGCGCGCGATGTCCTCGCGCTTCGAGGACAGCACCGAGCACTACTCGCTGGTCACCGCCGAGACCGATCACGAGCACACCGTGCGGGTGACGGCCCTCTCGTTCACGCCCGCCGAGTCGGGCACCGCGGTCGCGGGCACCGTCGAGATCGTCGACGGGACCGGCCGCACCACCACCGCGCTCGAGATCGAGGTGACGGTGGCCGCGACCGGCGTCGAGGCGCAGGAGCTGGCGGGCACGGCGTTCGGTGAGCGGGTGGGGCACTACATCGAGCACCGCGATCGCTACCACCTCTGATGCCGAGGGCGTGAGCCCGTGCCCGCGCCCGTGAGTTGCCAGGCAGAGACAGAGGCAGAGACAGCGGCAGAGACAGAACCAGAGGCAGCAACAGCGGCAGAGACAGCGGCAGCAACAGCGGCAGAGACAGCGGCAGAGACAGCAACAGCGGCAGAGACAGCGCGGCCGTCGTGAACGTGATCGTGATCGTGGTCGTGAACGTGAACGCTCAGACGCTCGACGATCCAGCTCACAGCAGCAGCCGCCGCTCACGACCACGACCACGTCTCTCGACTCGTCGCCTTGTGATCCCCGAGCAGCCCGCACCCGCTGGTGCGGCAGGCGTTCGGAGTGGTGCGGGACGACCGGTCTGCGACCAACCACGAGCCGCTGGGCCTACTGCTCGCTGAAGATCGTTCACGTTCACGACCACGATCACGTTCACGTTCACGACGGTCGCGGTGTACAGCAGCTGCTGCTTCAGTCTCTGCTGCTGCGCGCCGAGATCGTTCACGACCACGACCACGTCGCTCGACTCGTCGCCTTCTGATCCCCGAGCAGCCCGCGCCCGCTGGTGCGGGAGGCGTTCGGAATGGGTGCGGGGCGATCGGTTTGCGACCAACCACGAGCCGCTGCGCCTGCTGCTCGCTGAAGATCGTTCACGTTCACGACCACGATCACGATCACGTTCACGACGGTCGCTGTCGCTGCCTCTGGTTCTGGTTCTGTCGCTGCCTCTGGTTCTGGTTCTGGTTCTGTCGCTGCCTCTGGTTCTGGTTCTGTCGCTGCCTCTGCCTCTGCTGCTGCTTCCGTCGCTGCGGCTGCTCGTCGAAGACCGCTACGTACCTCACGCCTCGAGCGCTCTCGCCTCGCGGCTCGCCCCGGCGGCGGTCGGCTCGACGCGCTTGGATCTCCGCGCCTCTTGTGACAAGTCGCGGGCCATGGCGTCCATCTCGGGGTCTCTCCCGCCTGGCGTCTCGCTTCGATCGGGCGAGCGCCTCCTCTGGGCCAGCAAGGCCAGCGGCGTGACCGGTCACTCGCAGTGGGTCGGCTTCCTCGCGGTGTTCGGCTTCTTCTTCGTGCTGGGACCGATCTCCGGAGGGATGTCGCTGCTCACGCACGCCCTGCTCGACGACACCCCGCTCGAGATGCTCGCGATGCTCCCGGCGCTCCTCGCGCCGTTCGCGGTGATCGCGCTGCTGCTCGTCGCGTGGGCGCTGCCTCGCACCCGCCTCTCGTACTTCCTCACCAGTGAGCGGCTGATCTACCGCAAGCTCTTCGGGGGCCACGGCGAGATCGCGCTGAGGGACATCCGAGGCATCCGGCGCCTCGTCGTCGTCTACCGCAGCCGCTACGGCACGCGCGAGGTGATCACCGATCGCGTGGTCATCGAGCTGAGCTCGGGACGCACCGAGACGTTCGGCCCGAGCAAGGAGATCGGGCGGGTCGAGGACCTGATCGACAACGGCGTGCTCACCCGCTGGGTCGATCTCGACACGCTGCCCGCGGTCGCGCTCACCGACCTGCCCGCGCCGCCCACGCCCGCCGAGACCCACGAGGGCTTCTTCGTCTGCCCCACCTCGCGCTCGCACGGCGATCTCTACGGGCCGGTCTTCGTGGGTCCGCGGGTGATCGTGCGCATCACCGAGGAGCTCCCGTTCCACATGCTCGGTCGCCTCTACACCACGCTCGCGGGCGCGGTCGACGGAGAGGCCGCCGAGCTCGCGCTGTTCGAGATCGTCCGCAAGTCCACCACGGGGCACTTCACCGAGCTGCCGCGCGCGAGCACCGATCTCGCGTTCGACGGAAACAAGGTCGCGCTGATCGGCGAGGTCGGCCAGCAGCTCGATCTCACGCTCTCGCCCGAAGCAGCCAAGCGGCTCCGCGCGTACGCCGCGCGTCCCCTCCCCGCCGTCAGCGGTCCCCTCTCGCTCACCGGTCGCCTGCAGGGCAAGCCCGACGTCGCGCCCTCCGTCGCGAAGGCCGCGAGCGCCGCGCCCGATGCGCCGCGCCCCGAAGGTGCGCCGCCGCCCGAGCCCGTCACGTACCGCGCGCAGCGCGAGCCCGAGCGACCGCGCGCGCCCGATCTCGAGGATCCCACCGCGACGGAGAGCGGCGCGCGCACGCTCTCGCTGAGCGCGCTCAGCAAGAGCGACACCAAGGAGCTGGAGCAAGCGCTGAAGTCGGATCGCCGCCTGCTCTTCGCGCCCACGCGCTTCTTCGCGGAGCACCGCGCGCTCGCGATGGTCGCGATCCTCACGCCCATCGCGACGCTCGGCGCGCTCGCGGTGCGCTTCGGCGATCCCTGCTCCCCGAGCCAGGAGTGGGGATGGATCGTCGCCTACGCGCTGGGGCTCGCCGCGCCGTTCGCGCTGCTCGTCGCGTACGTCCGGCAGCTGCTCGCCGCGCGCAGCCTGCCCTTCGAGGCGGGCGTGTACGTGCTGCCGCGCGAGCTGATCATCGCGCGCGGCCCGGCGCTGCGCGTGGTGCCGCTGGCGCAGGTCGCGGCGATCGGATCGAGCAAGCCGCTGCCGCTCGCGTCGCACGGCGAGCTGACGTTCTGGATCGAGGGCGAGCCGAGCGAGTCGTGCTTCGTCCCCGGCAGCGCGCTCGAGGACCTGGTGCCTTCGCTCGAGGCGGCGCAGAAGGCCGCGACCCAGCCGCCGGAGGGGAACGCGAGAGAAAGGCGCGATCCCTTCGAGGGGCTGCGACGCTCGGACGCGCTGAGCAAGGCGGAGACCGCGCGGCCGCGCAGGGGCATGGGGCTCGCGGCGCTCGTCGGCGTCGGCGCGGCGCTGCTCGTCGGCGGTCTGCTCTTTCCCTTGCGCAACCAGCTGAGCGACGCAGCGGCGTTCGCGGCGGCGATGGACGATCAAGAGGCGCTGCGCTGCTACGCCGATCACGGCGGCAGCGAGGCCGAGCGCGTCGAGCGCGAGATCATCCCGCACGCGGCGTACCTCGCGGCGCAGCGCGAGGGCACGGTGAACGCGCTCTACGCCTTCATCGAGGCCTACCCCGACGCCGCCGACGCGCCGGCCGCGCGCATCGAACGCGAGGCGCTCGCGTGGGAGAGCGCGCGCCGCGACATCTGGAGCCTCACCGCGTTCGTCGCGGGCTATCCCGACTCGGAGCACGTCGCCGAGGCGCGCACGCTGATGCCCGGCCTCGCGCTCGCGAACGCGCGGGAGCACGACGACATCGACAGCTTCAACAGCGTGATCGAGGGCTACCCCGGCACGCCCGAGGCCGACGAGGCGACCCGCCTGCGCCACGTGCGCTACGGCAACGCGCTCGAGGCGCTGCGCACGCGCGGGAGCCGCCGCGAGCTGCTCGCGTTCTTCGAGCAGCTCTTCGGCTACCTCGAGGCGCACCCGGGTCGCGAGGTGCGGGTTCGCTTCCGCGCGCCCGCGACGACGGCGCTGGAGGCGCTCGACCTCGAGGTCCGGCGCCGCAACCGGGTGGACATCGAGCCCATCGCGCCCGCGTTCATGGCGCGCGCGAACCGGGTGCGCGAGACCATGGTCTACGACCGGCTGCGGCGAGGCTTCGCGGAGTTCGCCGACCCCGACGTGCTGCCGCTGGCGCACGGCGTCGGCCTGCCGTGGCGCATGAGCGACGCCGACATCCGCGAGCGCTTGGCCGCGGAGCGCGATCTCGGCAGCAGCGACGACGAGCTCGCGGCGCTCGACCGGATGCTGCACGAGCAGAACGACCCGGCCGCCGAGCACCCCGAGATCCGCATCGACTACAGCGTCGTTCCCACCGGCGACGTGTACGTGCTGGAGACCATCGGGTTCGGCGGCTACGGCGGCTACGGCGCACCGATCGAGCCGCGGCGATTCGCAGGCTTCCGCATGGACTTCGTCGTCGAGCTGCGCCTGCCCGACGCGCTCGGCGAGACGCCCCGTCCGACGATGCGCTTCAGCGTCGAGCCGCCCGAGTCCCTGCCGGTGGATCGGGGGAGCTCCGAGTCGAGCAGCCGCGCGATGTACGACCTGCTGGCGACCGCGGCGTTCGATCAGCTGGGCGAGCAGCTCGCGCGGGCGTTGTACGGGCAGTGATGGCGGGGGCAGAGGCAGAGGCAGAAGCAGAGACAGAGACAGAGACAGAGACAGAGGCAGAGGCAGAAGCAGCCTAGAAAGGCGGCATGGTCTCGTTCAGACCCGCGCCCGTGCCCGCGCCCGCGCCCGCGCCCGATTCAGAGACAGAGACAGCAGCAGAGACAGCAAGCAGAGACAGCAGCAGAGACAGCAACAGAGACAGCAACAGAGACAGCAAGCAGAGACAGCAGCAGAAACAGCAGCAGAGACAGCAGCAGAGACAGCAGCAGAGACAGCAGCAGAGACAGCAG